>NC_013859.1:320000-537299 GCF_000010725.1 Azospirillum sp. B510 | reverse complement strand
ATGACGGAAATGCTGCCGGTGAAGAGCGGGGGCGACGACATGCGCCAGCTGCGCGAGCGGCGCGGCGAGAACCAGACGCAGTTCGCCGACTGGCTGAACGGGCAACTCGGCCGCAGCTACACCAAGGCGCGGATCAGCCGCTGGGAAAGCGGGGCGGAGCGGATCCCGCAGCAGCTGGTCGATTTCCTGACCCGCCACAAGGCGGACGAGCGTCCGCGTTCCGCGACATATCTGGCGGTCGCCAACCAGAAGGGCGGCGTCGGCAAGACCGCCACCGCCGTCAACCTGGCCTATGCCCTGACGGAGGGCGGGGCGCGGGTGCTGCTGATCGACTGCGATTCCCAGAGCAACGCCACCGTCCATGTCGGCATCGGCAACGCCGCCATCGTCGCCTTGGAGCAGCAGCGCAAGACACTTTATTATGTGCTGCGCTCGGAGGAGCCGCTGACCTCGGTGATCATGCCGACGGCGGAACGCGGGCTGGATCTGGCGCCGGCCGGGCTGTCGCTGGCCGACGCCGATGTCGAGCTGGCGGCGGATTCCACCGGCGGGCTGATCCTGCGGGAAAAGCTGGAGGAGGTTCGCCACGCCTATGATTACGTGGTGATGGACTGCGCGCCCAATCTGGGGCTGGTCACCGCCAACGCCCTCTCGGCGGCGGAGCTGGTGGTGGTTCCGGTGCAGACGGAGGCGCTGGCCCTGCTCGGCGTCAAGCGGCTGATCGACACCATCGGCCGCATCCGCCGCCGGGTCAATCCGACCCTGCGCATCGCCGGCATCATCCCGACCATGTACAACGACCGGCTGACCCAGGACCGCGCGACCTTGCAGGAGCTGATGGAATCCTACGCCGATCAGGTCCCGGTGTTCGAGCCCATCCCGCGCGCCACGGTCTATGGCAAGGCGGCGGCGGCCGGCATGATCACGCTGGCCGGCGATCCCAAGGCGCCGGGGGCCGACACCTTCCGTGAGGTGGCGCGCCAGATCCGCGCCTATGCCCAGACCCGGGAGATGCCGCATGTCGCGTAAGTTCGAACGCAAGACCCGCGAACTGCTGGGCGGTGCCGGCGATCCGGTGGGGGTCCCGATGGGGGTGATGTCCGGCGGGCTGACGGTGGGCAGCGACCGGCTGTTCGGCACCTCGGCCGGCTTCCCCCATGTGGTGGAGCTGGATCTCGCCCGTGTCCATCGCAACCCGGACCAGCCCCGCCGCCATTTCGACGAGGCGGAGCTGCGCAGCCTGGCCGCCTCCATCGAGCGTCACGGGTTGCAGAACCCGATCCTGGTGCGTCCGCTGCCCCAGGGCGAGTATCTGCTGATCGGCGGCGAGCGGCGGGTGCGCGCGCATGAGATGCTGGGTCGCAAGACGGTCTTCGCCATCCTGACGTCCGGCGATCCCGATGAGATCGGGCTGATCGACAATGTCCAGCGCGTCGACCTGAACGCGGTGGAATATGCGGCGGCGCTGGCCCGGCTGATCGACAAGCACGGCTACACCCATGACGAGCTGGCCGCCGTCGTCGGGCGCGACCGCACCGACGTCACCAAGCTGCTGGCGATCATGGGCCTGCCGGCGGAGATGCGGGAGGAATATGCGACGCGGTTCGCCCATGTCTCGCGCTCGGTGATGATCGAGATCGCCGCCGCCCCGGCGGAGCTGCATGCGCAGCTGTGGAAACGCGCCAAGGAGGGGGCGAGCGTCAAGGCGGTGCGGCAGGCCAAGCGCGAGCATGCCCAGGGCGGGGCCACGGACGCGGCTGCGCCGGAGCCGGACGCCGGGGAGGCGGTGCGGACCCTCCAGGCCAGCGTGGCGCGGATCCTGCGCGATGTGGCCGTGGTGCGCGAGCGGCGCCGCCACCTCGACGCCGACAGCCGCGACCGGCTTTTGCGGCTGCGGGCCGAGATCGACGCGATCCTGGATGGGGAAGCGGGCGCCTAAACGCCCTCCCCCAGCAGCGCCTTCGGTTCCAGGAAGGCGTCGAGGCCGAAGCTGCCATATTCGCGGCCGATGCCGGACTGCTTGAAGCCGCCGAAGGGTGCCTTCGGGTCGTGGGCCAGGCTGTTGATCAGCACGCGGCCGGCGACGATGCGCTCCGCCACCCGGCGGGCGCGGCCGACGTCGCCCGACAGCACATAGGCCTGGAGGCCATAGACGGTATCGTTGGCGATGGCGACCGCCTCCTCCTCATCCCCGTAGGGGATGATGGAGAGCACCGGCCCGAAGATCTCCTCGCGGGCGATGGTCATGTCGTTGCGGACGGCGGTGAACAGGGTCGGCCGCACGAACCAGCCGCCGGAAAATTCCGGTTGCCCGTCCGGCCGCCCTTCCCCGCCGGCCAGCAGGACGGCGCCCTCCTCCACCCCGATGCGGATGTAGCGCTGCACCCGCTCCCACTGGGTCCGGCTGACCATCGGGCCGATCATGGTCGCCGGGTCGCGGGGATCGCCGGCGCGCACCATCTCGACCGCCGCCCTTGCCAGCGCCTCGATCTCGGCGAGGCGGCTGCGCGGAGCCAGCAGGCGGGTGCCGGCGATGCAGGCCTGACCACTGTTCATGAAGGCGGCGTCGACCGCCAGCGGGATCGCCCGGGCCAGGTCGGCATCGTCGAGGATGACGGTCGGCGACTTGCCGCCCAGCTCCAGTGTCACCCGCTTCAGCGTGTCGGCCGCCGCGCGCAGGATCGCCTTGCCGGTGGCGGTGGAGCCGGTGAAGGAGAGCTTGGCGACATCGGGATGGCTGGAGATGGCCGCCCCCACCCGGTCGCCGCGCCCGGTGACGATGTTGAACAGGCCGGGCGGCAGGTCGGCGGCATGCAGCGCCTCGGTCACGATCCGCGTCTGGCGGGCGCTCATCTCGCTGGGCTTGATCACCGCGGTGCAGCCGGCGGCGATGGCGGCGGCGAGCTTGCCGCAGATGAAGCCGGCGTTGCTGTTCCACGGCGTGATCAACCCGGCGACGCCGAGCGGCTCCATCCTGACCTCGGCCGTTCCCATCCGCCTGACGAAGGGATAGTCGGCCAGCAGCCCGGCGGTGTCGCGCAAGACGTTCACCGGATGATCGACCATGAAGGCGGCGCGTGAGACCGGGGCGCCATATTCCTCGACCACGGCGTCGAGCAGGTCGCCGCGCCGGTCGGCGACGGCGTCGGCCAACCGGTTCAGCATGGCGATGCGCTCCGCCCCGCCGGTCCGGGAAAAGGCCGGAAAGGCGCGTTTGGCGGCGGCGACGGCGGCATGGGCGTCCTCCTCGTCGGCAAGGCGGACGCGGCCGGTGACGGCGCCGGTCGCCGGGTTGTGAAGGTCGAACAGCTCCGTCCCATGCGGGGTGACGAAGCGGCCGTCGATGGAGATGGTGTCGATGTCCTGCATGATGCCTGTCCCGGAATGGCTGTTGGGTGGTTCGCCATTCAGGTGGCACGCGGGCTGTCGGGTGATAAGATGGACAATCCCGCATGAATCGGTGAGCAGGTCAGGACAATGGAAATATCCGGACTGGCGGAGCTGGAGGCGGTGCAGGCCGTCGCCCGTCATCGCGGCTTTCGGGCGGCGGCGGCGGAACTCGGGATGTCGCGCTCGGCCCTCAGCCATGCCATCGCGGCGCTGGAGACGCGGCTGGGGGTGCGGCTGTTCCACCGCACGACGCGCAGCGTGGCGTTGACGCAGGCGGGGGAACAGTTCGTCGCCGATACCGCCCCGGCCCTGCGCGATATCCGCGCCGCGATCGACCGGTTGTCCGAGCATCGGACCGCGCCTGCGGGAACGCTGCGCATCAACGGCTCGTCCGGCGCGGCGCGGATGATCATGAAGCCGGTCATCCTGGAGTATCTGCGCCGTTATCCCGGGATGACGGTGGACATCGTCACCGAAGGGAAGCTGGTCGACATCGTGCTGGAAGGCTTCGATGCCGGCATCCGGCTGGCCGAGCAGGTGCCGCAGGATATGATCGCCGTCCCGCTCGGTCCCGACCTGCGCTTCGCCGTCGTCGGAACGCCGGACTATTTCGCCGGCCGCTCCATGCCGCGGACCCCGGCCGACCTCGCCGGGCATCGCTGCATCCGCAGCCGCCTGCCGAGCGGCGCCCTCTATCGCTGGGAGTTCGAGCGTCGTGGCGAAACGGTCGCCATCGACGGGACCGGCCCGCTGATCCTGGACGATCCCAATCTGATGCTCGACGCGGTTCGCGGCGGGTTGGGGCTGGGCTATCTGGCGGAATGGCATGTCGCCGAGGACATCGCCGCCGGGCGGCTGCTGCGCGTGCTGGAGGACTGGACGCCGCCCTTCCCCGGCCTGTGCCTCTATTATCCGGGCCGACGTCATTTGCCGTTGGGGCTGCGGGCGCTGGTGGATCTGGTGCGGGAGCTCGGGGATTATTCGCTGTGATGTGGGACGTCCCACATCACCTCTCCTCGGGGGGAGAGGGGGATTTCAAGGCGCCGGCGCCAGAATGGACGGTCCCGCCAGCGGCGTTCCAAGCCGTACCAAGCATGCAGATGGGCGCGGTAGGCGTCGCGGATCGGCGCAAGGCCGGCGGCGTAGCCGGGCAGCGCGCCGGTGTCGCCGGACAGGTGGCGGTCGGCGGCCTCCGCCGCGGCCAATCCGGTATAGAGCGCGTTGAAGATGCCCTGAGACGACAGCGGGTCGAAACCCAGCGCCGCGTCGCCGACCGCCAGCCAGCCATCGCCCGAGGCGGGTGACAGGCTGCTGCTGTGGGCGGCGCAGAAGCCGCCCTGCCCTTCCGCTTCGAAACCGCAGGCGCGCAACGCGTCCGAAAGCATGGAACAGCCCGACAGCCGACGCAGCAGCGAGGAGACATCGCGGGCGTCGGCGGCGGCCGGCAGGTCGGCGTCGGTGTGGAAGGCGACCACACGGCGGCCCTCCGGCAACGGGGCGCTGTACCACCAGCCGTCGGCTTCCGCCTCGATCCAGGTCAAGCCGGACTGGCGGGCGGGAGCGTCCTGGCCATGGACCCAGCCGCAGACCAGCCGGTCCGACACCGTCCGCCGGGCGCCGAGGCGCCTGGCCAGCGGCGAGCCGCGCCCGCCGGCATCGACCAGCAGGCGGGCGCGCACGGGGATGTGGCGTCCGCCGGCGTCCAGCCCCAGCCGCCAGCCTTCCCCGTCCCGCTCCACCGTCAGCGGCTGGGCCGGAACCAGCAGGGCGGCACCGCGCGATGCCGCCAGCCGGCGCAGCCACTGATCGAAACGGCCACGGTCGAGATGCCAGCCCGGCCCGTCGAGGTCGCGCAAATTGTCGGCCTCCACCGGCTGCGGGCCGCCCCAGACCGAACGGCCGCCATGGCAGGGGGAATGGCCTTCCGCCAGGAAGGCGTCCCACAGGCCCATGTCGGTCAGCAGCCGGCGGGCGGCCGGGGCCAGCGATTCGCCGATGCGGGTGGCTGGACCGTCCCGCCGGTCCAGCACCAGCACCCGGTGCAGCGGTGCGAGGTTGAGGGCGAAGGCGGCCCCGGCGGGGCCCGCCCCGACCACGATCGCATCCGCCTCGACCGCCATCACACCGCTTTTGTTCACCGCAGCCCGCGCGGGAAGCGGCGGACCTTGTCGATCCGGCTGAGATCGACCGGCTGGGTCGCCCGCAAGCCTCCTCCCCCGCCGGTCGGCCCCGGCGTCCTGGTCGTCAGGGTGTGGTGGGCGGCCCGCACCGCCTTGGCATCGACGGTGTCATCCTCGTCGGGGATGGGGATGTGCTGGTCCTCCACCTCGATCAGCGGCGGGAACAGCTTGGCCCCTTCCGGATCGGTCGGGCCGGGATTGACCTCGACCACGCCGAGATGATCGAAGTGATGGATCATGTTGTTGATCTGGTCGGTGTAGCTGCCCGTCCCCAGCGGCGCCACCCAGGCGGCGCGGTTGGCGAAGGCGGCCAGACGCACCTGGGCCGGCTGGGTGGCATCCATCACCAGGGCGTAGTTTTCCCGGGTCAGCACCTCGTTGGGGACGCGGGCCGGCCAGAAGGTGGGGACGTTGGGGTCATAGCTGGCGTCGTAGCCCGACCGGCAGCTGCCGGTGTCGGTCTGCCACGGCACCGCCATCCAGCGGGTGATGCCGCCCGGAAGCTGGCCATAGAGCGGACCATTGGGAATGGTCACCGTGTCGCTCGACAGGATGGCGCCCATGCCCGGCTCGATCCAGCCCTTGGGCGCATGGGCGAAGCGGAACGGCTCCATGTACATGGTGGAGGCGCGCACCGGCCAGGTCATCTCGCAGCCGGGATGGAAGGCGTCCGCCAGACAGAACTCCAGCGCGGCGCGGGTCAGGACCTCGCCCTGCTCTTCCAGCGGGACCTGGTCGAACTCGGTGTAGACCGGAACCTTGCCCCAATCATCGTCGAAATCGCCGGCGACCCACTGGTCGAGGAAGCCGAGCTGGGTCTGGGTCAGCGATGTGTATTGGCGCGGGGTCTGGGCCGGCGGGACGTTCATCGCGTCGCCATAGACCCAGGGCCAGGGCATCGGCGACCAGCTGTCGACGCTGTCGTGCCGGAAGGAGTTCTTCAGCACCCGCCGGGTTTCCTGGTTGGCGAGGCTGCGGTCGTTCAGCCGCTCGATCCAGTCCGGCTTGGTGAAGTCGTTGGCCGAGCGCCAGCCGAACCCGGCGGCGAAGCCGGCATTGACCCATTGCAGGCCGGTCATCCGCTCGAACACCGGATAGATGTCGTTGGTGAAGGAGGGGCGCGCCGGCTTGGGCAGGGTCTTGGCCTGGATCGACACGTCGCGCATCAGATCCCACATGGTGCGGACCGACTTGCGCTGCGGTCCGTAATTGGGCGGGGCCACCACGATCCAGGCGGGGGTGACGGGCAGTTCCATGCCGTTCAGCTTGACGACGGCATCGACCGGCCCGTCGGAGGTATCGTCGTGCCAGCCCTCGTTGTTGCCGAAGGTGATCGCCTTGGTACCGTTGTAGGAGGCGGAGAAGCCGCGACCGCCGGTGACCAGCAGGCGCTTGTCGCCCTCCTCGCACCACATGCGGCCGAGATAGACCGGCTCGCCCTGATGCATGAACTTGCCGGCGGTCAGCTTGCGGCTCTGCTTGCCATGGCCGGCATGGATCGCCTGTTCGCCGGCGTCGAGCACCAGCGCCTCGCGGTCGGAGACGGTCGGGTTGCGCAAGGTGGTCGGGTCGGCCGACGCCGCCTCGGGAATGTCGAGCGCCAGCTGGAAGCCGTACCAGGCCGATTTCTTGTTGGCGAGATGGACCTTCCACGTGATGTCGGCGCCGCTGTCGGGAGCCGACAGCTCGCGCACGATCCGCCCCAGGGCGTTGACGCCATAGATGCGGAAGCGCGCCGCCTGCGGCAGGAGCCGGCCCTCGGCATCGCGATAGGGGTTCCGCGCCGGGTCGTCGCTGGCCATCAGCGGCTTCGGGTTCGGCACCTCGGGGCCGACGACATGGCCCTTGGGCGCGTTGCCGATGCGGGCGACGCCGATGGGGGGATAGATCACCGCCTTGACGATGCAGTCATCCTTGGGCGGCGCCGGCGCCGGGGTGCGCGGCACCAGCGGCTGTTCCAGCGGCTGGCCGTTGGCCTGATGGCGGACATCGGCGCCATGGTTGTAGACGACCTTGCGCGCCGCGGCGATGCTGCCCTGCGGCGTCTGCTCCACCGGGGTGCGCCAGATGTTGAAGGCCAACTCCTGCCCGTAATCGCCCTGGCCGCGGGCCGAGACATCCTGTTTGGGCAGGATCAGCGTCGCCACCGGCTGATAGGGATATGTGTCGGTCGGCCATTCCTCCGTCGCCTTGTCGAGCGGATAGCCGGCGCTTTTCGGCACCACCTGCACCATGAAGGTGAAGCGGTATTCGTCGTCCCGCAGCCGGTTGGCGAGGTCGGTGGCAAGATAGTTGTTGTCGTCGGTCGGGACATTGACCGCCGGATGGCCGGGCGGCGGCACTTCCGGCACCAGGGCGTATTTGGCGTAATGGTCGGGGCCGAAGGCGAAGGGCAGGATCGCCCAATATTGGGTGGTCAGCACGCTGCCATCGACCTGGGCCGACATGGCGTTCAGAATGTCGTTGGTCTTGGGATGCTTGGCGAGATAGCCGGGATAGTCGTTCTGGACGATTCCGGCATAGGTGAACTCGCACATCTCCTGTGCGTTGTCGACGAAGAAGACCGGATAGTTCTGCATGATGAAATCGGCGACGTCGCCGGTCTCGCCCAGCGCGTTGACCCCGTCGACGCCCCAGACCTTCAGGCCGATGCCGAGCGTGGAACCTAGGTCGGGGGCGGTTGGGCTGGTGTCGCTGGAAAAGCGCATCCAGGCCGGCAGTTCATCCTTGGCGAAGACACCGACGCGCAGAGCCTCCGGCCGTTTCGGGTCCATCACCAGCCGGCCATGGGCGGCTCCATGCAGCTTGCGGAACACCTCGCGTTGCGCCGGCTTCTGGCCCAGCGCGATGTTCTTCATCTGGCCCATGACGATGAACATCTCGTCCAGACGCCCGGTGGCGTCGGTCGCGCAATCGAAGCAGGGGGGAGTCTGGCCGGGCTCTGTGGCGTTGGGGTCCTTGGCGCTCATTCGTTCCGTCTCCTGTATCGTCCGGCGCTGTGGCCGGGGTGGGGACGCGGGTAAAAAGTTGTTTTCGATTAATGATTTTCCCGCTTTGTGACTCCTGCTTACGCAAGCATCCTGGGAGTTTCCACTGCTAATACGTCGTGACTCGCATTTTCAGGAAATAGGGCTCGTCATGGTGGCGGCATGTCCTTCTGGCTGTGGTGGCTTTCTATCTCTCGCCCGAAATGATGCGGGCGATGTGGGACGTCCCACATCGCCATTCCGCCCCGGCTTCCCTCCCGGCCTGCGGCCCCGTACCGCTGCATCCCTGCCCCGCCGCGGTGTATGATGGGCAAACCGTTTCCCTGGGTTCAGATGAGAATGACCGAGAATTTCTTCGACATCGCCGCCGCACGCTTTCCCGACACCGCCGACAGCCTCTTCATCGAGCTGGAGTCCGGCCGTCGCTACAGCTATCGCGACCTGATGGAGATCAGCGGCCGCTATGCCCGGCTGCTGACCGGGCTGGGCGTGGTCAAGGGCGACCGCGTCGCCGTCCAGGTGGAGAAATCGGCGGAGGCGGTCTTTCTCTATCTCGCCTGCCTGCGCGCCGGGGCGGCCTATCTGCCGCTGAACACCGCCTACACCAAGGCGGAGGTCGCCTATTTCCTTGGCGATGCCGAACCCAGGCTGTTCGTCTGCGCGCCGGACAAGGAGGCGATGCTGGCCGACACCGCGGCGGCGGCCGGGGTGGGCACGCTGTTGACGCTGGGCGCCGACGGTGACGGCAGCCTGACGGAGCGGGCGGCTGGGCTGGATCCGGCCTTCGAGACGGTGGCTTGCGCGGCGGACGATCTGGCGGCGATCCTCTATACCTCCGGCACCACCGGGCGGTCGAAGGGGGCGATGTTGAGCCACCGCAACCTGTCCGCCAACGCCGCCACCCTGCATCGCATCTGGGGCTTCCGCCCTGACGACCTGCTGCTGCACGCCCTGCCGATCTTCCACACCCACGGCCTGTTCGTCGCCACCAACTGCGTGCTGATGAACGGCGGCGCCATGCTGTTCCTGCCGAAATTCGACGCCGACGCCGTGTTCCGCCTGCTGCCGCGCGCCACCGTGATGATGGGGGTGCCGACCTTCTACACCCGCCTGCTGGCCGACCCGCGCCTGACGGCGGAGGCGACGGCGCATATGCGGCTGTTCATCTCCGGCTCCGCCCCGCTGCTGGCCGACACCCACCGGGAGTTCGCCGAGCGCACCGGTCAGGCCATCCTGGAGCGTTACGGCATGACGGAGACCGGGATGCTGACCTCCAACCCGCTGGACGGCGAGCGCATTCCCGGCACCGTCGGCTTTCCGTTGCCCGAGGTGTCGGTGCGGGTCGCCGACGAGAAGAGCGGCGAGCCGGTTCCCGAGGGCGGGATCGGCGTGCTGGAGGTCAAGGGGCCGAACGTCTTTTCGGGCTATTGGCGGATGCCGGAGAAGACGGCGCAGGAAATCCGGCCCGGCGGCTGGTTCATTACCGGCGATGTCGGCAGGATCGACGGGCGCGGCTATGTCCACATCATCGGCCGGGCCAAGGATCTGGTGATCTCCGGCGGCTTCAACGTTTATCCCAAGGAGGTCGAGACGGTGATCGACGCCATCGCCGGCGTGGTGGAATCGGCGGTGATCGGCGTTCCCCATCCCGATTTCGGCGAGGCGGTGATGGCGGTCGTCCTGCGCCGGCCGGGTGCTGCCGGGGATGGTGTCGACGAGACGGCGGTGATCGCCGCCTGCAAGGAGCGGCTGGCCAACTTCAAGGTGCCGAAGGCGGTGACCTTCCTCGACGAACTGCCGCGCAACGCCATGGGCAAGGTGCAGAAGAACCTCCTGCGCGAGCGTTTCAAGGATCGGTTCGCGGGATGAGCGGCATGTTGCACCGTCGCTGGGACGCGATCCTGTTCGACTTCGACGGCGTGCTGGCCGATTCCAACGGCCTGAAGGGCGAGGCCTTCGTCACTCTCTACGCCGACGAGGGGCCGGAGGTTCAGGCCGCCATCCACGCCTATCACCGCGCCAATGGCGGCATGGCCCGGCGGGAGAAGCTGATGCGCTTCGAGCGCGAGGTGCTTGGCCGCGACATTGAACCGGAGCGGCTCGACCGGCTGGTCGATGCCTTCGCCGCCGCGGTGGAGCAGGCGGTGGTCGGCTGCGCCGAAATTCCCGGCGCCGCGGCTTTTCTGGCGGCGCATGCCGACCGCCCACCCCTGTTCATCATCTCCGCGACACCGCACCAGGAGATGCTGCGGATCGTCGCCGGGCGGGGCATGGCCCACCATTTCGTGTCGGTTCACGGCAGCCCGCCACGCAAGGCGGAAACGGCGGCGATGCTGCTGGCCCGCCATGGCTTCCGGGCGGACCGCGTCGCCTTCGTCGGCGACGCCGTTCAGGATTACGCGGCGGCGGCGGAACTGTCGCTACCCTTCGTTGGCGTGCGCGACCGGTCCGGCGGGCATCCCTTCCCGGACGGCACCCCCACCATCGACAGCTTGCATGATCTGAGCGCGGCGCTGGCGACACTGTAGATCTTACCGCACCGGAGCGGGGCCTCGCCGGCCTCCGCTCCCCGCCCCCGCTCGCCGGAGGATCCGCAATAAATCGCTTGTCCATCGCGGCGGGTGGGCGCAAAGCTCGGGCATCCGCCGGCCCTACCCCTATCGAAGGGAAGGGTGGCTCCGACCTTTCCCAAGTGCCACCGCGATGATGACCCCGTTCCGCCGCGCCGTCCTGCCGCTGGGGCTGGCTGCCGCCCTGTTCGCCCTGCCGGTTTCCGCCCTGGCCGGACAGCGCAGCTATGCCGCCACCCATGGCGCCGCCCCCTTCGTGACCCGGCATCTGATTCCCGGATCGGATCTCGACCTCGCCCAGGTCGATCTGACGCTGCCCTCGGCCAGGGTGGTGGCGCTGACCATCGACGACGGGCCCGACGCCAACGATCCGCGCATCCTCGACATCCTGCGGGCGCATGGGGCGAAGGCGACCTTCTTCTACATCGGCGCCAAGATCCCCGAGCATCGCGAGATCGCCCGGCTGGTCGCGACGTCGGGCAACGAGGTCGGCAGCCATACCCAGACCCATCCGATGACCACCGACCTGAAGCCGGCCGAGCGCGAGTGGAACCTGGCGCAGGCGGAACAGGCGCTGGCGTCGGTCGGCGTGACGGCGGCCTGGTTCCGGCCGCCCTATGGCGATGTCGACGACGCGCTGGCGGCGCTGGCCCGTCATCACGGCATGGCGACGGTGCTGTGGACCGCCGACAGCCAGGACTGGAAGGACACCGGTCCCGACGTCATCCGCCGGCGGATCACCGAGCGGCTGGTGCCGGGGGCGATCGTGCTGATGCACAGCACCAAGGCGGCGAGCGTGGCGGCCCTGCCGGCGATTCTGGAGGAGGGGGGGAGGCGTGGCCTGCGCTTCGTCACCCTGAGCGAGTGGGAGGTGGCGATGCGCCGGTCGGTGACCCCGGCGCCGGCGGCGCTGCATCCGGCGCCGAAACGGTGAGGGGTGGCGGCGGGGTGAAAGGATGTCCCATCGGCGGCGGGATCCGGCCGGTGTAGGATGGCGGGCATCTGGGCCGCCCAAGGCCGTCCAAATGCCGCCGCTGGAAAACCGCCATGCTTCCCGAGCCCTTCACCCTGGTCCTCTCCCTGCTTCAGCAGATGTGCGTCTATTTGGTGATCGCCTATCTGATGAGCCGGACGCCGCTGTTCCTGCCGCTGACCCATGTGACGGTGCGCTGGCCGCACAAGCTGGCCTGCTATGTGATCTTCTCGATCTTCTGCATCATGGGGACCTATTTCGGCCTGCACATCGACGACAGCATCGCCAACACCCGCGCCATCGGGGCGGTGCTGGGCGGCATTTTCGGCGGGCCGTCGGTGGGGCTGGCGGTCGGGCTGACCGGGGGACTGCACCGCTATTCGCTGGGCGGCATGTCGGCGCTGGCCTGCGCCATCTCCACCATGGCGGAGGGGCTGATCGGCGGGCTGGTCCACCGCCACATGATCAGCCACGGGCGGATCGAGCCGCTGTTCAACCCGTTGCGCGTCGGCGCCGTCACCTTCCTGGCGGAACTGGTGCAGATGCTGATCATCCTGGCGGTGGCCCGCCCCTTCGAGGCGGCACTGCATCTGGTGGAGGTGGTGGCGGCGCCGATGATCGTCGCCAATACGCTGGGGGCGGCCCTGTTCATGCGCATCCTGCTGGAACGCCGGGTGCTGGACGAGAAGCAGTCCAGCGCCTTTTCCGCCAAGGCGCTGAAGATCGCCGCGCGCTGCGACGGGGTGCTGCGCGGCGGCTTCAACAGCGAGAACAGCACCCGTGTCGCCCGCATCATCTTCGAGGAGACCGGCGTCGGCGCCGTCGCCATCACCGACCGCGAGAAGCTGCTGGCCTTCATCGGCATGGGCGACGACCATCATCTGCCGGGCACGCCGATCAGCTCGCCCCAGACCCATCAGGCCATCGCCAACAATCAGGTCATCTATGCCGACGGCAACGAGGTGGCCTATCGCTGCTCGATCAGCCCGAGCTGCCGGCTGGGGGCGGCGCTGGTGATCCCGTTGGTCGGGGAGGAGGGCGGGGTGATCGGCACCATCAAGCTGTATGAGCCGAAGACCAAGATCTTCTCCACCATCAACCGCACGCTGGGGGAGGGGGTGGCGCGGCTGCTGTCCAACCAGATCCTGGCCGGGCGCTACGAGCAGCAGAAGGCGCTGCTGGCGCAGTCGGAGATCAAGCTGCTGCATGCCCAGGTCAACCCGCATTTCCTGTTCAATGCGCTGAACACCATCTCCGCCGTCATCCGCAACGATCCGGAACGGGCGCGCCAGCTGGTGCAGAACCTGTCCACCTTCTTCCGCAAGAACCTGAAGCGCCCGAGCGAGACGGCGACGCTGGGCGACGAGGTGGAGCATGTGAACGCCTATCTCCAGATCGAGCTGGCCCGCTTCACCGGCCGGCTGGCGGTGGAGATCGACGTGCCGGACGGGTTGCGTTCCGCCCGGCTGCCGGCCTTCTCGCTCCAGCCGCTGGTCGAGAACGCGATCAAGCACGGCACGGCGCAACTGCTGGAGGACGGGCGGGTGCGCATCGCCGCCCGGCGCGAGGGTGGCGATTTGCTGCTGTCGGTGGAGGATAATGCCGGGCTCTATGAGGCCAAGCCGGGCGGCGACGGGCTGGGAATGACCATCGTCGACCGCCGCATCCGCAACCGCTACGGTGACGCCTATGGCGTCTCCATCGCCTGCGATCCCGATGCCTTCACCCGCGTCACCCTGCGTCTGCCTCTTGAGGAAGCGGTGCCCGCATGATGCCCCCTGCGATGTCCCCCGCCACGCCCCCCGCCATGACCGTCCTGATCGTCGATGACGAGCCGCTGGCGCGCGAGGAGCTGCGCCGGATGCTGGAGGAGGCCGCCGACATCCGCATCGTCGGCGAATGCGCCAACGCCATCGAGGCGATCGGCGCCATCAACCGGCAGGCACCCGACATCGTCTTCCTCGACATCCAGATGCCGCGGGTCAGCGGGCTGGAGATGCTGGGCATGCTGGATCCCGAACGGATGCCGCGCATCGTCTTCCTGACCGCCCATGACGACTATGCCGTCCAGGCCTTCGAGGAGCACGCCTTCGACTATCTGCTGAAGCCGGCCGATCCGGCGCGGCTGGAGAAGACGTTGCAGCGCCTGCGCCGCCAGCGCGCCCCGCAGGAGGTCGCCGTGCTGCCGGGAGCGGCGGAACTGCGTCACATCCCCTGCACCGGCGTCAACCGCATCACCCTGATGAAGCTGGCCGATGTGGAATATGTCGTCTCCCGCCCCGCCGGGGTCTATGTGGTGGGGGAGGACGGGCAGGAGCGCTTCACCGAGCTGACCCTGCACACCATCCAGGAAAAGAGCCAGCTGTTCCGCTGCCACCGCCAGTATCTGGTCAATCCCGAGCGCATCCGGGAAATCCGCTTCGCCGATGGTGGGCTGGCGGAGATCCAGACCATCGGCGGCCATGCGGTGCCGGTCAGCCGGCGCTTCCTGGGCGCGCTGAAGGAGCGGCTCGGGATGGGCTGAGGGCTGGGGGTGGAACAGGGTGGAACCGCTTTCGGGGGGGTGTTCACCGGTTCACCCTACCGGCCGCAGCAGCCACGCCCCAGCGTCATCAGGATTTGCCGTGCCTGGAACGCCTGACGGTCAAGCAGCGGCTCGTCCGGAGCGATCCGTGCCTGGGCCTCGCGGTAGCGTTCATAGGAATCGTCGTTGAACAGCCGGCGCAGGTTGGCGAGCGTCTGGTGCAGCGGGGTGCGGGGGCGGGGCGTGCTCATCGGGGAGGCTCTGGCGGGAGTGGCGATGTGGGACGTCCCACCATAGCGCCGCCGTGGCATGCGATGGTCCGCTTCCCCGCGAGCGGCGGTCTGGCGGTTCGAGCGGCGCATTCCGGGGCTTGAGCGGCGCCGCTCGCCCCCGCCCGGAGACCGCTCGCCACGTCCCGGCCGCCGCTCGCGGTATTCACCCACACGACCTTACGCGGGCGGCGTAGACCCTGGGGCAGGTCCCTTTCAGGAGAGCCGTCATGGATCACGCCCTAACCTTTGTGATCGCGACACTCTGCATTCTTGCGCTCTGCTACCGCTTCTATGGCGTGTTCTTCGTGCGCAAGGTTCTCCGTGCCGACGATTCGGAAGTCACCCCGTCCCACCTGCTGGAGGACGGCAAGAATTATGTACCCACCAAGAAATGGGTGAATGCCGGCCAGCATTTCGCCGCCATCGCCGCCGCCGGCCCGCTGGTCGGCCCGGTGCTGGCCGCCCAGTTCGGCTATCTGCCGAGTTTCCTGTGGCTGCTGATCGGCTGCGTCATCGGCGGTGCGGTGCATGACACCGTCGTGCTGTTCGCCTCGATGAAGCACAAGGGACAGTCGCTGTCCGAGGTCGCCAAGGTCGAACTCGGCCCGGTGGCCGGCTGGTGCACCGGTCTGGCGATGCTGTTCATCATCACCATCACCATGGCCGGCCTGTCGATGGTCGTCGTCCATGCCCTGGAACGCAACGCCTGGGGCACCTTCGCGGTGTTCATGACGATCCCCATCGCCATCGCGCTCGGCCTTTATGAGCGTGTCACCGGCTCGTCCAAGGGCGCCACCCAGGTCGGCATCGCCGCCATCGCCGCCTCGGTCTTCGCCGGCCCCTACATCCAGGGCACGATGCTGGGCGACTGGCTGACGCTGCATGCCGAAACCGTGGCCGTCGCCCTGCCGGTCTACGCCTTCTTCGCCACGGCGCTGCCGGTGTGGATGCTGCTGACCCCGCGCGGCTATCTGTCGAGCTTCATGAAGATCGGCGTGTTTGGGGCGCTGGTCGTCGGCGTCGTCTTCATCAACCCCGAGATCCGCTTTCCCGCCCTGACCGACTTCATCCATGGCGGCGGCCCGGTGCTGAACGGCCCGGTCTGGCCCTTCATCTCGATCACCATCGCCTGTGGCGCCATCTCCGGCTTCCATGCCTTCATCGGCTCGGGCACCACGCCCAAGCTGATCGACAAGTGGAGCGACATCCGCCCGGTGGCCTTCGGCGGCATGCTGGCGGAATGCCTGGTCGGCGTCATGGCGCTGATCGCCGCCACCTCGCTGCATCCGGCCGACTACTTCGCCATCAACTCGGCGCCGGCCGCCTTCAAGGCCCTGGGCATGGACGTCGTCGACCTGCCGCGGCTGAGCCAGGACATCGGCCTCGACCTCTATGGCCGCACCGGAGGCGCTGTGACGCTGGCGGTCGGCATGACCGAGATCTTCACCCGCGTGCCGTGGTTCAACAGCCTCGCCTCCTACTTCTTCCAGTTCGTCGTGATGTTCGAGGCGGTGTTCATCCTGACCGCGGTGGACAGCGGCACCCGCGTCGCCCGTTACCTGATCCAGGATCTGCTGGGTGACCTCTATGCCCCGATGAAGCGGCTGGACTGGGTTCCCGGATCGATCATCGCCAGCGTCATCGCCTGCGTCGCCTGGGGTTATCTGCTGACGTCGGGCGACATCAACTCGGTCTGGGCCCTGTTCGGCGTGTCCAACCAGCTGATGGCCTCGGTCGGCCTGATCATCGGCGCCACCATCATCCTGCGGCTGGCCCAGAAGCGGGTCTATATGCTGACCTGCCTGATCCCGCTGGCCTACCTGTTCGTCACGGTGAACGCCGCCGGCTACTGGATGATCGCCAACGTCTATCTGAACACGGCGTCCAAGGGCTACAACCCCTTCAACGCCGGCATCTCGATCATCATGCTGGCGCTGGGCTTCGTCATCCTGATCGCCGCGCTCAGGAAGTGGAAGGACCTGCTGCAAACCCGCGCCATCGAGGTGCCGATGGTCGCCACCCCGGCGGAATGAGGGTTCCGGTGTAAAAAGCGAACGGGTCCCGTGGGACATCCCACGGGACCCGTTCGCTTTTGCATGTCCAGGACGCGCAGGCGGTCAGGCCGCGACCCGTTCCGCTTCCGCTTGCGCGGCGGGGGGAACCCAGGAGATCAGCTCCCGTCCGGTGTTGGCGAGGCGCTTGGGCTCGATATGGGCGATCACGCGGGTGCCCTCCTTCGCGATGCGCAGGATGTCGCCGTCCTCCGGCACCAGGGCGCGTTCGACGCCGCAGGAACGGGCGAGGCGGGCGTGGGCCTCCATATGCTCGATGGTGCCATGGACCGGCACGGCGAAGCGGGGACGCACCAGCCCATACATGCGGGCGAGGTCGTCGCGTTTCGGGTGGCCGGAGACATGGACCGGCGCGTCGGCCGGGGTGACGATCTCCACCCCCATGCCGCGCAGGTGCTCATGGATTTCCGCCAGCGCCTCCTCGTTGCCGGGGATGGTGCGGGCGGAGAAGATGACGGTGTCGCCCTCTTCCAGCCAGAGGTCGCGATGCTCGTTGCGGGCCAGACGGCTCAGCGCCGCCCGTTCCTCGCCCTGGCTGCCGGTGCACAGGAAGACCAGATTCTCACGCGGGGTCCAGGACGCCTCGCGGACATCCATGAATTCCGGCACATGGTCGAGATAGCCGCAGGCCTGCGCCGCCTTCTCCATGCGCAGCATGGAGCGGCCGACCAGAACCACCTTGCGCCCGACCGCCGCCGCCGCTTCCGCCACCGCGGTCATGCGGGCGACGTTGGAGGCGAAGCCGGTCACCGCGATGGCGCCCGACCGGCCGGCGAAGGCCGCCATCAGGCCGGCGCGGGCGTCGGCCTCCGACCCGGTCGAACCGGGAACGTCGGCGTTGGTGCTGTCGCACATCATGGCGAGCAGCCCCTCGTCGCCCAGCCGCTTCAGCGCCCGGAAATCGGTGGTGCGGCCGATCAGCGGATCGGGGTCGAACTTCCAGTCACCGGTGTGCAGCACCGTGCCGGCCGCCGTGCGGATCGCCAGCGACATCGGTTCGGGGATCGAATGGGTGACGGCGATGGTCTCGATCCGGAAGGGACCGATGGTCAGCGTGTCGCCGATCTCGAAGGTCTGCACCTTGGCGGCGCGATGCGCGCCCTTTTCCTTCAACCGCTCGCGGATGATGTGCGAGGCGAAGGGGCTGGCATGGATCGGGCAGCGCAGGCGCGGCCACAGGTGATGGATCGCGCCGATATGATCCTCGTGCGCGTGGGTCACCACCAGCCCGACGACGTCCTGCATCCGCTCCTCGATGAAGGTCGGATCGGCCATCAGGCTGTCGATGCCGGGCATCTCGTCGCCGACGAAGGCGACGCCGGCATCGACGATCAGCCATTTGCCGGCATGGCCGTAGAGCGCCATGTTCATGCCGATGCGGGAACAGCCGCCCAGCGGAAGGAACAGGATCTCGTCCTTGCCCGGAACCGGGCCGGTGGGGCCGCCGCCATGCGCCGCGCTGACGGGCGGGCGGGCGCCGTCGAAGTCCTCACGCGGACGCTGGTTGCGTGCGCGGTTGTTCGGCGCCATCCGGCGCCGCCGTGAATCAAATGTCATGCCTCTGTCGTACGTCTCGTAAAAGCCGGCATTCGACGCTGCCGGACGGCGTGCATCGCTCGTCGATGCGGGGTCCGTCATGGGTGGGAGACCTTGCCGGAGGCGCCATGCGGCGGCCGTCGGACGGCTGGTCGGATGTGAAGGCGGGGAAGTCGGACGGCAAACCGCCGAAAGTCCTTGATGTTTCTATGAAGACTTATGTGGGCAAAGCGCCGCGCCCGTCAAGGGCGGGCGTGAAAAGTCGCGCAAAATGGTCGGGCATTGCTGGGATGTGTCGGCTGGCCGGGCGGCCGGTTGGTCGATCGGGCGGTGGGGTGGGGGAGGCGGTCCCCACCCCCACCCCGCTCCGGCCTCAGGCCGCCTTGGCGGCGCGGTAGGCGTCCATCAGCTGGCGTCCGGCGGCGAGGATGGCCTCGCGGTCGCCCTTCTTGACCAGCCCCTCGTCGACCAGCTTGCCGCCGGCGCCGACGCAGGCCACCCCGGCCGCGACATAGGAGGCGACGGTGGTGGCGTCGATGCCGCCGGTGGGGACGAAGCGCACGCCGGGGAAGACCGACTTCAGCGCCTTGATGTGGGCCGGGCCGACGGTGGAGGCCGGGAAGATCTTGATGGCGTCGGCGCCGGCGGAGATGGCGGCATGCACCTCGGTGGGGGTCAGGGCGCCCATCAGGCAGGCGACGCCATGGTCGCGGCAGGCGGCGGCCACCTTCGGCACGACGCAGGGCGACACGACGTAACGGGCGCCGGCCTTCACCACGTCGGCGACGGCGGCGGGGGTCAGGACCGTGCCGGCGCCGATCAGGGCGCCACCCGCCGCCGACAGCTCCTCGATCAGGCCGACGGCGCCGGGGGTGGTCATGGTGATCTCGAAGGTGCCGTAGCCGGCTTCGCGCAGCCAGGTCACGGCGGTGCGGGCCAGATCGGCGGAGCTGTTGCGGATGACCGGGACGACGCCATAGGCGACGAGCTGGTCGAGGATTTCGGCGGGGGTCTGGGTGGCGGACATCAGGATTCCTCGGAGGTTTGCCTTTGGGAATTTTCCCGGAGGGAGGTCTTGCGGGGGAGGGGGGAAACGGCGACGGGCCGCTCGGGCACGCGGTGGTGCCCGGCCAGCACCGCCTTGATGCGGGCGAGACGGCGGTCGAGGCCGGGCGGCGCCTGCAATCCGACGGCGACGGTCAGCGCGTCGACCAGCGCGAGCTGGGCCAGGCGCGAGGCCATCGGGGTGTGGACGGCGGTGTCCTCGTCGACATCGACGGTCAGGCGGATGTCGGCGCGTTCGGCCAGCGGGGTCGCCGACGCGGTGATGGCGATCACCGTCGCCCCGCCGTCGCGGGCGATGGCGGCGACGTCGAAGATCTCGTCGCTGGTCCCGGTCTTGGAGATCGCCAGCAGGGCGTCGCCTGGGCCGAGCGTCGCCGCCGCCATCGCCTGGAGATGGGCGTCGGTGCTGGCGCTGACCTGCGGCAACAGGCGGAACAGCTTGTGGTGGGCGTCCAGCGCCACCGTGCCCGAGGCGCCGACACCGACGATCTGCACCCGCCCGGCCCGCGCCAGCGCGGCGGCGGCGCGCTCCAGGGCGTTGGTGTCGAGCCGGCCGCGCAGGCGCACCAGCGCGTCGATCGAGCGGTTCAGCACCTTTTCCGCCGCGCTGGCGACGCTGTCGCCGGGGGCGAGGTCGCGCACCAGCGGGGTCGGGCGCTCGCCGGCCTCCTCCCGCGCGGCGGCGGCCGCCAGATGCTGGGCCAGCGCGATCTTGAATTCCTGGAAGCCGCCGAAGCCGGTCGAACGGCAGAAGCGCAGCACCGACGGCTCGCTGACCCCCGCCTTGCCGGCCAGCTGGGCCAGGCTGTCGCGCACCGCGGCCTCCGGATCGGCCAGCACCGAGCGCGCCACCGCCGCTTCCGCGCGGCGGAGGCTGTCGAGGGAGGAGACGATCGTGTCCAGCATGGGGGTGGCCGGTGCGGCTGCCGAAAGGACGGGGGAAACGAATGTAGTTTTACTACAGATATGCCGGATTGTCGACCCGCCCGTGAAGCAATGCTACATTTTGTTGGCGCGGCCCCGTGATGGTCCGCCTTGATCGTCCGCGACGATCCTGCCGGGCCGGCTCCTCCGGCCGGCTCCCGTTCCAACCTCCGTTTTTCAGGAAGGGTTTCATGAAACTGCTGCGTTACGGCCCGCCGGGCCAGGAAAAGCCGGGCCTTCTGGATGCCGACGGCCGCATCCGCGACCTGTCGGCCCAGGTCGGCGACATCGCCGGCACCACCCTGCTGCCGGACGGGCTGGACCGGCTGCGGGCGATCGACCCGGCGACGCTGCCGCTGGTGGAGGGGACGCCGCGCCTCGGCCCCTGCGTCGGGCAGGTCGGCAAGATGGTCTGCATCGGCCTGAACTTCTCCGACCATGCGGCGGAGACCGGGATGGCGGTGCCGCCGGAGCCGATCATCTTCATGAAGGCGACCAGCGCCATCGTCGGGCCGAACGACCCGATCGAGCTGCCGCGCGGCTCCGAGAAGACCGACTGGGAGGTCGAGCTGGCCTTCGTCATCGGCAAGACCGCCAAATACGTCTCGGAAGACGAGGCGATGGACCATGTCGCCGGCTATTGCATCGTCAACGACGTGTCCGAACGCGCCTTCCAGATCGAACGGCAGGGCCAGTGGACCAAGGGCAAGAGCTGCGACAGCTTCGGCCCGACCGGCCCCTGGCTGGTGACCCGCGACGAGATCGCGGATCCGCAGGCCCTCAAGATGTGGCTGGAGGTCAATGGCCAGCGGTATCAGGACGGCAGCAGCGCCACGATGGTTTATGGCGTCCGCTATCTGGTGTCCTACCTGTCGCGCTTCATGAGCCTTCAGCCGGGCGACATCGTCTCCACCGGCACCCCGCCCGGCGTCGGCATGGGGCGGAAGCCGCAGGTCTTCCTGAAGGCCGGCGATGTGGTGGAACTGGGCATCGAGGGGCTCGGCACCCAGCGCCAGACGGTGGTCCAGGGCTGACCGTGGCGGGTCTGACCGGGGCAACGCCCCTCTTTCCTTGCGGAGGAGGGGCGTTGGCCGACGGGCCGGGCCGGGATCAGGCCGACCGCACCTGGCTGAGGAAGCGGTCGATCTGCTGTTGCAGGCGGCCGGTCTGGGACGAGACCTCCTGGGCGACCGACAGGACCTCCTGCGCCGAACGGCCGGTCTGGCCGGCGGCGGTGCGCACCTCGCCGATGTTGTGCGACGCCTGGGCGGTCCCGCCCGCCGCCTGCTGGACGTTGCGGGCGATCTCGGAGGTGGCGGCACCCTGTTCCTCCACCGCCGCGGCGATGCTGGCGGCGATGTCGTTCAGGCGGCCGATGGTGTGGCCGATGCTGCGGATGGCGTCGACCGCTTGGCCGGTCGCCTGCTGCATGGCGCCGATCTGGCCGGCGATCTGGTCGGTCGCCTTCGCCGTCTGGCTGGCCAGCTGCTTGACCTCCTGCGCCACCACGGCGAAGCCCTTGCCGGCCTCCCCGGCGCGGGCGGCCTCGATGGTCGCGTTCAGCGCCAGAAGGTTGGTCTGGCCGGCGATGTCGGAGATCAGGTCGAGCACGGCGCCGATGCGGCCCGCCGCCTCGTTCAGGGCGCGCATGGTGCCGTCGGTGCGTTCCGCCTCGCCGGCAGCCTTGGCGGCGATGGAGGCCGATTCGGTCACCTGCCGGGAGATCTCGCTGATCGACCGCGACAGCTGATGCGCGGCCGAGGCGGCGCCGTCGACATTGACCGAGGCGGTTTCAGCCGCCTCGGCGGCGTTGCCGGCCTGACGGGAGGTGTCGTCGGCGGTCGCCACCATGCCGGCGGCGGTCTGGTGCATCTGGGTGGCGGCGGCGGACACCGTCTCCACCACCGTCTTCACGCCGCTCTCGAACTGGTCGGCCAGCGACAGCATGGTCTGCCGGCGTTCGCCGGCGGCCCGCAGGCGCTCGGCCTCGGCGGCGGCGCGGGTGGTCTCCACCTCGCGGGCGGTGTCGCGGAAGACCAGCAGGGCCGTCCCCATCTCGGCGATCTCATCCTGGCCGGCCAGCGCGATCTCGGCGTCGAGGTCGCCGGCGGCGATCCGGCCCATCCCGGTCTTGAGCGCCAGCATCCGGCGGATGATGACCCGGCCGACATAGAGCCAGACCACCAGGATCGACACCAGGATGCTGGCGGCGGCGACGGCGATCTGGGTCAGGCGGCTGTTGTCCAGCATGCGGGCGGTGGCGTCGATGGCCTCGGCGATGCTGGCCTTCTGGCCCTCAACCAAGGTGGCGATGCCCTTGGCCAGGGTGTTGGTCAGGGCGTGGTTGCTCTCCAGAAGCTGGGTGAAATAGCCCTCGATCGCCAGCTCCTTCTGGCGGATGGTGATCAGGGACTTTTCGCCGTTGGCGAAGCCGGTCAACAGCTCCGCCTGCTTGGAGGTGACGGCGGCCAGACGGTCCGGCAGAAGCTGGGCGTTGTTCGACAGGTTGGCGAGCGACAGGGTGATCCTGGTCTCGATGATGGCCAGCCGCTGCTCGTCATCGGTGCTCGCGGCCTCCATCAGCATGTTGCGGATGGTGGCGGCGTCGGCGGTGACGGTTTGCACCGGCTTCTTCTTGGTCATGACATCGGTCAGGCTGGCCGCCGCCTCGCGCATCGCGGCGGGGGTGGCATCCTCTTCGGCCAGGGTCGAGCGGGCCTGTTCCTCGTCATTGTTGAGGACGGACATCCAAGGGGCGGCGAATTTCTGGATCTCGGCCTCCGCCGCCATCACCTTCGGCATCGTCCCCATGCGGTCGGTGGCCAGCCCCACCCGCTCGGCGGCCGCCTGATCGAGCTGGGCCAGATTGGCGAGCAGCCCCTTCGACGCCTCTTCGATGGCGGCGAGCTGGGGTCCGGCGGAGCCGGTGGCCCGCAGGCGGGTCAGCCGCGCGTTGAACTCCTCCTTCTCCTTGGCGAGGTCCGCCGACACCGCCTCGCGCGCCGCGGCGTTGGTGGCGGAGGTCAGGGCCGGGGCCAGCGCCACCAGCCGTTCGGCCTGCTGCGCCACCGCCATGCCCTCGGTCATCGCCGGCACCGCTTCGCCGACGATGGTGTCGATTGTGGTGCGCACATTGGCATAACCGATCAGCGCGACGGCGGCGGCCACCAGCGTGCCGGACAGCACCACGGCGATGGCGATCATCAGTTTGACGCGCAGGCCGGAATACCAGGCGCCGCGCCGGGCGTGCGTGCCATTGGGCGTCATGGTGCTGGGCATCATGGTGCTGGGCGTCATGCTGAGGCTGTCGTTCGGCATCCTGTCCTCCCCTCCGGTGCTCGGTCACCGCCGCATGATCGGTCACCGCGGTTCGCCGTTCCGGCTCTCGCCGCAGATATTTTCCTGGTTCCACCATCCCGGCATGGTCGCCGCATGGTTGCGGCCGCTGCCACGGAGATTGGAACAATTTTAAACAATCTTCTCGTTCCGGAAGTAGGAAAGCGCCAAAATCTCTAAGAAAGAAATAAGGAGAATCCACAGTTCTTTCATGATGGTCGCTACGCCGTGCTGCGGCGCAATAATCACTCCGCCGGCCCACGGGTCCATTTCATCGGAAGGGAGAGTATAATTCGTCGGACTTGAGCAGGTATGAAAGGCCGGGAGAAACGGACCACAGGCCATCATGACGATACAACAGCTCTGCTTTCGTCCTCCGCGGGCGATGCCTGAGGGGGGTGAAAGCGGGGACCGGCACGGCAAAAGGGCCGGCCCCGGGACAGGCCGGCCCTTCCGGTCAGGGGCTGAACCGCTGCGGCGCCGTGTCAGGCGAGTGCCTCGCGCGGGCCGAAGAACTCGTGGACGATGGCCTTGTCCGGCAGGCCGAGCGCGGACAGCGCCTTGACGACGGCGGCCATGAAGGGCTTCGGACCGACGATGTAGGCGGCGACGCCGGGGTCCCGCGGCAGCAACCCGGCCAGCCGCTCCTGGTCGAGCAGCCCGACCATGTGCGGCGTGTCGCCCGGCTGCGGCTCGGCATAGCAGTAGACCGGCTTCAAGGTGTCGTGCCGGGCGGCCAACTCGTCGATCTGCCGGCGGAAGGCGTGGACCGAGCCGTTGAGGGCGGCATGGACATAGATGACCTCGCGTCCGGCGGCCAGCGCCTGCTCGGCCAGCGGCAGCGCCGGGGTCTGGCCGACGCCGCCGGTGATCAGCAGCAGCGGGCCGCTCCCCTGGCGCAGCACGAACTCGCCGGCCGGCGGGTAGACGTCGATCTCGTCGCCAAGCTGGGCACGGTCGTGCAGGAAGCCGGAAACCAGCCCATGGGGCTCGCGCTTCACCGAGATGCGGTAGTCATGGCCGTTGGGCGAGGCCGACAGGCTGTAGTTGCGGTGAACGGTCTCGCCATCGATGGTCAGGCGCAAGCCGAGATATTGGCCGGGCTGGAAGTCCATCACCCGCCCGCCATCGGCCGGCGCCAGCCGGAACGAGGTGATGACGGCGCTTTCCGGCGTCTTCCCGACGATGCGGAAGCGCCGCGCGCCGCGCCAGCCGCCGGTCAGCGCCGCCTTGCGGGCATATTCCTTTTCCTCCGCCGCGATCAGCAGCTCGGCGAGCTGCCAATAGGCCGCCCCCCAGGCGTCGGCGATCTCGGCCGTCACCGCGTCGCCCAGCACCGTGCCGATCGCCTCCATCAGGCAGGTGCCGACGATCTTGTACTGGTCGGGGGTGATGTTGAGCGAGACGTGCTTCTGCACGATCCCCTCCACCGCCGGCCCCAGCACCTCCAGCCGGTCGATGTTGGTGGCATAGGCGATGATGGCGTTGGCCAGCGCCTCCGGCTGGGCGCTGTTGCGCTGGTGGCTCTGGTTGAAGACGGCGCGCACCTCGGGGAAGCGCTCGAACATCAGCGGATAGAAGGTGCCGGTGATCCTGGTGGCGTTGGCGGCCACCACCGGGGCGGTGGCCTTGATGACGGCGATCTGGGCGGGGGTCAGCATGGCAGGGGCAATCCTTTTGCGCGTCACGATGTCGCAATCGGATGGCAAGCCCTGTGCCAAAGCGACGCAGCCCGGAAATCCGCGCCGCGTGGCCGGGCTGTTGTCGGATCGACCGCGTGGGGTATGATGTCGAATGGACAACGATGCGGTCATTCCGACAACGCCGCTCCCACCGGCCCTTTCGCTGGAGGAGGCCGGGGCGCTGCTGCTGGCATTGGACGAGCCGGCGCGGCTGTGGCCGCTGCTGCTCGACCTGATGGCCCGGCATCTGCCCTGCGACGCCTGCGCGCTGCTGCGCCTTGACCGGGGTTCCGGGAATGGGCCGCTGGTTCCGCTCGCCACGCGTGGGCTCAGCCCCGACACGCTCGGCCGGCGCTTTGGGCTGGAGGATCATCCCCGCTTGAAGGCGATCGCCGGGGCGGGCGGCGGGCCGCTGCGTTTTCCCGCCGGCTGCGAGCTGCCCGACCCCTATGACGGGCTGATCCCCGACCTCGACCAGCGTCTGCATGTCCATGACTGTGTCGGGGCGTCCCTGAGCGTCGATGGACGCCCCTGGGGCATGCTGACGCTGGACGCGCTGAACGAGGGACGCTTTGACGGCTGGGAGGAGGCGATCGCCGCCTGGGCGCATTTCGCCGCCGATCTCGCCGCCGCGGTGGAGCGGCGGGTGGTCGCGGCGGGGGAGGGAGGTGTGGGCCTGCGGCTCCCCGACGATGCGCCGTCGGGAGGCGACTTCGCCCCCGTCGGCTCCAGCCCGGCGATGGCGGGCCTGCTGGCGGAGATCGACACGGTGGCGGCCAGCGACCTCGTCGTCCTGGTGCTGGGCGAGACCGGGGTGGGCAAGGAGCTGGTGGCGCGGCGGCTGCACGCCCGTTCCCGCCGGGCCGGCGGACCGCTGGTCCACGTCAACTGCGCCGCCCTGCCGGACGCGCTGGTGGAAAGCGAGCTGTTCGGCCATGTGCGCGGCGCCTTCTCCGGGGCGCTGGCCGACCGGCGCGGCAAGTTCGAGCTGGCCGACGGCGGCACCCTGTTCCTGGACGAGGTCGGCGAGCTGCCGGCGGCGGCGCAGGCGAAGATGCTGCGGGCGTTGCAGAATGGCGAGATCCAGCGCGTCGGCTCCGACCGGCACATCACCGTCGATGTGCGGGTGATCGCCGCCACCAACCGCGACTTGGCGGCGGAGGTGCGTGAGGGGCGCTTCCGCGCCGACGTCTATCACCGGCTCAGCGTCTATCCGCTGCGGGTGCCGCCGTTGCGCGACCGCGGCACCGACATCCTGCGGCTGGCCGGGCTGTTCCTGGAGCGCAACAGGGCGCGGCTGGGCCTGCGCAACCTGCGCCTGTCGCCGGCGGCGGAACGGCGGATGCTGGCCTATCCCTGGCCCGGCAACGTGCGCGAGCTGGAGCATGCCATCGGCCGCGGCGCCATCCGCGCCCGCGTCGCCCGGCCGCCCGACGGCGGCGTGCTGACCCTGACCCCGGCCGATCTGGGGCTGGCCGATGCGGAGGAGGGGGAAGCCGGCGCCCCGTCGTCGGCGATGCCGGCCCCCCGGCCCCGCGCGCCGGAGGTCGGGGAGGTGGCGGAGCTGCCAGACTTGCCGCTGCGCGAGGCGGTGGAGGCGCTCGAGCGCCGGATGGTCAGCGCCCATCTGGCCCGCCATGGCGGCAACTGGGCGCGGGCGGCGCGGTCGCTCGGGCTCGACCGCAGCAACCTGTTCCGCCTCGCCCGGCGGCTGGGGTTGCGGGAATGACGGGCTGGGCGTCCTGGCGCGCCGACATCGACGCGCTGGTCTTCCGCCCGGCCGGCCATGGCGGCTGGTGTGCCGTCCACCGGTTGGCCTTCCGCGCCCTGCTCGACAAGCGGGAACCGGTGCCGGAGGACTGCCTCGCCCATGCCGCCGCCCACCGCGCCGCCTTCGAGGCGGCGGCGGCCGGCAAGATCGCGCGGCGCGGCCTTGGCGCCGCGGCCAGCCTGCACCTGACCAGCCGCGACGTCGCCCGCTTCCTCCAGCCCCGTGTCTAGACCCTCTCCCCTAGAACCCCCTCCCCTAGAACCCCATGCGGCGCGGCATCCACAGCGCCAGATCGGGCCAGATCACCACGGCGGCGAGCGTCAGGAACATGGTCAGGATCAGCCATAGCACCCAGGGAATGGTGCTTTCGATGGTGCAGCCGGCGATGCGGCAAGTGACCATCAGGTTGACCGCCATCGGCGGGGTGAACTGGCCGATGGCGATCTTCAGCGTCAGCAGCACGCCGAACCACACCAGATCCCAGTGATAGGTCATGGCGATCGGGATCAGCAGCGGCAGCAGGATGATGAAGGTCGACACGCCGTCCAGGAAGGTGCCGATGACGATCAGCATGATCATCAGCAGGAACATCACCCCATATTCGCCGATGCCGAGATTGACGATGGCGTTGGCGATGGGATCGATGATCGACAGGGTGCTCATCGCCCAGCCGAAGACGCTGGCCAGTGCGATGACGGTCAGGATGATGGCGGAGATCTCCGCCGCCTCGACCATCATCGAATAGAGGTCGCGGACCTTGATCGTGCGGTAGACCACCATGCCCAGCAGCAGGCCGTAGGCGACGGCGATCACCGCCGCCTCGGTCGGGGTGAAGACGCCGAGCCTGAGGCCGCCCAGGATCAGCACCTTGGCGAACATGCCGAGCGAAGCGTCCCACAGGCTGCTCCAGAAGGGCGGGCGGGGCTCGCCCGCCATGTCGCCGCCCAGATTGTAACGCCGGGCCAGCCACAGGGTGGGGATGATCAGGGCCAGACCGGCCAGCGTCCCCGGAATGATGCCGGCGGCGAACATGGCGGTGACCGGGGCGGCCGGGACCAGCACGCTGTAGATGATCAGCGCCACCGAGGGCGGGATCAGGATGTCGGTGGCGGCGGCGGCGGCGATGACGCCGGCGATGTAGGGGCGGGGATAGCCGGCGCGGATCATGCTGGGCGCCATGACGCCGCAGACCGCCGCGGCGATGGCCGGGCCGGAGCCGGCGATGCCGCCCATCATCATCGCGACCACCACGGCGATCACCGCCAGCGCCCCCTTGCCCTGGCCGATGACGGCGGTGGCGAAGCGCACCAGCTTCTGGGCCACCCCCGAGCGGTCGAAGATGGTGCCGGCCAGCACGAACATCGGGATGGTCAACAGCGGGTATTTGGCGATGCCGGTATAGACGCTGGTCGGCACCGAGATGACGCCGAGATGGGCGAAGCCGATGGCGGCGGTGCCGGCCAGCCCGAGGGAGACCGCGATCGGCACCCCCAGCAGCAGCATGACCAGGAAGGACCCGAACAGCAGGACGGTGATCATGCCTCGCCCTCCAACTTCTCCGTCCGCCGGGCGATGCGGATCATGCGGCCGAGCGCGCGCAGGGTGACGACGGCCGACAGCAGGGGCAGCCAGATCGTGTAGATCCATTGCGGCAGCCCCAGCGCCGGCGAGGTCACCTCGAACCGGTAATCGTCCCAGGTCGTCCAGGCGCCATAGACCACCAGCAGGGCGAACATGGCGGCGGTGCAGGCCATGGCGAAGATCTCCGCCCGGCGGCGGTTGGCGAGCGACAGCTTGCTGGTCAGGAAGGTGATCCGCATGTGGCGGTCCTTCACCACCGCCGCCGAGGCGCCGAGGAAGGTCATGATCACCATCAGCGCGATGGAATATTCCTCGGTGAAGGCGAAGGAGACGTCGGTCAGGTAACGCACCACGACGTTGGCGAAGGTGATCAGGGCCACCACCGCCATGGTGAGGGCGACCAGCAGCTCTTCGATGCCCAGGGGGACGCGGGGTTTCGGCACCGGCCGGACGACGGTGGGGTCGTGTTCGCTCATATTGCCAGGGTCCAGATGGAGGGAGCGGGATTATTCCCTTCACCGGTCAATCAATGCAAGAAACGATCTCCCCCGCCGATCATCCCGCCGGCATTCCCGGCCTCGCGGAGTGCCTCCTCGCGGCACAGCGGGAGCCGCAGCGTGAAGACGCTGCCCTCGCCCAGCCGGCTGTCCACCGCCACCGTTCCGCCATGCAGCAGGGCGATGCGGCGGACCATGTTCAGCCCGACGCCGCTGCCCGCCGCCGTCCCGGTGTTGGAGGCGCGGAAGAAACGGTCGAACACCCGGTCGCGCTCGCCCGCCGGGATGCCGATGCCCTGGTCGGTCACCGACAGGGCGAGCCAATGCCCGTCCGCCCCATCCTCCTCGCGGACGGCCAGCCTGACCGGCTTGGCGGGCGGGGAGTATTTCAGCGCGTTGTTCAGCAGATTGTGGACGCACAGCTCCAGCATCGGGCCGTCGGCGGTCAGCCATGGCGGACAATCGTCGAGATAAAGGTCGATGCGCCGGCCGGGTGCCGCGTCGCACTGCGCGGCGGCGGCGGCGCGCAGCAGGGCCGGCAGCTCCACCCGGTCGCGATGCAGCGTGAAGGCGGGGTCGTTCAGCCGGTCGTCCGCCAGGCAGGTGTCCAGAATATTGACCTGCCGCCGCACGGCGCGGCGGATCTTCTCCAGCCGCGGCAGCATGGCGGGGGCCTTGCCCTCGGCATCCAGCAGCAGGATCTGGGCGGCGCCGTCGATGATGGCGAGCGGGGTCTTGAACTCGTGCGCGGCCATCGACAGGAAGCCCTTCAGCGCCCGCTTGGCCTCCTGTTCGGCCAGCAGCCGCCGCTCCGTCTCCTGGTGGGCGAGGTCGAGGCGGCGCACGCTGTCCTCCAGCCGCATCTCGGCCCGGCGGCGGTGGGTGACATCGCGCAGCAGCAGCAGGCGGCCGACCTCCCGCGCCCCGGCCTCCCGCGCCCCGCCGCCCGAGGTCAGCGGAACCCTGGTCGCCTCGAAGCTGCGCGGATCGCCGCCGCAGTCCAGCTCCAGCGCCAGCGGCAGAGCGGCGTCCCAGGAGGCGAGCGCCGACAGTCCGGGAAGATCGGCCAGCCGGCGCCCGAGCGGCGTGCCGTCGCGCACCAGCGCCAGCCCGGCCGGGTTCGCCTCCACCACCGTGCCGTCGGCATCGAGGACCAGCACCGGGTCGGGCACCGCGTCCAGCAGCGCGTCGCGGGCGACCGGCAGCAGTTCGAACAGGCGCCGCCGGGTGATCAGCCAATAGAAGATTCCGTCCATCAGCAGAAAGCTGAAGGCGGTCGGGTCCTGGTTGAACAGGGTCACGTTGCCGAAAATATAGCTGGCATTGGCGGTCCACGGCACCGCCATCACCACCAGGAAGCCCAGGTAATGGGTGCGGTAGGCCCGCGTCGCCCGATGGATGCCGCTGGCGGTGACGACGATGCTCATCACCATGAAGGCATAGATGTAGACGGTGGTGGCGTAGAACAGCAGCCCGTGGCTGTAGACCAGCGCCGCGCCCGGCGTCGCATCGATCGGGCGGGTCGCGGTGTAGAACAGGTGATGCAGGTCGTTGGTCAGCGCCATCGCCCAGTTCGCCAGCCCGACCGCCACCAGCACCAGCCGCCAGCGCGCCGGCAACTCGCCCCGCGTGTAGGACCAGAGGAAGAAGGCCCACAGGCTGGGGGTGCAGACGATGCCCATCCAGGCCATCTCGGCCCAGAACAGCTTGTCGGCCGGCGCCGTGACCATGCTCTCCACCGCGACGGACGTCGACCACCAAGTGGCCGACAACTGCATCAGCACGAAGTCGGTACGGCCGGGGAAGGGAGGAAGCAGCCAGCTGCGCGCTGCGATCCACAAGGTGGCGACGACCGCGGCCAGAAGCAGGACTGACGGAAGGGTCATCGCGGGCGGGGCATGGCGGCGGTTTCGGCGGGGACGGTTGCGGGTGTGTGCCGGCAGACAATGGACCCGTCCGACGAAGCCGCGCAAGCCTCCATGCGGGACAAGAAAAAAGCGCGCCCCGAGGGCGCGCTTTTTCCGTAGCGGCGGCCGGCGGTGATGATCGGCCGCTGTCCGTCACCGGATGGCGGTGCCGGTCACTCCTTGCCGCCCTGGCCGCCACCCTGGCCGCCATGGCTGTGCTCGCCGCCCTTCTTGCCGGCTTCCGAGGCGCGTTCGGGGTCGTTCTTGAAGTTGCCGCCCGAGACCTGGCCGCCCTTGTGGCCGGCTTCGGCCGCGCGCTCCGGATCATTCTTGAAGTTGCCGCCGGAGTGCTGGCCGCCGGCGCTGCGCCCTTCGTTCTGGCTCGCCATGATGTGCTCTCCCATCTTGTTCGATATCGGAAATCGTCACCGTGCGGAAACGCGACGGTGCAGATCAGAACAGGGGGTCGCCGGGATGGTCGCGCCGTCTCCGCCATCGGGACAGGTCCCCCTGGCCGGAAGGGGCATGCCGGGATCCGGTTGCGGATCGGGCCGGTTGCGGCCGATAAGGAAGGGGAACGGCAAGCGGAGGCGGCGGGCGTGACGGATCGGGACGGCGGGCAATTCTCCGACGCGCGGCAGGGCGAGGCGGCGCTGCTGCGGCGCCGGGCGATTCCCTCGCTGTTCGAGGCGCTGGAGACCCAGTCCGAGGGTACGGTGGCGGTCGACCGCGAGGCGCGGGTGGTGTGGATCAACGCCAAATACGCCCGCATGCTCGGCATCGCCGACCCCGCCGCGGCCATCGGCCGCGAGGTGGAGGAGATCATCCCCCATTCGCAATTGCGTCAGGTCCTGGCGACTGGCCAGCCGATCCTGCTCGACCTGATGCTGTTCGGAACCCAGCGGCTGGTGGTCACCCGCTTTCCGTTGACCGACGATGCCGGTGCTGTGATCGGCGCCGTCGGCTTCGTCCTCTATGACAGCCTGCACCGGCTGAAGCCCCTGCTGGCCGAGCTGTCCCGGCTGGAGGCGGAGCTGGCGGCGGCCCGGCGCCGGCTCGACGAGGGCCGGCGGCCGCGCTACACGCTGCAGAGCTATGTCGGCGACAGCCCGGTCTGCCTGGAGGTCAAGCGCAAGGCGCGGCTCGCCGCCCGCAGCGACGCGCCGATCCTGCTGCTGGGCGAGACCGGCACCGGCAAGGAGCTGATCGCCCAGGCCATCCACGGGCTGTCGGCGCGCAGCGGCGGCTGCTTCGTCGGCGTCAATGTGGCGGCGATCCCGGAAACGCTGCTGGAGGCGGAGTTCTTCGGCGCGGTGCCCGGCGCCTACACCGGATTGGACCGCCGTGGACGGGAGGGACGCTTCAAGACCGCCGACGGCGGCACGCTGTTCCTCGACGAGATCGGCGACATGCCGCTGGGGTTGCAGGCCAAGCTGCTGCGCGCCCTGCAGGAGCAGGAGATCGAGCCGCTCGGCTCCGACCGGCCGGTGAAGGTCGATGTGCGGGTGATCGCCGCCACCAACGTCGATCTGGAGCGGCGCATCCGCGACGGCCGTTTCCGCTCCGACCTCTATTACCGGTTGAACGTGCTGCCGATCCGCCTGCCCGCCCTGGCGGAGATGGGCGGCGGGCTGGAGGCGATCGCCGAGGCCATCCTGCAGGACATCGCCGCCCGCGGCGGACTTTCCCCACGCGGCCTGACCCCGGAGGCGGTGGAGACGCTGGGCCGCCATCGCTGGCCGGGCAATGTGCGTGAACTGCGCAACGTGCTGGAGCGCGCCTGTCTGCTGAGCGACAGTCCCCGGCTGACCGCCGCCGACCTTGCGGAGGCTCTGCCGGATTTGGCCGTGGCGAAGCCGGAGGCTGTGAGCCCGGCGGCGGTTCCCCCGCCGCCCGTCCGTGGGGAGCCGGTGCCGGGCTATGACGAGGCGTTCGACGCCTTCGAGCGCGATCTGCTGGGCCGGGCGCTGGCGGCCGGCGGCGGCCGGGCGGAAGCGGCGGCACGGGCGCTCGGCATTTCCCGCGCCGCCTTCTACAAGAAGCTCGCCCGGCTGGGGATGCGACCCCGCGGGTAGGGGTGGCTGCCGGTTGCGCCGGGCGCCGCTCCTATCTATAAGGCAAGTGCCAACTTTTCTGCGACGGCGCGATGATCGTTTCCTGCCCGACCTGTTCAACGCGCTATACCCTGTCCGACGACTCGCTCGGTCAGGATGGCCGGAAGGTCCGTTGCGCCCGCTGCGGCCACATGTGGTGGCAGAAGCCCGAGCGGCAGGAGAGCGAGCCGGTCATCCCCGACGCGCTGACGGAGCTGCGCCCGTCGATGCCGGTGAAGCCAGGCGCCAGGGCCAGGATCAGGCATGGCAGGGGGCCGCGTGCCAAACCGGCGCGCGGCACGGTGATCGGCTTCGCCCTGCTGGGTCTGCTGGTCGCCGGGTCCGCCGCCGGCGCCTATTTCGGCCGCGACGTCCTCGTCGACCGCTGGCCACCCGCCGCCCGGCTCTATGACCTCGCCGGCATGCCGGCCGAACCGCCGGGATTCGGGCTGGACCTGCGCAACATCCATTCCGAACAGAAGCAGGAGGGCGGAAAGACCGTCCTGCTGCTGGACGGCGAGGTCGCCAACACCACCGACGGCGAGCGCCGGCTGCCGCCGTTGCGCGTCAACAGCTTCGGCCCGGAGCGCAAGCTGTTGCAGAGCTGGGTCGTCGAGCCGTCGGCCGAGACGCTGGGGCCGGGGGCCGCGGCGGCGTTCCATCACAGCCAGCCCGATCCGGGGCCGGTGGTCGAGGTGACCATCACCTTCGGCGGTCCGCCGCCCGGCCTGGAGGCGCCGGCAGCGGAGAAGCCAGTGGAGAAGGCCACTGAAAAGGGTGGGGAAAAGCCGGCGGCGAAACCCGCCGCCGACAAGCATGCCGCCGACAAGCACACCGCCCCGGCCAAGCCGTCAGGCCACTGACCGCCGGTTTCACCGCCGGGATCAGCGCTCCGGAATGCCGTATTTGCGCAGCTTGTTGGCGATCATCGTGTGCGAGGTGGCGAGCCGCGCCGCGAGCTTGCGGCTGGACGGGAAGCGCGGGTAGAGCCGGCGCAGCAGGGCGCGCTCGAACCCGTCCACCGCCGCCTCCCAAGTGGCCACCTCGTCCGCCGAGGCGTCGGCCGGTTGGATGCCGGCGCCGGCCAGCTCCAGGTCGGCGGCGTCCAGCGCGCCGCCGTCGGTCATGGTGACGGCGCGGAAGATGACATTCTCCAGCTGGCGGACATTGCCGGGCCAGCGGTTGGCCAGCAGCGCCGCCGCCGCCGCCGGGGTCAGCCGGCCGGGGGGACGGCGGGCCTGCGCCGCCGCCCGGGCGATGAAATGGCGGGCCAGCAGCAGGATGTCCTGCCCGCGCTCGCGCAGGGGCGGCACATCCAGCGTCAGCACATTCAGGCGGTAGAACAGATCCTCGCGGAAGCTGTGATCGGCGACCATGGCCTCCAGCGAGCGGTGGGTGGCGCTGATGACGCGGACATCCACCTTCTGCTCGCGCTCGCCGCCGACCCGGCGGAAGCTGCCGTCATTGAGGAAGCGCAGCAGCTTGGCCTGGAGATAGGCCGACATCTCGCCGATCTCGTCGAGGAACACCGTGCCGCCATGCGCCAGCTCCAGCAGGCCCGGCTTGCCGCCGCGCTGCGCCCCGGTGAAGGAGCCGGGGGCATAGCCGAACAGCTCGCTCTCCGCCAGATTCTCCGGCACGGCGGCGCAGTTCAGCGCCAGGAAGGGCTTGTCGCGGCGCGGGCTGGCGCGGTGGCAGGCATGGGCGATCAACTCCTTGCCGGTGCCGGTCTCTCCCAGGATCAGCAGCGGCGCCTCCATCGCGGCGACGCGCACGGCGCGCGCCTTCAGCGCCCGGACCGGCGGCGATTCGCCGAGGATGCGGTCGAAGCCGCCGCCCGACCCCAACTCGTCGAAATTCTGGATGGCGTCGAGACGCTCGCCCAGCCGCGACGGGGTGAACAGGGTGATGACGGCGCCCGCCGCCTCGACATCGACGATCGGCGTCACCTCCAGCAGGAAAGGCTGGCCGTTCAGCGTCACCTCGCGCCCCGACATGCGGAAGCCGCCGTCTGCCAGCTCGCGGGTCAGGCCGGGATCGTCCAGCAGCGCGCCGAGGTCGAGGCCGGCCAGCCGCGATTCCGGCAATCCGGCGACCTGGACGGCGGCGGCGCTCGCCACCACCACCCGCCCGGCGCGGTCGACCGCCAGCACCGGGTCGGGCAGGGCGGCCAGCAGCGCGTCGAGATGCAGGCGCCGGCGCGTGCCCGGCAGCATGTCGATGGCGGCCACCGCGCGCACCCCGGCGATGGTGCGCAGCGCGTCGGACAGCGCCGGCAGCGCCGCCGGATCGAGGCCGGGGGCGTCGATGTGGATCAGCGGCGGATCGACCTCGACACCCACCACGTTGAGCCGGCGCAGCGCCAGCACGGCGAGGATCTCATGGGCGATGCCGACACGGTCGGCGAAGGTGACTTTGATGCGCATGGGGAGTGTGCCGGGGCGGGAGGGGGCATCCGGCAATCAATGTACATAATTCATTACACCGTATCAAAATCTTTACACCCTCATAGTTCTTTTATTTGCAATGCTTTGCCCTCTGCGTATCCCTCATCTGTAAACATCTGCATACACCAGCCTCTCCGCCGGCCTCGCCGTATCGCAGCGAATCCGCCATTTCCGCATCTGGCATGCCAATTGCGATGAGGTCCGCCATGTGAAGTCCTTCATCCCTCGGGGAGCCAGTCTCATGCGCGTGATCGTTCTGGGCAGCGGCGTCATCGGTGTCACCACCGCCTATTATCTGGCGCGCGCCGGGCATGAGGTGACCGTGCTGGACCGTCAGGAAGGCCCGGCGCTGGAGACCAGCTACGCCAACGCCGGCGAGGTGTCGCCGGGCTATTCCGCCCCCTGGGCGGCGCCGGGGCTGATGGTCAAGGCCGTCAAGTGGATGATGATGAAGCATTCGCCGCTGGTGGTCCGGCCGAAGCTGGATCCGGCGATGTGGTCCTGGTGCCTGAAGCTGCTGGCCAACGCCAACGAGGCGAGTTACCAGCTCAACAAGGGCCGGATGGTCCGTGTCGCCGAATACAGCCGCGACTGCCTGAAGGCGCTGCGCGCCGAAACCGGCATCACCTATGACGAGCGCACCCAGGGCACGCTCCAGGTCTTTCGCACCCAGAAGCAGATGGACGCCGCCGGTTACGACATGGCGGTGCTGGAGCGCTACGGCGTGCCCTACAGCCTGTTCGACCGCGACGGCCTGACCTCGGTCGAGCCGGCCTTGGCCCATGTCAAGGACAAGCTGGTCGGCGCGCTGCATCTGCCGGGCGACGAGACCGGCGACTGTTTCCAGTTCACCAACAAGCTGGCGGCCTATGCCGCCAAGCGCGGGGTGGAGTTCCGTTATGGCGTCTCCATCCGCGGGCTGGAGAGCGACGGGCGCAGGATCACCGGCGTCGTGACCGACCAGGGCACGCTGACCGCCGACAGCTACATCGTCGCCATGGGCAGCTATTCGCCCAAGCTGGTCAAGCCGCTGGGCATCGACCTGCCGGTCTATCCGGTGAAGGGCTATTCGCTGACCCTGCCGATCACCGACGCCGCCCACGCCCCGGAATCGACGGTGATGGACGAGACGCACAAGATCGCCGTCACCCGGCTGGGCGACCGCATCCGCGTCGGCGGCACGGCGGAGCTGACCGGCTTCGACCTGACCCTGCGTGAGAAGCGCCGCGGGCCGCTGGACCATGTCGTCAGCGACCTGTTCCCGAAGGGCGGCGACCTGTCGAAGGCGGAATTCTGGACCGGCCTGCGCCCGAACACCCCGGACGGCACGCCGATCCTCGGGCCGACCCACATCCGCAACCTCTATCTCAACACCGGCCACGGCACGCTGGGCTGGACGATGTCGGCCGGCTCGGCCCGCGTGCTGGCCGATGTGGTCGGCGGCCGCCAGACCGACATCGACATGGAGGGTCTCAGCGTCGAGCGCTACGGCCGCAAGCCGGCGGTGACGGTGACCCGTCCGGCGGCGGTGCGTCCGGCCTGATCCGGGCTGGTCTGATCTGAACAGGACACCCGCGCCGCCCGGCGGACGCGGGTCATCGCCAGCTCGACAAGGGCGGCGTCGGCGATCTCGGCCCCATCCAGCCGGTGTCGCCCGCGCCGCCCTTCGCATTTCTCCACCCGGTGGCCGAGGCGCCTGAGATGCAGGATCGCCTCGTAGAGCCGGGCCATCATGGATGGATCACCAGGACGATCAGCCGCTTCGGGCCGTGGACGCCGTAGGCCAGGGTCTGCTCGATGTCGGCGGTCTTGCTCGGGCCGGACACCAGCAGCACGTTGGTCGGCATCGCCTGCGCCCATCCCTGCGCGCGCACCGCTTGCAGGAAGGTGTCGTGCAGCATGTCGGCGCGCAGCAACGCCACATGGATGTGCGGGATCAGCGACAAGGAGCGCGGCTCTTCCGCCGTCGGCCACAGGATCAGGCTGCCGGTCTCGGCGATGGCGCCGCGCGTGGTGGTCAGGCCGGCGTCGATGGCGTTGAACAGCCGGGGCTTCAGGTCTTCGAGCGGGCGGTCGTAGGGGATGAGGGTGGGGGCCGGGAGAGGGCCTTTCTCCCACCCCTCGACCAGCCGTTTGCCCGCCTCCGTCGCCGGGGCGTAGAGCAGCGAGCCCACCCCCTCGCGCGCCAGGAACCCGCGCAGCACCGCCGGCCAGTCGGCCTCGGTGGCGTCGAGGAACTCGGTGTGCACCGCCTCCATCAGGCGGCGGATGCGGGGCAGGCGCTCCTCTTCCGGCCAGACTTTCGCCTCGATCGGCGTGAAGTCCGAGGCGGGCGGGGTCAGCGGGTGGGCGTCGCGGGTGGCGCGCAGCTTCGCCAGGATGGAGTTGCGGGCGTCAGACATCGGGAATCCCCTTGGCGCGGGCGAGGTCGTGCAGGGTGCGGCCGGCGAAGCGCGGCTTGGTGCGGACATTCGTCCACTCCTTCAGCACGGGCAGCGACGAGGGCGCGGCGTTGCCGAGCTTGCTCATCGCCGCGGTGGCGAGGCGGTAGGCGGTGGGAGAGGCGTTCATCGCCGCCCAGCCGCTCCACACCATCGATTCCGTCCGGCTGGCCTTGGCGCCGCCATCCTTCACGGCACCGCCGGGCCGCACCGCCTCCACCCGCAGCCGGCCCATGATCTCGACGATCGGGATCTTCACCGGGCAGATCTCGACGCAGGCGTTGCACATGGTGCAGGCGTGGGGCATGGCGCCGCGCTTGGCCAGCCCCTCGATCTGCGGCACCAGGATCTTGCCGATGGGCCCCGGATAGGGCGCCTCATAGGCATGGCCGCCGACCTTGGTGTAGACCGGGCAATGGTTCATGCAGGCGCCGCAGCGGATGCAACGCAGCGTGTCGCGCAGCTCCGGGTCGGCGTAGATGCCGGAGCGGCCATTGTCGAGGATGACCAGATGCACCTCGCGCGGGCCGTCCTTCTCGCCGTCTTTGCGCGGGCCGGAGATCATGTTGACGTAGGTGGTGATCGGCTGGCCGGTGGCGGAGCGCGGCAAGAGGCTGATCACCGGCGGCACGTCCTCCAGCCTCTCCACCACCTTCTCCAGCCCCATGAAGGCGATGTGGACCGGCGGCACCGTGGTGCACATGCGGCCGTTGCCCTCATTCTCGATCAGGCAGAGGGTGCCGGTCTCCGCCACCGCGGCGTTGACGCCGGACATGCCGACATCCGCCGCCTCGAACTTGGCGCGCAGCACCCGGCGGGCGAGGTCGGTCAGATAGGCGGCATCCTCCCGGCTTTCGGCGTCCTTGAGCTTGCGCTTGAACAGATGGGCGATCTGTCTGGTGTTGAGGTGGATCGCCGGCATGATGATGTGGGACGGCATGGTGCCGTCCATCTGCACGATATATTCGCCGAGGTCGCTTTCCAGCACTTCGATGCCGTCCTGTTCCAGCACGGCGTTCAGGTGCATCTCCTCCGTCACCATCGACTTGCCCTTGACCACCAGCTTGGCGTTGGCCTTGTGCAGGATGTCGAGCGCGATGGCGTTGGCGTCATCCGTCGTGGCGGCCCAATGGACGGTGATGCCGTTGCGGGTGCAGGTCTCCTCCAGCTTTTCCAGCAGTTCCGGCAGCTTGGACAGGGCGCGCAGCCGGACCGCCGCGGCGAGCGCCCGCACCCCGGTCCATTCGCCGGTGTCGGCGAACTGGGCGGCGCGCTTGCTCATCAAGCCGTCCATGGCGCGGCGGAAATTGCCGCGCAGCTCCGGGTCGGCCAGCGCCGCGCGCGAGGCGGCGGCGAAATCCGGTGCGTTACCGTCCATGGATGCGCTCCTTCAGGAACTGGGCGATGTGCTGGCCGCGCGCGGCCTTGGCTCCGGCGTCCAGCGCGCCGGTGATGTTCAGCAGGCAGCCGCAGTCGCCCGACACCACGCGGGCGGCGCCGGTGCCTTCGATGTCCGCCACCTTGTCACCGACCATCGCGGCGGAGATCTCCGGATGGCGGACGGCGAAGGTGCCGCCGAAGCCGCAGCATTCCTTTTCCCGCTTCAGCTCGACCAGCTCGACATTGGCGAGCTGGCGCAGCAGCGCCTTCGGCTCCTCCACCACGCCCATCTCGCGTTGGGCATGACAGGAGGCGTGCCAGGTGACGCGCAGCGGCTCGCCCTTGTCGGTGAGCCGGACGTCCAGCACATGGACCAGGAACTGGGTCAGCTCCCAGACGCGCCCCGCCACCTGCGCCGCCTTGGCCTCGTCCGGCTCGCCGTGGAACAGGTCGGGCCAGTGCTTCCTCATCATGCCGGCGCAGGAGCCGGACGGCACGACGATGGGGTCCTCGCCGGGAAACAGGTCGAGCTGGGCGCGGGCGACCTTCAGCGCCTCGGCCCGGTAGCCGGAATTGTAGGCGGGCTGGCCGCAGCAGCTCTGCCCCTGCGGGAAGACGATGGTCAGCCCCTGGGATTGCAGCAGCTCGATCCCCGCCATGCCGGCATCGGGGAAGAACAGGTCGACCAGACAGGTGCCGAAATAATAGACGCGGCTGGGTTTGGGGGGCTGGTGGTCCATGGGCGTTTCCTCAGCGGAGTCTTGGCATGGCTTGGCGCCGGCGCTTTCGCAAATCATCGCTCAAAAAGCCGGTTCGGCCACCCGCGTCCGCTCCTCCGCCTTGGCCGTCGCGCAAGCGTCGACCAGATAGACGATGGAGCGGTAGGGCACGCCGGCCTTGTCGGACAGGCCGATCTCGCAGGTGCGGCTGGTGGAGTAGCCCGACGCGCAGCCGTCCGGCACGGCGGCCGGCAGACGGCGCAGGGCGTGGGCGTTCAGTTCCGGCGTGGTGAAGCCCTTGTCGCCGGCGAAGCCGCAGCAGCCGACATCGGGCGGAACCACCACCGTTTCGGCGCAGGCCCGCGCCACCGCCGTCAGGGCGCCGTCCAGCCCCATCCGCCGGGTGGAACAGGTCAGATGCAGCATCACCGGCTCCGCCGTCTTCGTGATGGCGAGGCGGGGCAGGGCGAACTCGCTGAGGAACTCCGCCACGTCGAGGATGCGCAAGCCCGCATCGGTCAGCCGTTTCTTGAGACGCAGGGCGCATGGGCTGGTGTCCATCACCACCGGATAGCGGCCGCCCCGGCTGGCCTTGGACAGCGCGGCCAGCATGGCGTCGGCCTTGGCGTCGGCGGCCTCCATCAGCCCCTTGCTTTCCAGCGGCATGCCGCAGCACTGGCCGTCGGCCGCCTCCGGATAGAGGATGCGGAAGCCGGCCTTGCGCATCACCGATTCGACCACCTCGGGCAGCGGGCGCCGCTGCGGGTCGTCGGCGGCCGGTCCCATGGTCCGGCTGACGCAGCTGGGGGCGTAGACCAAAGTCGGCACATCATCCGTACCGGCGGCGTCCGCGTTCGGCGTGAAGGTCGCGGCCGTCGGCAAATTGTGCGGCAGCGTGGGCAGGGCGCCGCCGGACAGGGCGCGGGCGGCGATCCGGGTGGCGTCCTCGCCGATGGTGCGGCGGGCGAGGTCGGCCAGCCGCAGGCCGGCGCGGGCGAGGCCCAGCGTGGTTTCCATATGGTTTGCGACCAGCGCCCCCGCCTTGCGCGCCACGGCGCCGCGCCGCCCGCCGCGCATGGACTTGATCAGCAGCCCGGTCTCGATCCCGACCGGACAGGCGGTGGCGCACAGGCCGCAGGCGGCGCAGGTGTCGATGCCCTGATGGTCGTAGGCGGCGGCGATCTCGGCCAGACGGGGAGCGTCGTCGCCGGCGGCCTCCAGCCGCGCCATCTCGCGTCGGCCGACGATGCGCTGACGCGGCGACAGGGTGAGACGGTGCGACGGGCAGGTCGGTTCGCAGAAGCCACACTCGATGCAGGTGTCGACCAGCGGGTCGGCCGGCGGCAGCGGCTTCAGGTTCTTCAGATGGGCCTCGGGGTCGCCGTTCAGGATGACGCCGGGATTCAGCAGCCCGTCGGGGTCGAGGAGAGCCTTGATCTCCATCATCAGGCCATAGGCCTGCGGACCCCATTCCATCTCGACGAAGGGGGCCATGTTGCGGCCGGTGCCATGCTCCGCCTTCAGCGAGCCGTCATAACGGGTGACCACCAGAGCCGCGACATCATCCATGAAGCGGCGGTAGCGGTCGATCTCCGCCTGGGTGTCAAAGGCCTGGGTGAAGACGAAATGCAGGTTCCCTTCCAGCGCGTGGCCGAAGATGATCGCCTCGCGGTAGCCGTGGCGCTCGAACAGCGCCTGAAGCTCGCGCGTCGCCTCGGCCAGCCGGGGCAGGGGGAAGGCGACATCCTCGATGATGACGGTGGTGCCGGTCTGGCGGATGGCGCCGACCGCCGGGAACAGGCCCTTGCGGATCTTCCAGAAGCCCTCGCAGGCCTTGGCGTCGGTGGTGAAGCCGGTGTCGCCGATGGTGGCGCAGCCGGCCAGCACCGTGGCGATCCGCGCCGTGTTGGCATCGAGCGCGTCGGCGGTCGCGGCGCGGGTCTCCACCAGCAGCGCCGCCGCCTCGGGACCGAAGCCGCGGATCTGCGGCGGCATGCCCGGCTTGTCCTGGATGGAGCGGAGCGAGGCGCGGTCCATCAGCTCGGCGGCATCGACCGGGGCGGCCTTCAGCAGGGCCACCGCGCGGCAGGCCTCGGCGATGTCGGGGAAGAACAGCAGCGCGCTGGCCTTGTGCGGATGCTCCACCACGGTGCGCAGGGTGATGGAGGAGAGGAAGCCCAGCGTGCCCTCCGACCCGATCATCAGGTGCTGGAGGATGTCGATCGGGTCCTCATAGTCCACCAGGGCGTTCAGGCTGTAGCCGGTGGTGTTCTTGATGCGGAACTTGTCGCGGATGCGGGCGGCCAGCGCCTTGTCGGCGCGGGTGCGGGCGCCGAGATCCGCCAGCCGGTCGAGCAGCGCGCCATGGCTGGCGGAAAAACGGCTGCGGCTGGCCGGGTCGGCGGTGTCGAGCACCGTGCCGTCGGCCAGCACCAGCCGCATCGACTCCAGCGTGCGGTAGCTGTTCTGCGCCGTGCCGCAGCACATGCCGCTGGCGTTGTTGGCGGCGATGCCGCCGATCTTCGCCGTGGCGATGGAAGCGGGATCGGGGCCGATCTTGCGCCCGAGCGGGGCGAGGCGGCGGTTCGCCTCCGCCCCGATCACGCCGGGTTGCAGGGTGACGGTGGCGGCGTCCGGGGCGATGGCGCAGCCGCGCCAGCCGTCGCCCAGAACCACCAGCACGCTGTCGCTGACCGCTTGGCCCGACAGGCTGGTGCCGGCGGCGCGGAAGGTCACCGGCACCTTGTGCGTCCGGGTGATGCGCAGGAGCCGCACCACCTCCTCCTCCGTCTCCACCAGTGCCACGATCTTCGGGATCAGCCGATAGAAGCTGGCGTCGGTGCCGTAGGCCAGCGTGCGCAGCGGGTCGGTGACCAGCCTCGCCTGCGGGATGACGGACCGAAGCGCGGCCAGCACGTGATCGTAGGGGGAGGGCAGCATTGGCGGCGGCTCCTGCTGGTGTGGGGGGGGAGGCGGTCCGGTGATCAGCGACCGATGACCAAGGCGGTGAAGGGCCACAGATAGGCCTGGGCCATCACCAGCAGGCCGACCAGCGCGGTCAACGCCAACGAGTGCCAGATGACGAAGCGCAGGATCTTGCCCTCATGCCCATGCCACTTGGTGGCGACGGCGGCGACGACGATGCTTTGGGCATCGATCATCTTGCCCATCACGCCGCCCGAGCTGTTGGCGGCGGCCATCAGCACCGGCGGCAGGCCGAGCTGTTCCGACGACACCTTCTGCAGGCTGCCGAACAGCACGTTGGACGCCGTGTCCGACCCGGTCAGCGCCACGCCCAGCCAGCCGAGGAAGGTGCCGAAGAAGGGGTAGAGGAAGCCCGAATTGGCGAAGGCGAGGCCCAGCGTGGTGTCGAGGCCGGAATAGCGGGTGGTGTAGCCCAGCGCCAGCATCGCCGAGATGGTCAGCAGCGAGTTGCGGATGGCGTAGAGGGTGCGGCCGTAGGTCCTGACCATCTCGACCGGCGAATAGCCCATCAGCAGCCCGGAGAGGACGGCGGCGATGAAGATGCCGGTGCCGGTGGCCGACAGCCAGTTCAGGGTATAGACGGCGGCCTCGGGATGGGCCTTCGCCACCACCGGGGGAACGCGCATCACCATGTTGTGCAGGCCGTCGATCGGGAATTTGAAGATCGACACGCCGTCGAGGAAGGTCTTGACCTCGGGAATGCCCCACAGGAAGACCAGGATGCTGAGGATCGCCCAGGGCGTCCAGGCGCGGCGGACCTCGGCGGCGCTGTAGCCATGGTCGCGGCGGGCCTCGCCCTGGACCACGGCGGCGCCGACACCCTGGGTCAGGGCCGATGCCCCGCCGGCGGTGTGCCAGATCGCCTTCGGGTGCCAGACCTTCAGGAACAGGGTGACCGAGACCAGCGAGACGATGGCGGCGGCGACGTCGACCAGCCAGGGGCCGTGATAGTTCGACACCAGATATTGCGGGACGGCGAAAGAGACGCCGGCGACCAGGATCGCGGGCCAGATCTGGATCATGCCGCGCCAGCCGGCGAAGGCGACGATCAGCCAGAAGGGCACCAGCACCGAGAAGAAGGGCAGCTGCCGGCCGATCATCGCCGACAGGTCCAGGAGCGGCAGGCCGGTGACGGCGGCCAGCGCCAGCACCGGCGTGCCGAGCGCGCCATAGGCGACCGGGGCGGTGTTGGCGATCAGCGACAGGCCCGACGCGGCCAGGGGGGTGAAGCCCAGCCCGATCAGCATGGCGCCGGTCACGGCGACCGGCGTGCCGAAGCCGGCCGCCCCCTCGAAGAAGGCGCCGAAGCAGAAGGCGATCAGCAGCAGCTGGAGCCTGCGGTCGTTGGTGATGCCGGTGATGCTTTCCTGCAGGATCTTGAACTGCCCGCGCTGTTCGGTCAGGTGGTAGAGGAAGATGATGTTGATGACGATCCAGCCGATCGGCAGCAGGCCGTAGGCCGCACCCAGCAGGGCGGTCTTTCCCGCCATCGCCACCGGCATGCCGAAGACGGCGACGGCCACCGCCAGCGCGGTCGCCAGACCCAGCAGGGCGGCGCGGTGCGCCTTCATGTGGAAGATGCCGAGACCGCCCAGCATCACCAGGACCGGCAGCGACGCGAACAGCGTCGACAGCCAGATGTTGTTCATCGGGTCGTAGACTTGCGACCAGCTCATCGTCAGGGGTCTCCTTCTCGGGGAGTGATGTCGGGCCGAACGGCGCGCCGGGAGAAGGAAGGCCGATTTTGCACGCATCCGCCCTGCCCGCGCCTGGATGGCGGCGCGGGAGGAAGGCCGGATGTTCGGCAAAACGGGGGCGTTCACCGCCGCCGGGGGCTCTCGGCCCCGGCGGCGGCGCGGATGCGCCCTTTCGGGTGCTGGTCCGTCCTGTCCCGGTACGTGTGGATGCGCCTTCCGCCGGGGGCAGCTATGGGGAAGACCCCTTGCCATCCAGCCGGCGGTGGACATCTCTTATCCATACGGTGATAATTGGATAAATTATTTTACCAGACTGTGCAATGGCTGAATCGTTTGCCAAGCGACCAACTTTGGTAGGGGGGTGGCGCGGCGGATCGCCCCCGCGCCACCACCGTCCCATCACCGTCCCGCCACCGCTCTGGACGCTTGGTCCGTCCGTCGCTATTGAAGAGGATCGGGACATGCAGGGAGAGGCCGCCCAGCCAATGCAGGGGACGATCAAACCGGCCAAGCTGGCCGACGCCATTGCCGAGCATTTGGAAAGGCTGATCCTGGAAGGCGCGCTGCGTCCGGGCGAGAAGCTGCTGGCCGAGCGCGAACTGGCGGTGAAGCTGGACGTGTCGCGCCCGTCCCTACGCGACGCCATCGCCAAGCTGGAGGAGCGCGGCCTGCTGGTCAGCGGCCGTGGCGGCACCCATGTGGCGACCTTCCTGTCGCAGATCACCGATCCGCTGATGACGCTGATGCGCAACAAGCCGGACGCGTCCTTCGACTATCTGGAATTCCGCCGCTCCATCGAGGTGGCGGCGGCCGGGCTGGCGGCGCAGCGGGCGACCGACGTCGACCGCGACGGCATCCGCGCCATCGTCGCCCGCATGCAGGCCGCCCACGGCAAGGACGACAGCTCGGAGGAGGCGGATTCCGACGCCGACCTGCATCTGGCGATCTACGAGGCGGCGCACAATGTCGTGATGCTGCACATCATGCGGACGCTGTCCGACCTGTTGCGCAACGACGTGTTCTACAACCGTGCCGACCTCTATTCCCGGCCGGGGGTGCGCGAGCTGCTGTTGCAGCAGCATCTGGCCATCGCCAACGCGGTGCTGGCCGGCGACGCGGCGGCGGCGAGCGCCGCGGCCGAGGCCCATGTCGAGTTCACGTTGCAGACCCTGCGCGAGATCCGCGAGCACAATGCGCGGGTCCAGGTGTCGCTACGGCGGATAGGACGGACCGACCTGATCGACAGCGGGGCGTGAGGGGGGAGCGCTTCCCGCCTACCGATCCGGAGGTGCATGGCTATGGGGTCTCCCCGACTGGTGGGGGCTCCCATTGCCGGGTTACACTTGCCACGTGCCTCACTTCGCCACCGACTGCCAGGGTATCGACCCGTGTCCCCATCGAAAAAGCGCCGCGTCCTGCTGATCGAGGATACGGTCCCGCTTGCCCGGCTCTACATCGAGTTCCTGCGCGCGGAGGCTCATGACATTGTGCATTGCACACGCGGGGGCGAGGCGCTGGACGCGGCGGCGGCGGCACCGCCCGACGCGGTGATCCTCGACCTGAAGCTGCCGGACATGGACGGGCTGGAGGTGCTCCAGGCGCTGCATGCCCGCGACCCCGGCATCTCCGTGGTGGTGGTCACCGCCCATGGGTCGATCGATCTGGCGGTCGAGGCCATGCGGCTCGGCGCCTTCGACTTCATCGTGAAGCCCTTCAACGCCGACCGGCTGAACCTGACCCTGCGCAACGCGCTGGAGCGGCGGATCCTGGCCCGGATCGTTGAGGGATACCGTAAGGATCTTGATCGCGGGCGCTTCCATGGCTTCATCGGCAGTTCGCCGGAGATGCAGGCGGTCTACCGCACCATCGAGAGCGTGGCGGTCAGCCGCGCCAACGTCTTCATCACCGGCGAGAGCGGCACCGGCAAGGAGGTGGCGGCCCAGGCGATCCACCGCGCCAGCCCGCGGCGCGGCGCCGCCTTCGTCGCGCTCAACTGCGCCGCCATTCCCAAGGATCTGCTGGAATCGGAGATCTTCGGCCATGTGAAGGGCGCCTTCACCGGGGCGGCGGGCGACCGGCCGGGGGCGGCGCTGCTGGCCGACGGTGGCACGCTGTTCCTCGACGAGATCTGCGAGATGCCGATCGATCTCCAGAGCAAGCTTCTGCGCTTCGTCCAGACCGGCACGGTCAATCCCGTCGGCAGCGGGCGGGAGCAGCGGGTGGACGTGCGTTTCGTCGCCGCCACCAACCGCGATCCGCTGGCCGAGGTGCAGGCCGGCCGCTTCCGCGAGGATCTCTATTACCGCCTGCACGTCATCCCGCTCGCCCTGCCGCCGTTGCGCGAGCGTGGCGACGACGTGGTCGAGATCGCCCGCTCCTTCCTGGTCGAGTATGCGCGCGAGGAGGGGAAGGCGCTGTCGTCCTTCGCGCCGGAGGTGGAGGCGCGGCTGCGCGCCCATGACTGGCCCGGCAATGTGCGGCAATTGCAGAATATCGTCCGCAACGTGGTGGTGCTGCATGACGGGCAGCAGGTCTTGCCCGACATGTTGCCGCCGATGGCCGGGCCGGATGCCGGCGCCGGCCATGGCCTCCGCGCCGCCTGCGGGATGCCGCGGAGTGCCGCGGCGGAGGAAGATGACGCGGTCCAGCCGCTGTGGCGGGTCGAGAAGGAGTTGATCCAGAAGGCGCTGCGGCTGACCGGCGATGACGTGCCGCGCGCCGCCCTGCTGCTGGAGATCAGCCCCTCCACCATCTACCGCAAGCTCCAGCAATGGCGTGTCGCCGAAAACGCGGCCGGGGAGACCGCCGCGTGACCGGGCGTTCGGCTGGGGATTCGGTGGAGAGGGGTGCCGGACTGGAACCGTCGGGCGCGGTGCCGGCGCCGCTGCCGCCGGACGAGAACCTGCGGCAGGTGGCGCTCGACTCCTATTGCGTCCTCGACACGCCGCCGGAGCCCGGTTTCGACAACATCACCCGGCTGGCCCGGCATTTCTTCGGCACGCGCATCGCGCTCGTCTCGCTGATCGACCGCGACCGCCAATGGTTCAAGAGCCGCGCCGGGCTGGACGCGACGGAGACGCACCGCGACCTCGCCTTCTGCGCCCACGCCATCCTGGATGACGGCGTTCTCGTCGTCCTCGATGCGACGAAGGATCCGCGCTTCGCCGGCAATCCGCTGGTCACCGGGGCGCCCAACATCCGCTTCTATGCCGGCGCACCCCTGGTGGCGGACGGGCGGAAGCTGGGGACGCTGTGCGTCATCGACGACGCGCCGCGGGCCGGTTTCGACGAGCGCGAGGCGGAAACGCTGACACAGCTCGCCCGGCTGGTGGTGGACGAGCTGACCCTGCGCCGCGAGGTGGCGCTGCGTGAGCGGGCGGAAGCCGAATTGCGCGACCGTTCGCGCCTGCTGAATCTCGCCGAGGAGGTCGGCCAGTTCGGGCACTGGTACATCGATTTCGTTACCGACACCCGGCGCTGGTCGGACGAGGTCTACCGCATCCTCGGCCTGCCGCCGCAACAGGAGCCGCCGACGGTCGAGCTGTCGCGCGCCTCCTACCATCCGGACGATCTTCCGCTTCTGGCCAGAATGGCCGAGCGGGCGCGGCGGACCGGCGAGGGGTTTTCGGTCGAGGCGCGCGTCGTCCGGCGGGACGGCGGCATGCGTCATGTCTTCGTGCGCGCCTCCGTCGAATGCGGAGCCGACGGGCGGCCCGCCGGCCTGCTCGGCGTCGTCCAGGACATCACCGACGCCAAGCGCGAGGAGGCGGAGCTGCGGTCGAACCGCGAGCTTCTCGACCTGACCGTGCAGGCGACGCGCGACGGCATCTGGGACTGGAATCTGGAGACCGGCGGGATCTGGTTCTCCCCCACCTGGAAGGAGCAGCTCGGCTACCGCGACGATGAGCTGGAGAACAGCCTGGAGATGTGGGCCGGCCTGATCTTCGAGGAGGACCGGTTCACGGCGCTGGAGACGGTCCGCGCCTACAATGCCGGGCTGATCCCGAATTTCGAGGCGGTGCAGCGTTTCCGCCACAAGCGGGGCCACACCGTCTACATCCTCAGCCGCGCCATCCACATCCGTGACGCCGCCGGCCGGGTCGTGCGGATGGTCGGCGCCCATACCGACATCACGCGCGAGAAGCTGACGGAGGAGGAGCTGCGGCTCGCCAAGCAGACGCTGGATGACGCGATCGAGGCGGTGCCGGAAGGGCTGGCCTATTTCGACGCCGACGACCGGCTGATCCTGTGCAACGAGCGCTACCGCGAGGCCCATCCGCTGACGGCGCCGCTGTTCACCCCCGGCCGTCCGTTCGAGGAGATCCTGCGCGCCGCCGTCGCCAACGGCGAATTCGCCGGCAACCCGGACGGTCCGAGTGACGAGGCCTGGATCCAGGCCGAACTGGCCCAGCACCGCAATCCCGGCGCGCCGTTCGAGCGCGAGCTGCCGGACGGCCGCTGGATCGTGGTGGCGGAGAACCGGACCAGCAGCGGCTCGCTGGTCTGCACCCGCACCGACATCACCGAACGCAAGCGCTTCGAGGCGGAGCTTCAGCGTCAGGCCGCCGACATGTGCGCGCTGGCCGAGGGGCTGGACGCCGCCCGCGAGGAGGCCGACGCGCTCCGCGCCCGCGCCGAGGCGGCGACCCAGGCGAAATCGGAATTCCTGGCGGCGATGAGCCACGAAATCCGCACGCCGATGAACGGCATCATGGGCATGACGGAGCTGCTGTTCGATACCCCCCTGACGGAAGAGCAGCGCCAGTTCGCCCAGGCGATCCGCAGCTCGTCCAACGCGCTGCTGACCATCATCAACGACATCCTCGACATCTCCAAGCTGGAGGCCGGCCGCGTCACCATCGAGACGCTGCCCTTCGACCCCGCCGATCTGGTCGAGGGTGTGGTGGAACTGCTGACCCCGCGCGCGCACGAGAAGGGGATCGAGATCGGCTTCTACATCGATCCGCCGCTGCGCCGCACGCTGCTGGGTGATCCGACGCGCATCCGGCAGATCCTGGTCAATCTGGTCGGCAACGCGGTGAAATTCACCGATCAGGGCTCCGTCGCGGTGGAGCTGGAGGCGCGGGAGGCGACCGACGCCCATCTGGTGCTGCGCATGACGGTGACCGACACCGGCATCGGCATCCCGGCCGAGGCGATGCCGACCCTGTTCAACAAGTTCCAGCAGGTGGACGGGTCGATCACCCGCAAATTCGGCGGCACCGGCCTGGGGCTGGCGATCTGCCGCCAGCTGTCGGAACTGATGGGTGGAAGCATCGCGGTGGAAAGCCGGCTGGGCAGCGGCAGCCGCTTCCTGGTCGATCTGCCGCTGGCCCTGCCGGACGAGGTGCGGGACGACGAGCTGTCGGACGGCATGCAGCCGCCGGCCGAACGGGTGCTGGCCGAAGGGGCGCTGGCCGAAGGGGCGCTGGTCGGGCGCCGCGTGCTGGTGGCGGATGATCTGGCGGTGAACCGCAGGGTGCTGGCCTCGATGCTCGACAGTCTGGGCGCCCGGCCGGCCGTGGTCGAAAATGGGGTCGACGCGCTGGCGGCCCTGCGGCGCGCGGCGGCCGGCGGCCGGCCCTTCGACGTGCTGCTGGCTGATCAGACCATGCCCGGCCTGAGCGGCGACGCGCTGCTGGCGGCGGTCGCCGGCGACCCGGCGCTGGCGCAGACGCGGCGCGTTCTGATGGTGACGCTGGGTCCGGCGGCGCGGGGCGATGGCGGACCCGTCCAGGGGGTGGCCCAGGCGATCCTGAACCGTCCGCTGCGCCAGCGGGCGCTGGCCGGCTGCCTGACCGGACTGTTCGCCGCCACCGCTCCCACGGCCGCGGCACCGGTGGTGGAGGTCCGGCCGGAGGAGATGCCGCGCAGCGGCCGCGTCCTGCTGGCGGAAGACAACCGCACCAACCAGCTGTTCGCCACCACCCTGCTGCGCAAGCTTGGCTACAGCGTCGAGGTGGCGGAGGACGGGGAGCGGGCGGTGGCGGCGGTCCGCCGCGGCGGCATCGATCTGGTGCTGATGGATGTGCAGATGCCGGGGATGGATGGGTTGGAGGCGGCGCAGGCGATCCGGTCTTGCGGCGGCGCCCTGGCCGGCCTGCCGATCATCGCGCTCACCGCCGATGCCATGCCCGGCACCCGTGAGCTGTGTCTGCGCGCCGGCATGAGCGACTATCTGACCAAGCCGATCAGCCGCGCCGGCCTGCTGTCGGCCCTCGACCGCTGGATGGGGGCGGCGGGCCGTCCGTCCGAACCCTCGGCCATCCCCTCCGCCGGTACCGTCCCCGGTGTCGACGGGAAGGTGGGCGGGATGGTGGAGGAGACGGGGGAGGCGGCGCTGGACCAGGCGGTGCTGGACGATCTGGCCCAGACGGTGGGTGCCGACAGCCTGGCGCGGATCGTCGGCAGCTTCCTCGACGACCTGTCCGGCCGGCTGGGGCGGCTGTCGGCGATGGCGGAGGGGCGCGGGGCCGGCATCGCCGATCTGCGGGCGCTGGCGTCGGAGGCGCATGACCTGTCCAGTCTCGCCGGCAGCTTCGGCGGGATGGCGGTGATGCACCACGCGTGGCGGATGGAGGTTCTCTGCCGCAACGGCGACCGCGATCAGGCGGCACGGCTGCTGCCGGTCCTGCTGCGCGAATCAGCCCGGCTGGAAAGACTTCTGCGCGCGCGTGCCGGCGAGCATCCGATGGTGGGGTGAGCCGCCTGGGATGCGTGCTCAGCCGGTGCCGGGCTGGGTGGAACCGTCGGTGTCCTCGGCCCGGTCCCGCAGCTCCTTCGACGACAGGCCGGCCGGGGTGGCATCCTGCAAGGTGCCGTCGCCCGGCGTCTTGGTCATGTCCTCGCGCGGGGACCGCTCGCCGGCCGCGGTCCGGTCATGCGTGTCCGCCGGGGTGCTTGCTGGGGTGTCCGCGCCGGATTTCCGCGGCGGGACCATTCCTTCGGAGGGGGTGCGTGTTTGAGGCGTGTCGGTCATGATGTCCTCTGCTATCTTCCGGAGGAGTCAACGACCAGGACGGGTGGGGTGTTCCGCCCTCCGCCCTGTTCCTCGTCGGACCGGGAGAAGACGGCGCGGCGCCCGGCGGGCGCGCCGAAGACGGGCCAACCACCAAGGTCCGGCAGCGCAGGCCGCGAGCCGACGCCCAGCCGGCCAGCAAGGAGTGTGAAAAGGTCATGGAATCGAGCATGCACACGCCGCACGGCGATGTGAGCCAGGTCGGCACCGTCACGCTGACCGACGACGTCACCGGCAAGACGCTGAAACTGCCGCTGCTCGGCGGCTCCACCGGCCCGAACGTCATCGACATCCGCAAGCTCTACGCCGAGACCGGCTATTTCACCTACGATCCGGGTTTCACCTCCACCGCCGCTTGTGACTCGGCCATCACCTACATCGATGGCGACGAGGGCGTCCTGCTGCATCGCGGCTACGCCATCGCCGATCTGGCGGAGAACTGCGATTTCCTGGAGGTCTGCCACCTGCTGCTGAACGGCGAGCTGCCCAACCCGCAGCAGAAGGCCGATTTCGAGCGCACCATCACCTACCACACGATGGTGCATGAGCAGCTGGCCAAGTTCTACAGCGGTTTCCGCCGCGACGCCCACCCGATGGCGATCATGTGCGGCGTCGTCGGCGCCCTGTCGGCCTTCTATCATGATTCCACCGACATCTTCGATCCGGTGCAGCGCAAGATCGCGGCGCACCGCCTGATCGCCAAGATGCCGACCATGGCCGCCATGGCCTACAAATACACGGTCGGCGAACCCTTCATGTATCCGCGCAACGATCTCGGGTACGCGGAAAACTTCCTCTACATGACCTTCGGCACGCCGTGCGAGGAATGGAAGGTCGATCCGGTCCTGTCGGAGGCGATGGACAAGATCTTCATCCTGCATGCCGACCACGAGCAGAACGCTTCGACCTCCACCGTCCGTCTCGCTGGTTCGTCCCACGCCAACCCGTTCGCCTGCATCGCGTCGGGCATCGCCGCACTCTGGGGTCCGGCCCATGGTGGCGCCAACGAGGCCGTGCTGAAGATGCTGGAGCAGATCGGCTCGGTCGATCGCATCCCCGAATTCGTCCGCCGCGCCAAGGACAAGAACGACAGCTTCCGCCTGATGGGCTTCGGCCACCGGGTCTACAAGAACTACGACCCGCGCGCCAAGATCATGCGCGAGACCTGCTATCAGGTCCTCGACCGCCTCGGCATCAAGGACGAGCCGCATCTGGCCATCGCCATGGAGCTGGAGAGGATCGCCCTGTCGGACGAGTATTTCATCGAGAAGAAGCTCTATCCGAACGTCGATTTCTATTCGGGCATCATCCTGAAGGCGATGGGCTTCCCGACCAGTATGTTCACCGTGCTGTTCGCGCTGGCCCGCACCGTCGGCTGGATCAGCCAGTGGAAGGAGATGATCGAGGATCCGGCCCAGAAGATCGGCCGTCCGCGTCAGCTCTTCACCGGCTACGCCGCCCGCCCCTTCGTGCCGCTGGACAAGCGTTGATCCCAGCCCGTTGGACGCCCCCTCTCCACGATGTGGAGAGGGGTGCGCCGTGACCCAGCCCCTTCAGCTTGGCCTGTCGGTCGCCATCGTCGCGGTGGCCGGCGGGACGCCGCGCGTGGTGACGGTGCGCAGCGGCTTCACCGTGCCGGAAGACCACCGGCGCGGCGACGAGCCGCTGCCGCATCGCGACGCCCTGCCCGGCGCGCCCTTCGAGCCCTTGCGGTTCCGCACCCTTCAGGACGGCGTGCGCGCGGTGGCGGAGGGGCTGTCGGGGCTGGCGCTGCGCTATGTCGAGCAGCTTTATACCTTCGGCGACCGCTACCGCGATCCGCATGAGCTGTTCGGCGGCCCGCGGTCGGTCGTGGTCGGCTATCTGGCTTTGGTCCGCGACGGCCCGCTGGGGGGGGATGCCTCGGCCGAATGGCGCGACCTCTACGATCATTTCCCGTGGGAGGACTGGCGCGACCAGCGCCCGCCGCTGCTGGATGGGGTGATCGCCCCGGCTCTGCGCGGCTGGATCGCCTCGGCACCCGACGGGGAGACCCGCCTGCGCCGGGCCGAGCGCGCCCGGATGGCCTTCGGTCTGGACGGCGCCGACTGGGACATGGAGCGGGTGCTGGAGCGGTTCGAGCTGCTCTACGAGGCCGGGATGCTGGTCGAATCCTTCCGCGACCGCGATCTGGCGGCACGGGTCGATGCGTCGGTTCCGGCCGGCGGGCCGATGCCGCGCGCGCTTGGCCGGCCGATGGCGCGCGATGGCCGGCGCATCCTGGCGACGGCGTTGGAACGGCTGCGCGGCAAGCTGCGCTACCGCCCGATCGTCTTCGAGCTGCTGCCGCCGACCTTTACCCTGCACCAGCTTCAGCTGGTGGTGGAGGCGCTGTCGGGCGAGCGGGTGCACAAGCAGAATTTCCGCCGGCTGATGATCTCCGGCGGCTTCGTCGAGCCGACCGGACACTATGAAAGCCAGACCGGCGGCCGGCCGGCCGAGCTTTACCGCTTCCGCCGGCAGGCGATCCACGACCGTACCAGCGCCGGCGCCATCCCGTCGGCGGACGGATAAGGGTTGAACGCCATCGGAAACTTGGACGCGCGGCATTGGGCGCAGTTGTCAACGGACGGCTGTGGGCGGATACTGACGCAACGGTTTCACACCCGGACTGTCCATTGCCGGAACTGCGCGAAAAGTCGATGTCGCACCGCATTCTGATCGCCGACGACCACCCGTTGATGCGCACAGCCCTGACCCAGACCATCGGTCAGGCGATCCCCGGCGCCGTCATCCTGGAGGCGTCGCGGTTCGAGCAGATCAAGCCGCTGCTGGAGGCCGGGGAGCCGCCCGACATCATCCTGCTCGACCTGCACATGCCGGGGATGAGCGGCCTGATCGGGTTGATGATGCTGCGTTCCGAACAGCCGGCGATCCCGGTGATCGTGGTGTCGGCCTCGGAGGATCCGGTGACGATCCAGCGCGCCATCGATTACGGCGCCTCCGGCTTCGTGCCGAAATCCGCCCCCAACACCCAGATCATCGAGGCGATCCACGCCGTGCTGGACGGCGAGTTGTGGCTGCCCGAGATCAATGGCGGCCCTGAGACCGAAGCCCCCGATCCGGCGCGCCGCGCCGCCACCCTGACGCCCCAGCAGCTGCGCGTCCTGGCCGGCATCGCCGAGGGCAAGCTGAACAAGCAGATCGCCTATGAGATGAACGTCGCCGAGACCACGGTGAAGGCCCATGTCACCACGATCCTGCGCAAGCTGGGCGTGCTGACCCGCACCCAGGCGGCGGTGCTGGCGAGCCAGCTCGCGCTGTCCGCCGCCCCGCCGTCGCCGGTGGATTGAGGGTCGATCCTACCGGATGGGCGCGCCGGTTTGTTCCCGTCGCGCCCGTCGCCCCGGCGTCAGTCCCGGCGGGCGCCGGTGTGGATGACGGTGCCGACATGCTCGCCGCGCAGCGCGGCGCTCAGCCGGCCGGGAACCAGCCCGTTCACCAGCTGGACGCGGGTGATGTGGCGGGCGTTCGCCAGCACTTCGACGAAGGCGCGGTCCACCGGCAGCGGCCCCTCATGCGCCGCCAGCTCGGCGGGGCCGACCTCCTTCAGCAGCGTGGCGGCGGCGCCGTCGGGTCCGTTGGGGTCGGTGCTGTGGATGCCGTCCACATCCTCGACGATGGTCAGCCCGGCGGCCCCCAGCGCGTCGGCCAGCAGGAAGGCGCCGGTGTCGGCCCGGTGCGCGGGAATGCGCGAGGTCGGGAATTCGTGATGATGATAGGGCGGGAAGGCGCTGCCCACCACCGCGCGGGCGGCCGACAGATGGACGGCGAGCTGGCTGGCGATGGTCGGATGCTCGACATAGGAGACGCCGTCCGACGCCAGCAGCGAGGCCAGGATATGGCCGTTCTGTCCGGCCTCGCTGGCGGCCAGCGGCGCCAGCGAGCCGACCGGCAGGCCCAGATCCAGCCCGACGCTGTAGAGATGGCGGGCGCGGATGCCGGCGCCGGTCAGGATCAGCAGGCGGTGTTCCGGCAGGATGCGGCGGATTTCCTCGACGATCGGCAGGATGGCGTCGCGTCCGCGGTCCATGATCGACCGGCCGCCGATCTTGACCACCTGGAGCCAGGGCAGCAGCGGAATCGGACGCCCGCCGGCGACCGGGCGGGTCAGGTCGTCGTTGAGAAGGGTCTGGCGCGCGAGCGGCGAGGCCACATGCTTGATGGTGTTGACGCTATCGGACATGTCCCGGTTCCTCAGCTCGCGGTGATGATGGTGCCGACATGCTCGCCGGCCAGCGCACGGGTCAGGTTGCCGGGGACCAGACCATTGATGATCTGAACCTCGCGGACATGGCGCGCGGCCTTCAGCAGGTCGAGGACCGGGAATTCCAGGATCGAATCCTGCAACCCCTTCGCCTTCATCTCATCGACCGAGATCCTCGGGATGAAGGTGGCGTCCTTCGACGTCTTGGGATTGGCGGTGTAGAGCCCGTTCTCGTCCTTCACATAGATCATCTGCTTGCAGCCGAACTGTTCGGCGACCAGGAAACAGCCGGCATCGGTGCGGTAGGGCGGGATGACCCCGCTGGCCGGCGGACGCATCCAAAGCGTGTAGGGCGGCATGCCGCTGAACACCACCGCATGCACCTCCGCCAGATAGAGCGGCACCGCCGACAGGCCGGCGCCGTCCACGGCGGAGACGCCATGTTTGGCGAGCAGTTGCCCCAGCATGGCGGCGTTCTGGTCGGCGACCGACGAGCCGAGCTGCGACAGCACGCCCGCCGGCAGGCCGAGGCCGGCGGCGATGGAGTAGAGGTGGCGGGCGCGGGTTCCGGCGCCGGTGCCGATCAGCAGCCGGTGCGCCTTGCGCGCCGCCGCGATCTCGTCCACCAGCGGATAGACGGCCGACCGGCCGCGGTCGATGACGCTCTGTCCGCCGATCTTGATCACCGTGGCATCGGGGAGGATGCGGAAATTCGCCGCCGCCTCCGCCGTCGCCTGAAGCTCGGCGTCGGTCAGCGGGCGCTGCATCAGCAGAGCCTCAAGTTCCGCCGTGGAATTGGCCATGGGAGGGCAATCCTTTCGTTCCGTCATTGCAAGCCGAGAGCCGTGCACCGTGGCCTCCGTTGCGCAACCGCTCCTCCCGACGGCTGTGCCAAGGTGCCGCGCGCACCGCGCCCTGTTCCGCATCCGGCCCGGCGGCGGCCTGTTCGGATCGTGGAGTCCGTTGACCGGAACTTCCAAGGCCAGCCGTGATGGTCGATGCCCCGGAACCGTATGGCCCGGCGCGGCGACCGTCAATAAGCTCATAAAAAATAATGGTATTTCCGGCGGTCCTCCCCGGCCTTACCCCGCCATCCGCTGCCCTTCCGCGAGCAGCTGCCCCAGCAATGCCCGTAGCGCGCCCGGACGCACCGGCTTGTAGAGCAGGCGGCAGCCCGCCGCCTCGATGTCCTCGCGCACGGCCGGGTCGCGGTCGGCGGTGACGACGGCGGCGGGGATGTCGCTGCCCAGGGAGCCGCGCAGGGTCCGCAGCGCCTCCACCCCGGTCAGGCTGCGGTCGAGATGGTAGTCGCTCAGGATCACGTCGGGGACGCGTCCGCCCAGCGCCGCCAGGGCGAGGTCGGGGGCGACGGCGGTGACGACGCGGCAGGACCAGCTCGACAGCAGATCCTCGGTGGCGCGGGCGATCGCCGGCTCGTTCTCCAGGCAGAGCACCAGCACGCCGCTCAGGTCACGGCCGCGCGGGCGGACCACCACGGCGCGGGCGGCGACCGGTTCGTCGGTCAGCGGCACCAGCACGGAGAAGGCGCTGCCCCGCCCGACGTGGGAGCGCACCTGGACGCTGTGGCCGAGGATGCCGGCCAGCCGCTCGACGATGGCGAGGCCGAGGCCCAGCCCCTTGCCGCGGTCGCCGCGGTCGTCGCCGTCATGGTCGAGCTGGCGGAACTCCATGAAGATTTCCGGCACCTTGTGTTCGGGGATGCCGGGGCCGGTGTCCCACACCTCGATGGACAGCATGCCGCCCCGGCGGCGGCAGCCCAGCAGGATTCGGCCGGTGCGGGTGTAGCGCACGGCGTTGGCGAGGTAGTTTTGCAGGATGCGCCGCAGCAGGGTGGGGTCGCTGCGCACGGTGGCGGAGCAATCGACCACCCGCAGCCCGAGCCCGTGCCGGCTGGCCAGCACGGTGAATTCCTCGCCCAGCGGCTTCAGCAACTCCTCGATCCGCATCGGCACCGGGTTCGGCTTGACGACGCCGCTGTCGATCTTGGAGACGTCGAGCAGATCGCCCAGGATGGTCTCGACCGAGCGCAGCGAGGCGTCGATCTGGCGGATGGCGCTGTCGCCGTTGCGCTCCGCCAGGGCGGACAGGAACAGGCGTGCGGCGTGCAGCGGCTGGAGCAGGTCATGGCTGGCGGCGGCGAGGAAGCGGGTCTTGCCGCGGTTGGCGCGTTCGGCCTCCGCCTTCGCCTCCGACAGGGCGTGGGTGCGTTCCGCGATGCGGCGTTCCAGCGTCTCGTTGGCCTCGCGCAGGGCGGCGGCGGCGCGGTGGCGTTCGGTGACGTCGGTGTAGACGGCGACGAATCCCCCCCGTCCGGGCGTCGATCCCGGCATCGGGTTGGTGGCGATCTCCAGCACCGTGCCGTCGGGCCGCACCCGCTCATAGACGTCGGGCCGGTTGCGGCGGCGCGGGTCGGAGCGGCGTTCCAGCAGCGTCTCGATCTCGCCGTCGCGGCCATATTCGCCGCGCCGGGCGATCAGCCCGACGATGTCCTGGAGCGAGGTGCCGACCTGGACGAAGCCGTCCGGCAGTTCCAGCAGGACGACGAACTGGTTGTTCCAGGTGGCGACGCGCCAATCCTCGTCGAACACGGCGATGCCCTGCGGCACATTCTCCACCGTGGCGCGCAGCAGCTCATGCTGCTTCAGGATGGCGCGCGACGCCTCGTCGATGATGGAGCGGGCGTCGGTACGCGACAGCCGGCGGTCGGACAGCAGCCCCGCCACCACCACGCGGGCCGAGGCCGAGCCGACGGCCCCGGCGAGCAGCCGTTCGGTCAGCTGGATCGCCTCGCCGTCGGTGCGCATCAGGAGCGCGGTGCGCAGGTCGCCGTCGGCAACCCCGGTGAAGCGGCGGAAGGCGGCGTCGGCGCGCGGCTGCCCGACATAGCGCATGGCGAGGTCGTGCAGATCGGCCAGCGTGGCGCCGCGCGGCCCGTGCGGCTCGCCGTCGGTCGAACGGCGCAGGCTGATGAAGCGGGCGGCTTGCTGGCGCTCCAGGGTCGAGGGGCGGGTCAGCAGCGACACCAGGACGAACAGCAGGATGTTCGGCCCCAGGCTCCACAGCGCGGCGTTGGTCAGCGGGTCGATGCCGGCGATGCCGGCCAGCGCCACCGGACTGAGCCCGGTCAGGCCGAACGGCCCCTCGCGCAGCGCGCTGGAGGCCAGCCAGCCGGCGTCGGCGAAGGAGGGCAGCAGCATGGTGTAGGCCCAGCCGAGGAAGCCGGCGCAGATGCCGGCGAAGGCGCCGCTGCGGCTGGCCCGGCTCCAGACCAGGCCGCCGAGCAGGGCGGGGGCGAACTGCGCCACCGCGGTGAAGCTCATCATGCCGATGGTCGCCAGCGGAAAGGCCGGACCGATCAGCCGATAGCAGCCATAGGACAGCAGGACCAGCACGATCACCGCCGACCGCCGCACCAGCAGCAGGATGCCGGCCGGATTATCGCGCAGCCGCCGGTCGTCGGGGCGCAGCGCCATCAGCAGCGGGACGGCGATGTCGTTGCAGATCATGGTGCTGAGCGCCACCATCTCCACCAGGATCATGCTGGTGGCGGCCGACAGCCCGCCGATGAAGGCGGCCAGCGCCAGCCATGGCCAGCCCTGGCTCAGGGGGATGGAGACCATGAAGGTGTCGGCGTTGGTGGTGCCGTCGGGGAACAGCATCAGCCCGGCCAGCGCCACCGGCAGCACGAACAGGTTGATGGCGACCAGATAGGCCGGGAACAGCTTCGCCGACGAGCGCACGTCGCCGCCATGGGTGTTCTCCACCACCGCGACATGGAACTGGCGCGGCAGGCAGAGGATCGCCAGCCCGGACAGCAGGCAGGCGACCCACCAGTCGGTGCCGATGCTGTCCAGCCGGATCATCTCCAGGAAGCCCGGATTGCGGATGGCGGCATCGACGAAGGTCGCCGGGTCGCCGAAGACGGATACGGCGATGGCGCCGCCGACCCCGAGCGCCGCCGCCAGCTTCACCACCGATTCGGCGGCGATGGCCATCATCAGGCCGCGGTGATGCTCGTTGGCCGACACGCTGCGCACGCCGAACAGGATGGCGAAGGCCGCCATCAGCAATGCCGCCATCAGCGCCGTCCCGCCCGGCATCTGGCTGAGATCGGTGCCGAGCGAGGCGCCGGCCAGGATTTCGAAGCTGACGCTGATCGCCTTCAATTGCAGGGCGATGTAGGGCAGGAGCCCGATCACCGCGGCGATGGTGACGAGGGCGGCCAGCCCGCGGCTCTTGCCGTAGCGGGCGGACAGGAAGTCGGAGATCGAGACGACATTCTCGGATTTCGCGACGCGGACGATGCGGGCCAGCACCGGCCAGCCCAGCCCGATCATCAGGATCGGCCCGATATAGATCGGCAGGAAATAGAAGCCGCCGGTCGCCGCCCGGCCGACCGCGCCATAGAAGGTCCAGGAGGTGCAATAGACGCCAAAACTGAGCGCGTAGAGCCAGGGCGTGCGCCGGTCGCCGCCCTGCTTGCCGCCCCCCTGCGTGCCGGTGCGGTCGCCGTACCAGGCGATGGCGAACAAGGACAGCAGATAGGCCAGCGACGCGGCCAGGATGAACCAGCTTTCCATGGGGCTTTTCGCCTCCGGTTTTGGACTTCTTCTCCCTATGGCGGTGGATGTTATCACAAAATTGCGCGGGCGGGCGGAGGGAAACCCTCCGCCCGCCCCGTCCGCAAGCGTTCTGCGGGCGCTCAATCGTGCTGGTAGATGTCCACGTCCTTGGTTTCGCGGACGAACAGCAGGCCGATCACCAGCGTCGCGGCGGCGATGACGATCGGGTACCAGAGGCCGGAATAGATGTCGCCGGTGGCCGCCACGATGGCGAAGGAGGTGGTCGGCAGGAAGCCGCCGAACCAGCCGTTGCCGATATGGTAGGGCAGCGACATCGAGGTGTAGCGGATGCGGGTCGGGAACATCTCCACCAGCATGGCGGCGATCGGGCCGTAGACCATGGTCACATAGATGACCAGCACCGTCAGCAGGGCGATGACCATCACCGCGTCGATGCGGGCCGGATCGGCCTTGGCCGGATAGTTGGCGGCCTTCAGCGCGTCGCCCAGACCCTTGTCGAAGGCGGCACCGGCGGCCTTGGCATCGGTCGGTGTGGCGGCGGTCGCCGGGCCATGGCTCAGTGACACGGTGGTGCCGGCCTGCGGCACGGCCGAATAGCTGGGAATGACCGTGCTGCCGACCGTGATCGACGCCACGGTGCCGGCCGGGGCGGCCTCGTTGGTGTAGGGGATGCCGCGCCGCACCAGGGCGCTCTTGGCGATGTCGCACGAGCTGGTGAACTGGCTGGTGCCGACCGGGTTGAACTGGAACGAACACTCGTTCGGATCGGCGACCACGACGACCGGGGCGGTGGCGATGGCCTCTTCCAGCGCCGGGTTGGCGTAGTGGGTGATCCCCTTGAACAGCGGGAAATAGGTCAGGCAGGCCAGCAGCAGCCCGGCCATGATGATCGGCTTGCGGCCGATCCGGTCGGCCAGCGAGCCGAAGATGACGAAGAAGGGCGTGCCGATCAGCAAAGCCGCCGCGATCATCAGGTTGGCGGCCTGGGCATCGACCTTCAGCGTCTGGGTCAGGAAGAACAGGGCATAGAACTGGCCGGTATACCAGACCACCGCCTGACCAGCGACGAGGCCGAACAGGGCGAGCAGGACGATCTTCAGGTTCTTCCACTGGCCGAAGGACTCGGTCAGCGGCGCCTTGGAATGCTTGCCCTCCTCCTTCATCTTCTTGAAGGCGGGCGATTCGTTCAGCATCAGCCGGATCCACACCGAGACGCCGAGCAGGGCGATGGAGATCAGGAACGGGATGCGCCAGCCCCAGGCGTTGAAATCCTCCGGCGACACCGACACCCGGCAGCCCAGGATCACCAGCAGCGACAGGAACAGGCCGAGCGTCGCCGTGGTCTGGATCCAGGAGGTGTAGTTGCCGCGGCGGCCATGCGGGGCATGTTCGGCGACATAGGTGGCGGCACCGCCATATTCGCCGCCCAGCGCCAGGCCCTGGAGCAGGCGCAGGGCGATCAGGATGATCGGGGCGGCGATGCCGATGGAGGCGTAGTTGGGCAGGATGCCGACGATGAAGGTCGACAGGCCCATGATCAGGATGGTGACCAGGAAGGTGTATTTGCGGCCGATCATGTCGCCGAGGCGGCCGAAGACCAGCGCGCCGAAGGGCCGGACCGCGAAGCCGGCGGCAAACGCCATCAGCGCGAAGATGAAGCCCGCCGTCGGATTGACGCCGGAAAAGAACTGCGCGGCGATGACCGCGCTGAGCGAGCCGTAGAGATAGAAGTCGTACCACTCGAACACCGTTCCGAGCGACGAAGCGAAGATGACCTTCTTCTCCTCGCCCGTCATCGGTCGGACGGCGTCTCCCGTCGAAGCCGCATAGGCCATGGTCTTCACCCTCCCAAGTGAACAATCCAGGACTGTGGTTGGTCTTTTTCAGATGGTTTTTATGATCGGATGATTTGATAACCGATCAGATACCTTGGTTTATCGATAATAGTTGTGTGCGCGAACCATTCGCGTCACCCCCGACCTTAGTCGGGGGTGGAGCCAGGGAGCGAGGGCAAGCGCGCTTGGCGATGACCGCCGGGATTACTGGAACACCGGGGCGTAGAGCAGTCCGCCCTGGGTCCAAGGCCGGTTCAGGCCGCGCTCCAGCTTGAAGGGGGAGCGGGCGCCGAGGTTGCGGTCGAAGATCTCGCCGTAATTCCCGACCTGCACCACCGCCTGATAGGCCCAGTCCGGGCGCAGGCCGGCCTTCGCCGCCACCTCCGGGATGCCGGACAGCAGGCGCCGCATCTCGCTGCCGCCGGTGATGCGCTGGAAATTGGCGTTGGCGCCGGAAACCCCGGCATCATCGGCCAGGAACAGGGCGAACATGGTCCAGCGCACCGCCGCCATCCAATTGCGGTCGCTGTTCGGGGTCATCGGTGCCAGCGGTTCGCGCGAAGCGAGCGGCGCGTCGGTGATCTCCAGCGAGTCCGGCGGCAGGCCCAGCATGTGCAACGCCGTGGTCAATTGGGCGCGGTCGGCGCCGAGCGCGGCGCAATCGCGGCTGAGGAAGGCTTCCAGCGCGTCGGGCCAGCCGGGGAAGCTGCGGAGCTTCCATGGGCGCTTTCCCCCGGCGATCAGCGATTCCATCTCGGCCTGGGTGGTGGTGCCGGCCGGCATGCAGACCGTCAACTCGCCGCCATCGAGCGCCGACCCGCCGTCGGGCAGCCGCCATGCGGCGATCCCCTGCACGTCGTAGAAGACCGGCGGCCCGAAATCGACGGCATGGGTGACGTCCCGCGTCAGTGTCCAGGAGGTCTGGGCGAAGGAGACATCGACCTCGCCGGCGGCCACGGCATCGAATTCCTGCGGCTTCGACAGCCGGCGGATCTCGATGGCGTCGGCCTTGCCCAGGACGGCGGCGGCCAGCGCCCGGCATAGATCGACCATGAAGCCGACCGGCCGCCCACCGTCGTCGTTGGCGGCGAAGCCGGGATTGAAGGACACCCCGCAGCGCACCACCCCGCGCCGCTCGATCTCCGCCAGGACCGGCCGGTCGGTGGCGCGGGCGGAGATGGTGTCGGGCGGCGCCGCGTCGGCGGGCGGCACCGGATGCAGAGCCAGCAGCAGGCCGACCGCGGCGGCGACAGGCTTCATCCGCATCCTTCTCCCCTCATCCGGCAGCCGGGCTATGATACGCTGCCGGCGGCATCGCGCAAATGACGGGGTGCCGGAACCGGGCGGGCGGGGTCGGGCGGGCGGGCGGAAACGGGAATGGCGGGCGACAGGTCCATGGGTGACGGGTCCGGGATCGAGCGGGCCGGGGTGGTCAGGATTGGCGTCGGCACGCGGCTGTTCGGCGCGCTCGCCTTCAACGGGCTGGTCGCCTTCCTGATCGGGCTCGGCGCCTATATCGCCTTCGACGGGCTGCATGCCGGCATCACCAAGGTCACCTCCGAACAGTTCCCGGCGGTCGTCGCCTCGGCCAAGCTGGAACGCCAGCACCAGCGGATCATGCGGACCCTGGAACAATTGGCTCTGTCGAACGAGAATTTCGGACGCGAAACGATCAAGCAGGGGTTGGCCGACCAGCTGAACGGCTATGACCGGCTGCTGGCGGAGATGGAGCCGGCCGACGGCCGGCAGGCCCAGCGGATCGCCGGGCTGAAGTTGCAGCGCGACGAGATCCTGCGGCTGCGCGATGCCATCGACCGTGGCGTGACCGCCCGCATCGCCGCCCGCCGCGCCCTGGCCGAGCGCACCCGCGACGTGCGGCGGATGGCCGACGCCCTGGCCGAACCCGCCTTGCGCGGGGTGGAGGATGCCGGCGTCCAGCGCTGGCTGGCGATGGCCGAACGGCTGCTGTTCCTGATCGCGTCGGTCCATCAGGCGGAGAACAGCTTCGCCCTGGCCCGGCTGGCCGACAGCGCCGTGGCGCAACTGGCGGCGCTGAACGCGGCGGTGCCGGCCGGCGTGTCCGATGGCTTCCCGCCCGATGGCGTGTCGGACCGGCTGCTGCGGCTGGTCGAGGCCATGCGTTCGGTGGTGGAGGGCGACCGCTCGGTCTTCCGCCAGCGGCAGGCGGAGTTGCAGGCGTCGGAGATGCTGAACGGGCTGGTCGACCGCGCCAATCAGGTGTCGCTGGTCAACACCGGCCTGAACACCGGCATCTTCGTCGAACAGACCAAGGCGGCGGAGGAAAGCCGTCAGCGGATCATCGAGGTGTCGACCACCTACACCCGCCTGTTCTTCGCCTCGGTCGGGGTGGTGGTGCTGGGGATGGTGCTCTCCGTGCTGTATGTCCGGCGCAAGGTGCTGGCCCGGCTGTGGGCGGTCAGCGAGGCGATCCGCGACCGCACCGGCGGCGGCCGGGCCGAGGTGCCGGTGACCGGCGCCGACGAGATCGGCCAGCTGGCCCGCGCCCTGCGTTTTTACATCCAGGAGACCGAGGACAAGAGCGCGGCCCTCAGCCGCAACGAACAATGGCTGCGTACGGTGCTGGAGGTGGCCCCGGTGCCGCTGGTGATCTCCGGGCGGGCCGACGGCCAGATCCGCTTCGTCAACCGCCGCGCCGCCGACCTGTTCGAGGCGGCGGCGGCGGCCGAGCTGCTGGGCCGTCCCGCCGCCAGCGTCTGGTCCGTCCCGCAGGTGCGCGACGAGTTCGTCCGCGATGTCTTCGCCAGCGGCCTCGCCCTCGATGTCGAGACCGAGCTGGTGACCCGCACCGGCCGCCGGCTGTGGGGCCTGCTGTCCGGCATCGCCTTCGAGTTCCAGGGGGAGGAGGTGCTGCTCAGCTCGGTCGTCGACATCACCCGCCGCCGCGAGGCGGAGGAACTGCTGCGCCGGACCCGGGCCTTCCTCGACGCGGTCATCGACAATGTGCCGAGCGTGCTCTATGTGCTGGAGGGCGATACCGGCCGCGTCGTCCTGTGGAACCGCGCGGCGGAGGATTGTTTCGCCACCCGCCGCGCCGATATCGGTGACCGCACGCTGGCCGAGGTGCTGGGGCCGGAGACCGGGCGGGCGCTGGCCGGCGGCGATCCCGGCGCCATGCGCTCGCTGGGGATGGAGGAGCTGGTGCTGCCCCGCAACGGCGAGAACGCCGTGTTCGCCTTGCAGCGCCATCCTTTCGAATGGTCGGGCGACGGGCGCTGCCGCATCATCTGCGTCGCCAACGACATCACCGCCTCGCGCCGGGCGCGCGAGGAGCTGCGGCAGGCCAAGGAGCGGGCGGAGCGCGCCGACGCCGCCAAGACGGAGTTCCTCGCCACCGTCAGCCACGAGATGCGCACGCCGCTGAACGGCATCCTCGGCCTGTGCCGGCTTCTGCTGACCGGCCGGCTGGAGTCCGGCGAGCGGCGCTATGCCATGTCGATCATGCGCTGCGGCCACGGGCTGCTCGATCAGGTCAATGACATCCTCGACCTGCGCAAGATCGAGGATGGCAAGCTGGAGCTGGATCCCGCCCCCTGCGCCCTGCTGCCGGTGCTGGAGGAGGTCGTTGCGACCGTGGAAGGACTGGCGAACGAGAAGGGGATCGGCCTCGGCCTCGACATCGCGCCGGCGGTCCCGGCGCTGGTGGTGGTCGACCGTCAGCGGTTGCGGCAAATCCTGGTGAACCTCGTCGGCAACGCGGTGAAGTTCACCGAACGCGGTGGGGTGGATCTGCGCGTCGATATCGAAACGGCACCGGAACATTCCGGAAGCGGGATGATTGGCGAGAGGCTGCGTCTGGCCGTGCGCGACACCGGGATCGGCGTGCCGGCCGACCGCCGCGCCGCCATCTTCGAGAAGCTGGAGCAGGCGGATTCCACCATCGCCCGGCGCTTCGGCGGCAGTGGGCTGGGCCTGGCCATCGTGCGGCATCTGCTCGACGCCATGCAGGGCAGCATCCGGGTGGACAGCGTCGAGGGGTTGGGCAGCGTCTTCACCGTCACCATTCCCCTGCTGCGGGTGGAGGAGCCGGCCTTGCCGGCGCGGCCCGGCCGGCTGCTGCCGATCGACCGGGTGCGGTCGCTGGCCCTGTTGCTGGTGGAGGATGATGCGATCAACCGCGAGGTGGCGCTGGGCCTGTTGTCCGATGCCGGCCACCGCGTCACCATCGCCGAAACCGGGGAGCGGGCGCTGGAGCTGGCGAGCCGGCGCCGCTTCGATGCCGTCCTGCTGGACATCCGGCTTCCCGACATCGAGGGGCCGGAGGTGGCGCGCCGCATCCGCGCCCTGGCGGATGCCGACCGCGCGGCGGTGCCGATCGTCGCGGTGACCGCCAACGTCTTCGCCGCCGACCGCGCCCGCTACATCGCCGCCGGCATCGATGCGGTGATCGAGAAGCCGATCTTCCCGGAACGGCTGATGCACCTGTTGTCGAACGCCGTCGCGTCGCGGTCCGACGAGGCCTCCGTCCCGTCCACCGGGGGGGAGACGGACGAGCCGCCCGCCCATCCGCCGGTGGTCGAGGAGGACGTCAACCGGGAGGTGCTGGAGCGTTACATCCGCTCCCTCGGCCCGGCGCGCTTCGCCACCATCCGCGGGCTGCTGCTGGATTCGGCGGAGGAGGGGCTGCCCCGCCTGACCGCCGTCGATGCCGCGGATGAGGAGATCGAGGACATCGCCCACCGGCTCGCCGGCGCCGCCAGCCATTTCGGCCTGACCGGCTTCGTCGGCCTGATGCGCGCGGTCGAGGACGGCATGCGCGAAGGCCGCCGCGCCGAGGCCCAGGACCTCGCGGCGACGGCGGAAGCCGCCTTCGCCCGCGCCCTCGCGGCGATGGACGCGGTGCGCGAGCTGTTGGAGGGGGGCTGATCCGCCCCCCTCCGCGATGGCGTCAGTGGTTGTCGCGCGGAATGCCCATGGTCTGGGCGACGCGCTGGTACTTGACCGCCGGCTTCAGAACCATGCCCTCGTCGAGCTGGTCGACGATGCCGCGCTGGATCTCCTGCCACGGCGTCTGCGACGCCGGTGCCGCATAGCCGCCGGCGGCCTCCAGGGCGGCGCGGCGTTCAGCCAGTTCCGCTTCGGAGATCAGGATGTCGGCGCTGCCGCGGCGCAGGTCGATGCGCACCCGGTCGCCGCTGCGCAGCAGGCCGAGATTGCCGCCCGCCGCCGCCTCGGGCGAGGCGTTCAGGATCGAGGGCGAGCCCGAGGTGCCGGACTGGCGCCCGTCGCCGATGCAGGGCAGGGAATGAACGCCCTGCTTGATGAGATCGGCGGGCGGACGCATGTTCACCACCTCCGCAGCGCCTGGATAGCCGATCGGGCCGGCGCCGCGGATGACCAGGATGGTGTAGGCGTCGATGCCCAGCGAGGGATCGTCGATGCGATGGTGATAATCCTCCGGCCCGTCGAAGACGACGACCTTGCCCTCGAACGCCTCCGGATCCTTCGGGTTGGACAGGTAGCGCTCGCGGAACTCCTCGGAAATGACGCTGGTCTTCATGATGGCGGCGTTGAACAGGTTGCCGCGCAGCACCACGAAGCCGGCGTTGATCTTCAGCGGGTCGTCGATCGGATGGATGACGCGGGTGTCGAGGATCTCGGTGTCGCGGCAGTTCTCGCCGATGGTGCGGCCGTTGACGTTGGGCGCATTTTCGCGGATCAGGCCCTTGGTCATCAGCTGGCCGACCACCGCCGGCACGCCGCCGGCGCGGTGGAAGTCCTCGCCCAGATATTCGCCCGCCGGCTGGAGATTGACCAGCAGCGGAACGTCCAGCCCGTGGGTCTGCCAGTCGTCCACCGTCAGCGGCACGCCGATGTGCTTGGCGATGGCGTTGATGTGGATCGGCGCGTTGGTCGAGCCGCCGATGGCCGAATTGACGACGATGGCGTTCAGGAAGGCGTCGCGGGTCAGGATGTCCGACGGCTTGATGTCCTGGCGCACCATCTCGACGATGCGCTTGCCGGTCTCATAGGCGGCCTGCTGGCGCTCGCGGTAGGGGGCGGGAATCGCGGCGGATCCGGGGAGCTGCATGCCCAGCACCTCGGCCAGCGAATTCATGGTCGAGGCGGTGCCCATGGTGTTGCAGTAGCCGGTCGAGGGGGCGGAAGAGGCCACCAGCTCGATGAAGCCCTGATAGTCGATCTCGCCGGCCGCCATCATCTGGCGGGCCTTCCACACGATGGTGCCCGAGCCGGTGCGCTCGCCGCGGAACCAGCCGTTCAGCATCGGGCCGACCGAGAGCGCGATGGCCGGGATGTTGACGGTCGCCGCCGCCATCAGACAGGCCGGGGTGGTCTTGTCGCAGCCGATGGTCAGCACCACGCCGTCCAGCGGATAGCCATGCAGAACCTCCACCAGGCCGAGATAGGCGAGGTTGCGGTCGATCGAGGCGGTCGGCCGCTTGCCGGTCTCCTGGATCGGGTGGACCGGGAATTCGATGGCGATGCCGCCGGCGGTGCGGATGCCCTCGCGCAGCCGTTCGGCCAGCACCAGATGGTGGCGGTTGCAGGGGCTGAGGTCGGATCCGGTCTGGGCGATGCCGATGATCGGGGCGCCGGACTGAAGCTCTTCCCGCGTCAGGCCGAAATTCAGGTAACGCTCCAGATACAGCGCCGTCATGTCGGGGTTGGCGGGGTTGTCGAACCACGCGCGCGAGCGCAGCCGACGCCCTGAATCGGAGGAATTGGCGGGGAAGGGGGGCTTCGTCTCGGACATATCGGCACCGGTTTCAAGTTGGGGCGCCGACCGGATGGGCCGGCGCCGGAGTTGGGGTTGCGTCGCGTTGGGGGGGGATCAGGCCGCGCGCATGTCCGCCAGGAAGCGGGACACGCAGCCGCGCAGATCCTCGGCCTCGCCCGACAGGCCGTCGGCGTCCTCGTCGCGGCCGTTCAGCAGGAAGGCGGTGGTCTTCAGGCGCATGTCCAGCATCAGGGCCTGCATGCGGCCGAGATCGACCACCTGTTCCGCCAGCACGCCGTTGCGGCGCACCACCATGTCGGTCTCCGACAGGGCGTTGATGCCCACCCCGGCGACGGCGGCGAGGAACAGCAGGATCCCGGCGCTGCCGGCGGTGATCCGGTGGCCGATGCGGGTGCCGATCTGGATGCTGGTTGCGGGCATGCGGGACCTCCCAGTCGCGGACCTGTCGCGGGGGTTGCTACCAGTCGAAGGCATCGGTGCGGTGCCAGCGCCCGACCATGCAGGCGTCGGCGATGAGCGACAGCGGGCGGGCGTCGACGTCGCTCGCCCCGTCGGTGATCAGCCGGTGGAAATGGCGGTAGATGCGCTGATACTCGCTGTCCGGCTCGGCGACCGTCATCACCCCGTCCACCATCAGGCGGGTGCCGCCATGGGTCAGGTCGAGGCGGCCGGCGTCGGTCTCGATCACGATCGACCAGGTCTGCTCACCGAGCTGGAGGAAGTCGAAATCGGCGGTCACCCGGCCGATGCGGGAGCCGGGGGCGGCCCCCATCTCCAGCGTCGCGACGATCGGGGTGTCACGGTTGGCCGGCACATGCAGGTCGGCGGACCGGACGAAGACCGGGGCCGGCAGGATGTCGGTCAGGATCGACAGGGCGTTGATGCCGGGATCGAAGACACCGAAGCCGCCGGCCGCGAAGATCCAGTCCTGGCCCGGATGCCAGCGCCGCACATCCTCCTTCCAGGTGATGGCAACGCTGCGGATGCCGACATCAGCCAACCGGCGCCTGGTCTCCTCCACCGCCGGGTTGAACTGTGAATGCCAGGCGGTGAACAGGGTGCGGCGCGCGGCGTCGGCCTCCGCCACCAGATCGTGAAGCTCCGACAGGGCGGCGGCGGGCGGCTTCTCGATCAGCACATGGCAGCCGGCGCGCAGCGCCTCGACCGTCAGGCCATGGCGGACGGCGGGCGGGGTGCAGAGCGCCACCGCGTCGAGGTTCGGCAGGGCCGCCAGCATCTCGGCCTGGGAGCGGAAGCTCGGAACATCGTCGGCCGTCGCACCGTCCGGGCTGACCACGGCGGCGAGCTGGAACAGGCCGGTCGCGGCAATGGCCGGGAGATGCTGGTCGCGGGCGATCTTTCCCAGACCGACGAGGCCGAGGGTGGGGAGCGTCATGGCGGTATGTCCGGTCGGGGAGAGGCGGGCGGCGGTCACAAGACCGCCGTCAGGCCTTGCCCTTGTTGTAGACGTCGAAGCAGACGGCGGCGAGCAGCACCAGACCCTTGATCACCTGCTGCCAGTCGATGCCGATGCCGAGGATCGACATGCCGTTGTTCATCACACCCATGATGAAGGCGCCGATCACGGCACCGGTCACCCGGCCGACACCGCCGGACGCCGAGGCGCCGCCGATGAAGCAGGCGGCGATCACGTCCAGCTCGAACGACACGCCGGCCTTCGGCGTGGCCGTGTTGAGGCGGGCGGCGAAGATCAGGCCGGCGAGCGCCGCCAGCACGCCCATGTTGACGAAGGTGTAGAAGGACAGGCGGCGGGTGTCGATGCCCGACAGCTTGGCCGCCTTCTCGTTGCCGCCCAGCGCGTAGATGCGCCGGCCGATGGTGGTGTCGCGGGTGACGAAGGCGTAGAGGCCGATCAGCAGCGCCATGATGATCAGGACGTTGGGCAGGCCCTTGTAGGTCGACAGCAGCCAGCCGACATAGGCGACCACGGCGAACAGGCCGGCGCTCTTCAGCAGGAACAGGACCAGCGGTTCCTGTTCGATGGCGAAGCGGTGGCGGCGCAGGCGGGCGGCGATGCTGAATCCGATCATGATCGCCGGCGTCGCCAGGCACAGCAGCAGCGTGGTGGTGTGGAAGCCTTCGGTGCCGAAGAAATCCGGGATGAAGCCGGAGCTGAGGCGCTGGAACTCCACCGGGAAGGGACCGACCGACTGGCCGGCGAGCAGGGCGAGGCTGAGGCCGCGGAAGACCAGCATGCCGGCCAGCGTCACGATGAAGGACGGGATGCGGAAATAGGCGACCCAATAGCCCTGGGCGGCGCCGATCGCCGCACCGGCGATCAGGCTGACGATGGCGGTCGGGATGAAGTGCCAGTGGAACTGCACCATCAGGATGGCGGCCAGCGCGCCGATGAAGCCGACGATCGAGCCGACCGACAGGTCGATGTGCCCGGCGACGATCACCAGCAGCATGCCCAGCGCCATGATGACGATGTAGCTGTTCTGCAGGACGAGGTTGGTCAGGTTCAGCGGTTGCAGCAGCGTGCCGTTGGTCATGTACTGGAAGAACGCCACGATCGCCAGCAGCGAGATCAGCATGCCGTAGTCGCGCATGTGGCTCTTCAGGAACTTGGCCATCGAGGCCTGGCGCGGCGGCGCGGCCGGCAGGTTCAGTTCGGCGCTCATTGCAGGGACTCCCGGGCACCAGTGTTCAAAGCGGCGGCGGCGACGGCGGCGCGGGCCGCCGTGGATTGCGAGGCGGACGACATGATGGCGTGCATGATCTTTTCCTGGCTGGCCTCGGCCGCCGGCATCTCGGCGACCAGGGCGCCTTCGTTCATCACATAGATGCGGTCGGCGACACCCAGCAGCTCCGGCAGTTCCGAGGAGATCAGGATGACGCCTCGGCCTTCGGCCACCAGCTGGTTGACGATGGTGTAGATTTCATATTTGGCGCCGACGTCGATGCCGCGGGTCGGCTCGTCCAGGATCAGCACCTGCGGGTCGGCGAACAGCCATTTGCTCAGCACGACCTTCTGCTGGTTGCCGCCGGACAGGTTGACCGTCTGCTGGAACACGTCGGAACAGCGGATGCGCAGGCGGCGGCGGAACTCATTGGCCACCTCGATCTCGCGCTCGTGGTGGATGACGCCGCGCTTGGCGACCCCGTCCAGCTTGGCCAGCGTCACGTTGTGGCGGATGTCGTTGTCGAGCACGAGGCCGTAATGCTTGCGGTCCTCGGTGGCGTAGGCGAGACCGCTGTTCATCGCCCGGCGGATGGTCGACACGTCGATCTCGCGCCCGCCGAGGAAGGCCCGGCCGCGGATGTTGCGGCCATAGGAGCGGCCGAACAGGCTCATGGCGAATTCGGTGCGGCCGGCGCCCATCAGTCCGGCGATGCCCACCACCTCGCCCCGGCGCACATGCAGGTCGATGTCCTTGACGACGCGGCGGCCGGCATGGATCGGGTGGTCGGCGTTCCAGCCCTTGACCTCGAACAGGATGTCGCCCGGGTTGCTGGCGCGGCGCGGATAGCGGTCGGCGAGGTCGCGGCCGACCATGCCCTTGATGATGCGGTCCTGGCTGATCGGCGCGTGCTGGCAATCCAGCGTCTCGACCGTGGTGCCGTCGCGCAGGATGGTGACGCGGTCGGCGACCTTGGCGATCTCGTTCAGCTTGTGCGAGATCAGGATGGAGGAGATGCCCTGCTCCTTGAAGCGCAGCAGCAGCTCCAGCAGCGCGTCGCTGTCGCTCTCGTTCAGGCTGGCGGTCGGCTCGTCCAGGATCAGCAGCTTGACCTCCTTGGACAGGGCCTTGGCGATCTCCACCAGTTGCTGTTTGCCGACGCCGATGTCGGTGATCAGGGTCTCGGGCGAATCGGTCAGGCCGACCATGCGCAGCAGCTCGCGGGCGCGGGCGGTGGCGGCGACCCAGTCGATCCGGCCCCGTTTGGCCTGCTCGTTGCCGAGGAACAGGTTCTCGGTGATCGACAGCAGCGGGACCAGCGCCAGTTCCTGATGGATGATGATGATGCCCAGCTTCTCGCTGTCGGCGATGCTGCGAAAGGCGACGGGCTGGCCGGCGAAGCGGATTTCACCCTCGTAGCTGCCGTGCGGGTAGACGCCGCTCAACACCTTCATCAGCGTCGATTTCCCGGCGCCGTTCTCGCCGATCAGCGCGTGAATCTCCCCCTCGCGGACCGAGAGATTGACGTTGTCGAGCGCCTTGACGCCCGGGAACGTCTTGGTGATGCCGCGCATCTCAAGAATACTGTTCATGGATAAACCCCTGATCGCCCGACCTGCCGTTAGGCGAGGCGCGGGAGCGGTCGCCGGATGGCTCCCGCTCCCGCGCCGTTCACTCACTTGATCTGCGATTCCTTGTAGTAGCCGCCATCGACCAGGACCTGCTTCCAGTTCGAGGCGTCGACGCTGACCGGCTTCAGCAGATAGGAGGGGACGATCTTCTTGCCGTTGTCGTAGGTCTTGGTGTCGTTGACCTGCGGGGTGCGGCCGGCCAGCAGGTCGTCGACCATGCCCACCGTGACCTTCGCCAGTTCGCGGGTGTCCTTGAAGACGGTGGAACGCTGCTCGCCCGCCAGGATCGACTTGACCGACTGCACCTCGGCGTCCTGGCCGGTGACGACCGGCATCGGCTGCGAGGCCGAGCCGTAGCCCACGCCCTTCAGCGAGGAGATGATGCCGATGCTCAGCCCGTCATAGGGCGACAGCACGGCGTCAACCCGCTTGTTGCCGTAATAGGCGCTCAGCAGATTGTCCATGCGGGCCTGGGCGACGGCGCCGTCCCAGCGCAGGGTCGACACCTTGTCCATGCCGACCTGGCCGCTGCCGACCTTCAGCTTGCCGCTGTCGATGTAGGGTTGCAGCACCGACATGGCGCCGTTGTAGAAGAAATAGGCGTTGTTGTCGTCGGGCGAGCCGCCGAACAGCTCGATGTTGAACGGGCCCTTGCCCTCCTTCAGACCGAGCGCCTTCTCGATGTAGGAGGCCTGGAGGACGCCGACCTGGAAATTGTCGAAGGTGGCGTAATAGTCGACATTGGCCGAGCCGCGGATCAGGCGGTCGTAGGCGATGACCTTCACGCCCCGCTCCGCCGCCTTCTGCAGCACGTCGGTCAGCGTCGTCCCGTCGATGGCGGCGATCACCAGAATCTTGTCGTTCTTGGTGACCATGTTCTCGATCTGGGCGAGCTGGTTGGGGATGTCGTCCTCCGCATATTGCAGGTCGGTCTTGTATCCCTTTTCCTGGAAATACTTGACCATGTTGTTGCCGTCGTCGATCCAGCGGGCGGACGACTTGGTCGGCATGGCGATGCCGACCGTCGGCTTGTCCTGGGCCATGGCCGGGACGGCGGCGCCGGCGACGACCAGGAGGCCGACGGCGAGGCCGGCGAATTTCGAGCTGAAGGAAGTACGCTTAGCGGACGACATGGACCGGAATCCTCCCCGTTACTGCGGCACGCGATACGCCGCCCCCGCGTTCTGTGGCGCGGATGGCGTTGAGCGTGATGGTTTGTGCCACTAGCAATCCTCCGTTTCGCCATAACTGTCAAATATGATTATTCAGCAAACCGATATTCGTTTTGGTATTGGTCGGATCAGGCGGGCGCCGCGACGGTGGCGGGGGTTGGGGATGGGGTTGGGGATTGGCGCATCTTGCGTTCCGACGCCGCGCGCACGGCGGACAGCACGGTGCGCGCGCCGGGCGAAAGCGGCCGGTCCCTCAGCCAGAAAATGCCGTAGGGCTCGACGCTGAAGCGTTTGTGGAAGGGCATGATGGCGCAGCAGCCGCTGGGCGAGAAGACCTGGGCCAGCGCGCGGGCGAAGACGGTGACCGAATCGGTTTCCGCCACCATCGCCATCGAGATGACGGGAGAGGCGCTTTCGATCACCCTGTGCGGCAGGCGGGCGCCCTCGGCGCGGAACAGCGCCTCCACCCGGTCGCGCAGCAGCGTGCCGACGGGCTGGAGAATCCAGGTGGCGTCGGAGAGATCGGCGGCGGTCAGGGGGCGGCCGAGCGTCAGCAGCGGGTTGCCCTCGCGGGAGATGAAGCACAGCTCCTCGCTGCTGATCTCCTGATATTCGAAGGCGGTGGGGTCGAAATGGCCGGGCAGGCGGCCGATGGCGAAATCCATCACCCCCTGGCGGACGCGCTCGGCCAGCACATCGCTGGTCTCCACCGCCACCGCCACCTTCAGGTTGGGATGGTCGCGGGTCAGGCCGCTGATCACCGGCACCACCAGCTCCACCGCCGGAGCCATCACCGTGCCGATGGACACGCGGCCGCTGTGCCCGGCGAGCAGGGCGTTCAGCTCCTCCCCGGTCTCCTGCAATTCGCTGAGGATCATCCGGGCATGGCGGATCATCATGCTGCCGTACCAGTTCGGCTCGATCCCGCGGCCATGGCGGTCGAACAGCTCGATCCCCAGCGTCTCCTCCAGATCGCCCAGCAGCTTGGAGGCGGCGGGCTGCGACATGTTCAGGCTGGCGGCGGCGCGGTGCAGGTTGCGATGCTCGTCGAGCGCCGCGAAGAGCTGGAGATGGCGCAGCTTCAGCCGCGCCTTCTGGAACCAGTTCGGCGAAAAGCGTTGGGGAGTCACGGGGGAACGCCTCCGATGGGGCAATGGCACCGGGATACGATAATTGATATCGCGAACGCCGATCTTCATATTGGACGATTATCAAGTGTCTCCTTATCGTTGGGGCCGTCAACAAAATTTAAAATGGCCGCCCGTCAAGGACGGTCGGTGGGATTCCGGTGGGGCCTTTGGGGGGCTGAACGGTATGGCGCAGGAAGCGCGGTGTGTCTGGCAGGCCAGGGCGCTGCTGGGGGAGGGGCCGCTGTGGTCCCCGCGGCAGGACGCGGTTTACTTCGTCGACATCCGCGGCGCGCGGATCCTGCGCCATGGCCTGTCCGACGGCTCGCAGGCCGTGTGGGAGCTGGATGACGCCGCCTGCTGGCTGGTCGAGGATGCCGACGGCGACGGTTTCGTCGCCGGCCTGCGCTCGCGCCGCGTCGTCCGCCTGCGGCTGGAGCCGGGACGTGCGCTGATCGGCGGGGAGATCGCCCGGATCGAGCCGGACAAGCCGGGCAACCGGCTGAACGACGGCAAGGCCGACCGCGCCGGCCGGCTGTGGATCGGCAGCATGGACGATTCGGAGGAGGCGCCGGCCGGCGGTTTCTACCGGATCGACGCCGACGGCGCCGTCACCCGGGTCGACGAGGGCTATACCGTCGCCAACGGGCCGGCGCTGGCGCCCGACGGGCGCACGATTTACCACACCGACAGCGCGGCGCGGACGGTCTACGCCTTCGATATCGGCGCCGATGGCGGCCTGTCGGACGGCAGCCTGTCGGGCAAGCGCGTCCACATCCGCTTCGGCGAGGCCGACGGCTATCCCGACGGCATGACCTGCGACGCCGAGGGCGGGCTGTGGGTCTGCCATTGGGATGGTGGGCGGGTCAGCCGCTTCCATCCCGACGGGACGTTCGACCGGGCGATCGCGCTGCCGGTTTCCCGCGTCACCTCCTGTGTCTTCGCCGGTCCGGACCTCGACCGGCTGTTCATCACCACCGCGGCGCACGGCCGGCCCGAGGAGCCCTTGGCCGGGGCGCTGTTCGAGTGCGACCCCGGCGTCCGCGGCCTGCCGCCCGGACGCTTCGGCACCCCATAGCTTCGGCTCTTTCCGGCACCGGGTTTCGATCCGACTCGAATCCCGATCCGATTTCGACAAAGGACACCATCGCCATGCCGTCCAGCGCCCGCCCTTATCGTGGCGTCTTCCCCGTCGTTCCCACCATCTTCACCGAGTCGGGAGACCTGGACCTCGACGGCCAGAAGCGGTGCGTCGATTTCATGATCGACGCCGGGTCGACCGGTCTGTGCATCCTCGCCAACTTCTCCGAACAGTTCGTGCTGACCGACGACGAGCGCACGACGTTGATGGAGACGATGCTGGCCCATGTCGCCGGCCGGGTGCCGGTGATCGTCACCACCACCCATTTCAGCACCCGCGCCTGTGCCGAGCGCAGCCGCCGCGCCCAGGATCTGGGGGCGGCGATGGTGATGGTGATGCCGCCCTACCATGGCGCCACCATCCGCGTGCCGGAGGCCGGCATCGTCGAGTTCTTCAACCGTGTGTCGGACGCCATCGACATCCCGATCATGATCCAGGACGCGCCGGTCAGCGGCACCACGCTGTCGGCGCCCCTGCTGGCGCGGATGGCGCGGGAGATCGCCAACGTCTCCTATTTCAAGATCGAGGTGCCGCAGGCGGCGGCCAAGCTGCGCACCCTGATCGAGCTGGGCGGCGACGCCATCGAGGGGCCGTGGGACGGCGAGGAGGCGATCACCCTGCTGGCAGACCTCGATGCCGGCGCCACCGGCGCGATGACCGGCGGCGGCTATCCCGACGGCATCCGCCAGATCGTCGATCCCTATCTGGCCGGCGACCGCGAGGCGGCGGTGGCGGCCTATGGCCGCTGGCTGCCGCTGATCAACCATGAGAACCGCCAGTGCGGCATCGCCACCGCCAAGATCCTGATGAAGGAGGGCGGCATCATCGCGTCCGACGCGATGCGCCACCCGGTGGCCAACCCGCACCCGATCAGCCGTGCCGGACTGCTGGACGCGGCGAAGCGGCTCGATCCGCTGGTGTTGCGCTGGGGCCGGTGAGGTCTCGCGGCTGGGAGCGTTAGAGAGGGGGCAAGACGCCCCGACCATGGAGATATCATGACCATCACCGGCGAGATGCTGATCGGCGCTTCGGCGCATCGCGGCGGCCAGGGCGCGTTCCGCGCCGTCGACCCCTCCACCGGCGAAGCGCTGGAGCCTGCCTTCGGCGGCGGCGGCGTGGCCGAGGTGGAGCGCGCCTGCGCGCTGGCCTGGGCCGCCTTCGACGCCTTCCGCGAAACCGGGCTGGAGCGGCGCGCCGCCTTCCTGGAGACCATCGCCCAGGCCATCCTCGACATCGGCGACGAGCTGATTGTCCGCGCCATGGCCGAGACCGGCCTGCCGCGCGCCCGGCTGGAGGGCGAGCGCGGCCGCACCGTCGGCCAGCTCCGCCTGTTCGCCCAGGTCGTGCGCGAGGGCGGCTGGATCGAGGCCCGCATCGACCCGGCGCAGCCGGCCCGCGCGCCGCTGCCGCGCGCCGACCTGCGCCAGCGCCACATCGCGCTGGGGCCGGTCGCGGTGTTCGGCGCGTCGAACTTCCCGCTCGCCTTCTCGGTGGCCGGCGGCGACACCGCGTCGGCGTTGGCCGCCGGCTGCCCGGTGGTGGTCAAGGGCCATGGCGCCCATCCCGGCACCTCCGAGCTGGTCGGCCGCGCCGTCCAGGCGGCGGTGGCGTCCTGCAGCCTGCCCGAAGGCGTCTTCTCGCTGCTGTTCGGCAATGGACGGGAGATCGGCACGGCGCTGGTCGCCGATCCGCGCATCAAGGCGGTCGGCTTCACCGGCTCGCGCGGCGGCGGGCTGGCGCTGATGGGGGTGGCGGCCAGGCGGCCCGAGCCGATCCCGGTCTATGCCGAGATGAGCAGCATCAACCCGGTCTTCCTGATGCCGGCGGCGCTGGCCTCGCGGGCCGAGGCGCTGGGCAAGGGCTTCGTCGCCTCGCTGACCATGGGAGCCGGGCAGTTCTGCACCAACCCCGGCATCCTGCTGGGCGTGGAGGGGCCGGAGCTCGACCGCTTCGTCGCGGCGGCGGTGGAGGCTCTCGGCGGCAGTGCCGCGTCGACCATGCTGACGCCGGGCATCCATGCCGCCTTCGACAGCGGCGTCGCCAGGCTGGCCGGCAGCGGCGCGGTGGCGACGCTGGCGCGCGGTCTGGCCTGCAACGGGCCGAACCAGGCGCAGGCGGCCTTCTTCACCACGACGGCGGACGCCTTCCTGGCCGACAGCGGGTTGCAGGAGGAGGTCTTCGGCGCCGCCTCGCTGCTGATCCGCTGCAAGGACGTGGCGGCGATGGTGGCGGTCGCCGAAAGGCTGGAAGGACAGCTGACGGCGACCTTGCAGATGGACGCGGCGGACAAGGCGGCGGTGGCCGGGCTGATCCCGACGCTGGAGCGCAAGGCCGGTCGGCTGCTGGCGAACGGCTGGCCGACCGGGGTCGAGGTCTGCCACGCCATGGTGCATGGCGGCCCGTTCCCGGCGACGTCGGACCCGCGCGGCACCTCGGTCGGCACGCTGGCGATCCGCCGCTTCCTCCGTCCGGTCTGCTACCAGGACATCCCCGCCGACCTGCTGCCGGTGCCCTTGCGCGACGGCAACCCGCTGGGCTTGTGGCGCCGCGTCGATGGGACGCTCGGCAAGGATTGAACCCCGATCTCGCTGCGTCAGGGGAGCGCTGACGCGGGATCAGCCATCCTCATCCGGTGTTTCGCCGGGGAGGATGGCCGCAGGACCGCTCTGTCTTTTGAAGACTTGGACGCAATAACAAGCAAACCTTAAAAGAGGAAACCCCTGATGGTGAGATCCGCTCTGCTGCTTGGCGCAGCCACCCTTTCGCTCGCCTCCGTCGTGGCCGCCGGTCCGGCGTCGGCCCAGTCGAAGTTCGATATCACGATTGGCGGTGACGCCTATTTCGAAGGCGGCTACGTCAACCAGGACCGCGATGCCGGCCAGCGCAACACCGAGTTCCGCAACCGTCTACGCCTGCTGGTGACGCCGAAGGCCAAGGCCGACAACGGTCTGGAATATGGCGCCCGCCTGCGCCTGCTGGCCGAGAACGGCACCGGCAACGCCCGCACCACCAGCTATGACCGCGCCTTCATGTTCGTCAATGGCGGCTTCGGCGTCCTGCATCTGGGTGTGGAGAACGGTCCGTCGGACGACAGCGGCATCATCGCCCCGTCCGACTGGGGCACCGGCGGCGTCGACGGCTCCTTCCCGTCCTGGCTCGGCAACAGCGCCGCCAACGCGCCGGTCACCATCGGCAACATCCGCGCCCTGATCTCCGGCAACAGCGCCACCCGCGCCACCTACTGGACCCCGGAATTCGCCGGCTTCAAGTTCGGCGCCTCCTACCAGCCGTCGTCGGACAGCAGCGGCACCGACATCAACCGCTCCAAGCTGGCGCTGGCGTCCGCCAACCGCACCGGCGCCTATCGCGACGTCTATGAAGTCGGCGGCACCTACACCAACACGCTCGGCGGCGTGGCGGTCAACGGCAGCCTGTTCTATCTCGGCGGACAGGCCAAGAACTCCACCACCACCCCGGCGGTGAGCTTCGACAACCTGTCCTCGACCCATGCCGGTCTGACCCTGGCCTATGCCGGCTTCAAGATCGGCGGCAGCTATGCCTGGTCGGGTGACAGCGGCTATGCCAAGGCCAGCACCCCCGGCATCGTCAGCCGCGAGAAGCAGGATGTGTGGACGGCCGGCGCGCAGTACACCTTCGGCGCCACCACGCTCGGCGTCGGTTACCTCAACGCCAAGGATGCCGGCGATCTGACGATCCGCGGCCGCAGCAAGTTCGAGCTGATCACCGTCGGCGCCAAATATGTCGTCGCCCCCGGCTTCAGCGTCGCGCCGGAATACAACCACTTCAAGCTCAGCTCCGACGTCGCCGCCAACAGCGACAAGGGCGACATCTTCCTGCTCCGCACGGATCTGGCCTTCTAACGGCATCGCGCTCTGAACAAAGGCCAACCGACGTCCTGGCCTTCTCGTCTCTCCTTTCGGCTTCGCGCCGCGGGCGGTGTTCTTCCATCCCACCGCTGCGGTCGCGTCCCGGCGCGCTCTCCCTCGGGTGCGTCGGCCCTTCTCCTTGATGGAGCGGGGTCACCTCGCGGCCGGGCGGCCTTTCGTCGCCCGGCCATTTTTTGCCGGGTTTTGGTTGGATGACCGGCCGGACATATCCTTTTCAGCATCATAGCGGTCGAGAATCATATTGGACAGTTATGGTTCAAGGTACTTAAAGTAGGTGTAGCGAACAATTTCGGACCGGGTTGCGATCATGCTGTTTCCGCGCCCGGTTCCATCGCCGGCCCCTCGTCGACCAGCACCGCAATAAATCCCCGCCATAAGACCTTCAGGGAGTGAATCGGATGTCCAGGAAATGGGTGATCTCCGCCGCCACCGCCGCCGCGGCGCTTTTCATCGGGCTCGGCGCGGTGCAGGCCGCCGACAAGAAGCTGGTGGTCGGCTTCTCGCAGATCGGCTCCGAATCGGGCTGGCGCGCGGCCGAGACCAAGACCGCCAAGGCCGAGGCCGACAAGCGCGGGATCGACCTCAAGATCTCTGATGCCCAACAGAAGCAGGAGAACCAGATCAAGGCCGTCCGGTCCTTCGTCGCCCAGGGCGTCGATGCGATCTTCATCGCGCCGGTGGTGGCGACCGGCTGGGATTCGGTGCTGAAGGAGGCCAAGGAGGCCAAGATCCCGGTGGTTCTGCTCGACCGCCAGATCGAGACCAAGGACCAGAGCCTGTACATGACCGCCGTCACCTCCGACACGGTGCATGAGGGCCGGGTGGCCGGCGAATGGCTGGCCAAGCAGACCGGCGGCAAATGCGCGGTGGTCGAGTTGCAGGGCACCGTCGGCTCCTCGCCCGCCATCAACCGCAAGAAGGGCTTCGACGAGGTCGTCGCCAAGACTCCGGGGATGAAGATCATCCGCACCCAGTCCGGAGACTTCACCCGCGCCAAGGGCAAGGAGGTGATGGAGAGCTTCATCAAGGCCGAGAATGGCGGCAAGGGCATCTGCGCCGTCTACGCCCACAATGACGACATGGCGGTCGGCGCCATCCAGGCGATCAAGGAAGCCGGGCTGAAGCCGGGCAAGGACATCCTGGTCGTCTCGATCGACGGCGTGCCCGACATCTTCAAGGCGATGGCGGAAGGCGAGGCGAACGCCACGGTGGAATTGACGCCGAACATGGCCGGTCCCGCCTATGACGCGCTGATCGCCTTCAAGAAGGACGGCAAGGCGCCGCCGAAGTGGATCCAGACCGAATCGGCGCTGTTCACTCCGGATACCGCCAAGGCCGAGTATGAGCGCCGCAAGGACGCCTACTGAGCGGGGGTTGAAATCGCCCTCCCCCCAAATGGGGGAGGGCGATTCCCCACATGTTTTCGCATATCCGCCGAGGTCCGTCATGACGGCGTCCACCGCTCCCCCTTCCGCTCCGTTGCTGGCGATCCGCGGGCTGTCGAAGGCGTTTCTCGGCGTGCAGGCGCTCGACGGCGTCGATTTCACCCTGCGCCACGGCGAGATCCATGCGCTGCTGGGTGAGAACGGCGCCGGCAAATCGACGCTGATCAAGACGCTGACCGGCGTCTATCAGCGCGACGGCGGCACCGTGGCGCTGGAGGGGCGGGAGATCGCGCCGCGCGGGGTCGAGGAGGCGCAGCGCCTGCACATCGGCACCGTCTATCAGGAGGTGAACCTGCTGCCCAACCTGTCGGTGGCGGAAAACCTGTTCCTGGGCCGCCAGCCGATGCGTTTCGGGCTGGTCGATCGCGGCGCCATGCGGCGGCGGGCGCGGGCGGTTCTGCAACCCTATGGCCTGTCGGTCGACGTGACGGCCCCGCTCGGCCGTTTTTCGGTCGCCACCCAGCAGATCATCGCCATCGCCCGCGCGGTCGACATGTCGGCCAAGGTGCTGATCCTGGATGAGCCGACCGCCAGCCTGGACGCGCAGGAGGTGGCGGTGCTGTTCAAGGTGATGCGGACCCTGCGCTCGCATGGGATCGGCATCGTCTTCGTCACCCATTTCCTCGATCAGGTCTATGAGGTCTGCGACCGCATCACCGTGCTGCGCAACGGCCGGCTGGTCGGCGAGCGGCGCACCGCCGAGCTGCCGCGCCTGGATCTGGTCGCCATGATGCTGGGGCGGGAGCTGGAGGCGGCGGCCCACCGCATCGACCTCGGTCCGGAGGAGATCGATACCCGTCCGCCGCTGGCCCGATTCAAGGCCTTCGGCAAGGCGCGCAGCGTCGAGCCCTTCGACCTCGACATCCGCCCCGGCGAGGTGGTGGCGCTGGCCGGGCTGCTGGGGTCGGGACGGACGGAGACGGTGCGGCTGGTCTTCGGCATGGACCGCGCCGACAGCGGCGAGGCGGTGGTGGACGGCCGACCGGCGCGGCTGAAGGGGCCGCGCGACGCCGTGCGGCTCGGCTTCGGCTTCTGTCCGGAGGACCGCAAGAAGGAGGGCATCGTCGGCGAGCTGTCGGTGCGCGAGAACATCATCCTGGCGCTCCAGGCGCGGCAGGGCTGGCTGAAGCCGATCCCACGCCGCCGCCAGGAGGAGATCGCCGACCGCTTCATCCGCCTGCTCGACATCCGCACGCCGGACGCCGAACGGCCGATCCAGCTTTTGTCGGGCGGCAACCAGCAGAAGGCGTTGCTGGCGCGCTGGCTGGCGACCGAGCCGCGCCTGCTGATCCTCGACGAGCCGACGCGCGGCATCGATGTCGGCGCCCATGCCGAGATCATCCGCCTGATCGAGCGGCTGTGCGCCGACGGCATGGCGCTGCTGGTCGTCTCGTCGGAGCTGGAGGAGATCGTCGCCTACAGCCGCCGCGTCGTCGTGCTGCGCGACCGCCGCCATGTGGCGGAGTTGAGGGGAGGGGAGGTCAGCGTGGAGCGCATCGTCGCCGCCATCGCGTCGGAGACACCGAACAGAGAGGTGCGGCAATGACGCCGTCCGTTCCCGGCCCGGCGCGCAACCTGCCGCAATATGGCGCGCTGATCGCCGTTCTGCTGGCCAACTGGCTGTTGTTCCCCGATTTCTTCGCCATCCGTCTCCAGGATGGCCGGCTGTTCGGCAGCCTGATCGACGTGCTGAACCGCGGCGCCCCGGTGGCGCTGCTCGCCGTCGGCATGACCATGGTCATCGCCACCCGCGGCGTCGACCTGTCGGTCGGCGCCGTCATGGCGATCTCCGGAGCCGTCGCCGCCACCATGACCGGAGCCGGCTGGAGCCTGCCGGCGGTGCTGGCGGCGTCGCTGGCGGCGGGCCTGCTGTGCGGGCTGTGGAACGGGCTGCTGGTGGCGGTTCTGCGCATCCAGCCGATCATCGCCACCCTGATCCTGATGGTCGCCGGGCGCGGCATCGCCCAGCTGGTGACCGAGGGGCAGATCGTCACCTTCACCAGCCCGGCCCTGGCCTTCATCGGCGGCGGCTCCTTCCTGACCGTGCCGATGCCGGTGGTGCTCACCATCGCCCTGCTGGCGGTGACGGCCCTGCTGGTGCGCGCGACGGCGCTGGGGCTGATGATCGAGGCGGTCGGCATCAACCGGCTGTCCAGCGCCGGGGCCGGCGTCAACACGCCGGTGGTGCTGGTCGCCGTCTATGTCTGGTGCGGGCTGTGCGCGGCGGTGGCCGGGCTGATCGTCACCGCCGACATCCGCGGCGCCGACGCCAACAATGCCGGGCTGTGGCTGGAGCTTGACGCCATCCTGGCGGTGGTGGTCGGCGGCACCTCGCTGCTCGGCGGGCGATTCGGGCTGGTGCTGTCGGTGGTGGGGGCGCTGATCATCCAGGCGATGAACACCGGCATCCTGCTGAGCGGCTTCAAGCCGGAATTCAACCTGATCGTCAAGGCGGGCGTCCTGCTGGTCGTCCTGCTGCTGCAATCGCCGACGCTGACCCTGTTCCTGCCGCGCCCCAAGGCGGCCCGGCCGATCGGGACGGTCAAGCCGCCGGTGGCGCCGACCAGCGGAGGGGCGAAGCCATGACCGGGGCACTCCAGCGTTTCCTTCCCCTGATCGTCACCACCGCCGTGCTGGTGGTCGGGTTCCTGCTGTGCGCGGCGCAGTTCCCCAACTTCGCTTCCTGGCGGGTGGTGGGCAACCTTTTGACCGACAACGCCTTTCTCGGCATCACCGCGGTCGGCATGACCTTCGTCATCCTGTCCGGCGGCATCGACCTGTCGGTGGGTGCTGTGATCGGCTTCACCACCGTGCTGCTGGCCGTACTGATCGAGCAGGGCGGCTGGCACCCGGTTCCCGCCTTCGCCGTGGCGTTGATCGCCGCCGGCGGCTTCGGCGCGGCGATGGGCGGGGTGATCCATGTCTTCCAGATGCCGCCCTTCATCGTCACGCTGGCCGGCATGTTCATCGCCCGCGGCCTGGGCTTCGTCCTGACCACCGATTCGATCCCGATCAACCACCCGCTCTATGGCGAGCTGAACGACATGGCGCTGCGCTTCGAGTTCGGGCTGAAGCTGAGCCTGCCGGCGCTGCTGATGCTGGGGGTGGTTCTGGCGGCGGTGGTGCTGGCGCACTGGACGCGCTTCGGCGCCAACCTCTACGCGCTGGGCGGCAACCGTCAGTCGGCGGAGCTGATGGGCGTGCCGGTGGCGCGGACGACCGTGGCGGTCTATGGGCTGTCGGGGCTGCTGGCCGGGCTGGCCGGGATCGTCTTCTCGCTCTACACCGGCGCCGGCTATTCGCTGGCGGCGACCGGGGTGGAGCTGGACACCATCACCGCGGTGGTGATCGGTGGCACCCAGCTGACCGGCGGCTACGGCTATGTCGTCGGCACCTTCGTCGGCGTGCTGATCCAGGGGCTGATCCAGACCTACATCACCTTCGACGGCACCTTGAGCAGCTGGTGGACCAAGATCGCCATCGGCGTGCTGCTGTTCGTCTTCATCCTGTTGCAGAAGGGCCTGCTGGCGGTCTGGGCCGGCCGCGGCGGCGAACCGGCGGAGGCGTGATGCCCATCGAGAGTTTCCTGTTCGATACGGTCGATGGCCGGCCGGTGGAGGGGTTCGTACTTTCCGCCGGCGGGCTGGAGGCGACGGTGATCGCCCATGGCGCCCGGCTGTTGCGGATGATGGTGCCCGGCCGTGACGGTGAGCCGGCCGACGTGGTGCTGGGCTTCGACCGCTTGGCCGATTATCTGGCGAGCGACGCCTATTTCGGCGCCACCTGCGGCCGCTATGGCAACCGCATCGGCGGGGCCGCCTTCACGCTGGACGGCGTGCGCCACGCGCTGGCCGTCAACGAGCCGCCCAACCAGCTGCATGGCGGACCCGAAGGGTTCGATCGGCGAATCTGGGAGGCGCACGTGGAGGAGGCGGAGAACGCCGTCACCTTCACGCTGGTCTCGCCCGACGGCGACCAGGGCTATCCGGGAACGCTGACCGCGACCACGCGCTACCGGCTGACCGGCGACGGCGTTCTGGACATTCGCATGACGGCGACAAGCGACCGTCCGACCATCGTCAACCTCGTCCATCACAGCTATTGGAACCTCGGGGGGCATGCGTCGGGTGACCTCGGCGACCACCGGCTGGCGGTGCGCGGCGGCTTCACCACGCCGGTCGGCGCCGACCTGATCCCGACCGGGGAGGTGCGGCCGGTGGACGGCACGCCGTTCGACCTGCGCGACGGCGTTCTGCTGGGCGAGGCGCTGGCGGCGGTCGGCGGCTTCGGCTTCGACCACAACTGGTGCCTGGAGGGGCCGGCGGGCGAGCTGCGGCCGGTGGCGGTGCTGGAGCATCCGGCATCGGGCCGGCGGATGGAGCTGGCGACCGACCAGCCCGGCTTGCAGATCTACAGCGGCGGCTATCTCAGCGAGAGGGTGGTGGGCAAGGGCGGGCGGCCTTATCGCCGCTTCGCCGGTCTGGCGCTGGAGACCCAGCGCTTTCCCGGCAGCCCGAACATCGGCCATTTCCCCTCGACCCGGCTCGATCCGGGGGAGACCTACAGCCACACCATGAGGTTGCGCTTTTCGGCCGGCTGAGGACGCCCGAAAAATTTTTCGCGGTGAGTGAATTCTTCGCTTGCGGGCCGCGATCCATCCCGCTACATAGGCGCTCCCTGCGGCGCCCAACGCGGTGCGGGGAAAGCGCTTGTGGCGGAATTGGTAGACGCGCTAGGTTCAGGTCCTAGTGGCTGAAAGGCCGTGGGGGTTCGAGTCCCTCCAAGCGCACCAACACTCCAAGTGTTGGTGAAGAGGAACAGAAGTATCGTGGGGCCATAGCTCAGCTGGGAGAGCGCTACAATGGCATTGTAGAGGTCAGGAGTTCGATCCTCCTTGGCTCCACCACTTCTGAAGGTTCGGGTAGGGTTTAGGTCTTGTCTATCGGGGTGATGTCTTGTAAAAGGCGCCGCTCCTCAGCGCGGGTGTAGCTCAGTTGGTTAGAGCGCCGGCCTGTCACGCCGGAGGCCGCGGGTTCAAGTCCCGTCACTCGCGCCACTTTGCGGGCGTAGCTCAGGGGTAGAGCACAACCTTGCCAAGGTTGGGGTCGAGGGTTCGAATCCCTTCGCCCGCTCCATTACGGAGCGATAGGTTCAGGTTCCCGTGGTCTCGTAGCTCAGCGGGAGAGCACTACGTTGACATCGTAGGGGTCACTGGTTCAATCCCAGTCGGGACCACCATTCTGAAGGCCGCCAACCGGAACGGGTTGGCGGCCTTCGCCATTTGCGCCGAAGATTCCGGGCGGATGGCGCATGCGACGCAGCGCGGCGGGTTGCGGCCATTGGGCCGGTTGCCGATAATGCGCCTCCGTTTCGAACCGTCGGCGGGCCGGTCAGCGGTGACCAGCCGGCGGAAAAGGAGACATCGCTCGTGTTTGCTTCGTCCGATCTTCGCCGCCTTGTCGATCCCGGTACTTTCGAGCGGGGCCGGGCCTATTGGTTGGAGGGACGGGTCAAGCAGGTCGAGGCTCGGCATCGGCACGGCGACAGCTGGACCGTGATCGCGTCGGTCCGGGGATCGGGCCGCGCACTCTACAAGCAGGACATCTCGGTCGAGCTGGTCAAGGGCATGCCGAGGATGCTCGACGGCATGTGCGACTGTCCGGTCGGCTATAATTGCAAGCATGTCGTGGCGGCGATGCTGGCCTGGGCGGAGCGACCGGCCGCCCCGCCCCGCCCTGCTCAATCGTCATCGGCGCCCGGACCGTTACGGGCCGTGGTGGCGGATCAGGAAACGAAGACGCCGGCGGAGCCCGAGCTTTCGGCGCCGCTTAAGGAGCTGCTGGCGCGGCTGGATGCGGCGGCGCTGCGGGATTCGGACAGCCACTATGCCGATACGGTGCGCAAGCGGCTGCTCTATCTGTTGAGCCTTGCCGAGGCTCCCTCCGGTGGACGGCAGTTGCTGCTCCGGATCGTCTCCGTCAGCCTGCGCAAGGACGGCCAGTTCGCCAACGATGACAAGCGGTACGATCTGTATGGGTTCAACACGCTGAAGACGACGAAATTCGTCACCCCGGCCGACCATGCCTTGTTGGATGCGATATCGCGCAACGGACAGAGAACGTCCCAGGACATCCTGCTGCCGTCCGACTTCGCCCCCTGGCTGATCGGGCGCATGCTGCCCACCGGGCGGCTGTACTGGCAGGATTTCCGCGAAGGCGAACCGCTGCACCCCGGCCCGACCCTGTCCGGCATGCCCGTTTGGGAAAGCGACCGGGCGGGCAACCAGCGTTTCGTCATCGGGTTCGAAGGGAGGCCCGCCGGTACTCCGCCGGCCATCGCGCTGCCGACCGTGCCGCTGCTCTATGTCGATCCGGCGATGGCCGCCTGCGGTCCGGTCGAGGCGGCGGTGTCCCCGCACATCGCGGTGGCCCTGTTGTCGGCCCCGCCGCTGCCGCCGGGAGAGGTGGCGGCCTTCCGTGCCGAGGCGGAGCGGTTCGGCGGTCGCCTGCCGGTCCTGCCTGATCCCCCGGCGCGGGCCGAGCGGCGCCGCATCGCGCCGCGGCCGGTGCTTCGTCTCGGGCTGGCGCGACCGTTCCTGTCATCCGGCTATTACCGCCCGTCCTATGGCCTGATGGCGCTGCCCGAACTGGCGGTGGCCGACCTGTATTTCGACTATGCCGGCACCCGGCTGCATTGGAAGCGGGGAGGGCCGCCGCTGCAATGGATGGAGGACGGCACCCTGGTCACCGCCCAGCGTCAGCGGGCGGAAGAGAAGAAGGCGGTCCAACGGCTGAAGGAGGCCGATCTCGACCATCCGCCGCTGCCGCTCAGCGTCGGCGGCGCCCCGCCGGTCCGGGAGGAGCTGTTCGCTGCACCCGGCGACGAGTTCGAGGAACGGTCGATCTGGCTCAACTTCTGCCATTTCATTCTGCCGGAGCTGCGGGCCGACGGCTGGGGCATCGAGGTCGCCCCGGATTTTCCCTTCGAGGTTCTGGACGCGCCGAAGGATTGGGCGTTCGAGGTCGGGGACGGATCCGGCATCGACTGGTTCAGCCTGTCGCTGGGGGTCGATATCGGCGGCGAGCGCATCGACCTGCTGCCCATCCTGCGTCAGGTGATCGACGCGCTGGCCCGGATCGACCCGGATCTGCTCGACGATGAGTTCCATGAGTATGAAGGGATTGACGAGCCACCTGCGTCCCCTGGGCGGGAGGCCGGGCTGGAGGCGGTCCTGGAGCAGCTGGCGCCGTCCGGAACGATGTTCGTGCGGATCGCCGCCACCCGCTACATCCCCTTGGAGGTGGAGCGGCTGAAGCCGATGATCGGCGTGCTGATGGAACTGTTCGGTCTGCAAGCCGGTGGCGAGCTGCGGATCGGCCGGTCCCATCTGGGCGACCTGTCGGCGCTGGAGGATGCGGCTTCGGCGGCCGGGATCCCGCTGCTGGGCGCCGATGCCGTCCGCGACATGGGCAGGGCCCTGCGCGAGGCCGGCGGCGTACCGGCGGTAACGCCGCCGCAGGGACTGCGCGCCACCCTGCGCCCCTATCAGCAGGCCGGGCTCGATTGGCTGCAATTCCTTGGCACCCACGGCTTCGGCGGCATCCTGGCCGACGACATGGGGCTGGGGAAGACCGTGCAGGCGTTGGCCCATCTGCTGGCGGAGAAGGAGGCCGGGCGGCTCGACCGTCCCAGCCTGCTGATCGCGCCGACCAGCGTGCTCGGCAACTGGCGGGCGGAGGTGCAGCGCTTCGCCCCGGCGCTGCGCACGCTGGTTTTGCAGGGTCCGCAGCGCAAGGAGGCCCATGGGTCATTGGCCGATCACGATCTGGTGGTGACCTCCTACGCGTTGCTGCCGCGCGACCGCGAGGTTCTGACCGCCCAGCCCTGGCACATGGCGATCTTCGACGAGGCGCAGTATCTCAAGAATCCCGCGGGGCAATCCTACAAGGCGGCGCAGGCGCTGGAGGCGCGACAGCGCCTGTGCCTGACCGGCACGCCGGTGGAGAACAATCTGGACGAGCTGTGGGCGCTGTTCGCGGTCTGCGTGCCCTCGCTGTTCGGCGACCGCACCGGCTTCCGCCGGACCTTCCGCACGCCGATCGAAAAGCATGGCGATGGTGAACGCCAGCGCGTGCTGGCCCGCCGCGTCCGCCCCTTCCTGCTGCGCCGCACCAAGGAGCAGGTGGCGGCGGAGCTGCCGCCCAAGACCGAGATCCTGGAGGCGGTGGAGGCCGGCGACAGCCAGCGCGACCTCTATGAGACCATCCGGCTGACCATGGACCAGCGCGTGCGCGAGGAGGTGGCGCGCAAGGGTCTGGCCCGCAGCCACATCACGATCCTCGACGCGCTGCTGAAGCTGCGGCAGGTCTGCTGCGACCCGCGTCTTGTGAAGCTGGAGAGTGCCCGCAAGCGGGTGGCGAAGGGAGCGGCGTCGGCCAAGCTGGACCGGCTTCTGGAGATGCTGCCGGAACTTTTGGCCGACGGGCGGCGCATCCTGCTGTTCTCGCAGTTCACCTCGATGTTCGACCTGATGCGGCCGGAGCTGGAGCGGTTGGCCATCCCCTTCGTCGAGCTGACCGGCGACACCAGGGACCGCGAGACGCCGGTCAACCGGTTCCAGGCCGGCGAGGTGCCGCTGTTCCTCATCAGCCTGAAGGCCGGCGGCACCGGGCTGAACCTGACCGCCGCCGACACGGTGATCCATTACGATCCCTGGTGGAATCCGGCGGTCGAGGATCAGGCGACCGACCGCGCCCACCGCATCGGCCAGGACAAGCCGGTCTTCGTCTACAAGCTGGTCACCACCGGCACGGTGGAGGAGCGCATGGTCCAGCTTCAGGAGCGCAAGCGCCGGCTGGGCGAGGCGGTCTATGACCAGGACCGGACGGCGGAGGATCTGCTGACCGCCGACGACCTCGACTTTCTGCTGGCGCCGATCGACGGGTGAGCGCCCCCGCCGGGCGCCCTCAGATCATCGCCAGCGGCTGCTTGCGCTTGGGCGGCGGGAAGGCGCGGTCGATCTCCGCCATGTCTTCACCGGTCAGGGTCAGCCTGGCGGCCTCGGCGTTCTGGACGACGTGCGCCCTGGTCCCCGCCTTGGGAATCGCGATGACGCCCTGCTGGCGCAAGGCCCAGGCCAGCGCCACCTGCGCCGGGGTGGCGTCGTGGCGCTTCGCCACCGCCGAGAGGGCCGGCGAGCGCAGCAGCCGGCCGCCCTGGCCGATCGGGGAATAGGCCATCACCGGCATCCGCGCCGTGTGCTGGAACGGCAGCAAGTCATATTCGATGCCGCGATGCTCGGGGTTGTAGAGCACCTGATTGACGGCGCAGCCGTGCAGGTCGGTGGTCTCCGCCAACTCCTCCAGATCGCCGACGTCGAAGTTCGACACGCCCCAGCGGGCGATCTTGCCGGCCTGGATCAGCGTCTCGAACGCCTCCACCGTCTCGGCCAGCGGCACGCCGCCGCGCCAATGCAGCAGATAGAGGTCGATGCGGTCGATCCCCAGCCGCTTCAGGCTGCGCTCGCAGGCGCGGATCGCGCCGGTGTGCGACGCGTTGCTGGGCAGCACCTTGGTGACGATGAACAGGCCGTCGCGCCGGCCGGCGATGGCCTCGCCCACCAGCTCCTCCGATGCACCGTCGCCATACATCTCGGCGGTGTCGATCAGGGTCAGGCCGTGGTCGATGCCGGCCCGGATGGCGGCGATCTCGGCGGCGCGGTCGCCGCGCCCCTCCGCCATCATCCAGGTGCCCTGGCCGAGGGCCGGAACCTCGGTGCCGTCCGGCAGGGTCACGCGCTTCATGTCCTCACTCCCCGTCAGTCTTGCCGAAAGACGACAGGCTGACCCGGCGGGGCCAGCTTGTCGATGGGTCTTCGGTGGGCTTTCCGGGGAGTGAAAGCGGTCATGCCGCCTTTTTCGGCGCCCCGGCATGGCCGCCTTCCAGGAAGTTCAGCAGTTCCTCCCGGTACTCGTAATAGCGCGGATGCTCCAGCAGGGCCTGACGGGTGCGCGGGTGGGGGATGTCGACGCTCAGGATGTGGCCGATCCTGGCGTTCGGGCCGTTGGTCATCATCACCACCCGGTCGGCCAGCAGCAGCGCCTCGTCCACGTCGTGGGTGACGCAGACCGCCGTCACCTTGGTCCGCGCCCACACCTCCATCAGCACCTCCTGCAACTCCCAGCGGGTCAGGCTGTCGAGCATGCCGAAAGGCTCGTCGAGCAGCAGCAGCTTGGGCGACAGGGCGAAGGCGCGGGCGATGCCGACGCGTTGCTTCATGCCGTTGGAGAGATCCGACGCCTTGCGGTCCATGGCATCGCCAAGCCCGACGCGGGCGAGGTAATAGCGGGCGATGTCGGCGCGCTCGCCCTTGCCCGCATGGGGGAAGACGCGGTCGACGCCGAGCATGACGTTTTCATAGGCGGTCAGCCAGGGAAACAGGCTGGGGGCCTGGAAGACGACGGCGCGGTCGGGGCCGGCGCCGCCGACCTCCTTGCCGTCCAGCACGATGCCGCCGCTGGTCACGTCGGCCAATCCGGCGACCATCGACAGCACGGTGGATTTGCCGCAGCCGGAATGGCCGATCAGCGAGACGAACTCGCCCTTGCGCATCTTCAAATCGAAGCCGTCGACCACGGTCAGCGGCCCCTTGGGCGTGGCGAAGGTTTTGGTCAGGCGGGTGAATTCGAGATAGCGGTCCTCCATCCCGCGTCCGCCCATCGCCTCGATATAGGCGGCGGGTGGCGGGGCGGCGGTGATCGGCTTCACGTCGGGCAGGGTGAGGTTCTCGCCGCCGCCGGTGCCGCGGGCGACGCCGACCTCCATCAGCCAGGCGGTGACGGCGGCGCGCAGGCGCTTGAACTCCTCGTCATGGTTGACGGCGGCGCGGTCGCGCGGGCGGGCCAGATCGACGGTGAAGGCCGGGCCGAGCGTGGCGTTCGGACCCGGCGTCAGCGGGATGATGCGGTCGGCCAGCAGGATCGCCTCGTCCACATCGTTGGTGATGAGGATGACGGTCTTGCGGTCCTTGCGCCAGATCGCCTCGATCTCGTCCTGGAGCTTGGCGCGGGTCAGGGCGTCGAGAGCGGAGAGCGGTTCGTCCAGCAGCAGCATCTCCGGGCTCATGGCGAGCGCGCGGGCGAAGCCGACGCGCTGGCGCATGCCGCCCGACAGCTCCTTCGGCCGGCGGTCGGTGGCGTGGCCGAGCCCGACCGTCTCCACAGCCCGGCGGGTCAGCACGCCGCGTTCGGCCGAGGGCTTGGCCTTGTGGACGGCGTCGACGGCGAGCGCCACATTCTCCTTCACGTTGAGCCAGGGCATCAGCGAATAGGACTGGAAGACCAGCCCACGCTCCGGGCCGGGGCCGGTGACCGCCTTGCCGCGATAGAGCAGCTCGCCGCTGTCGGGCATCGCCAGACCGGCGATCAGGTTGATCAGCGTCGACTTGCCGGAGCCGGAGAAGCCGACGATGGCGACGAATTCGCCCTCTTCGATCGACAGGTCGATGTCGCGCAGGATGGTGGTGCCGCCGTAGGATTTCGACACGCCCTTCAGGTCCAGGATCGCCATGGCCGGTCTCCTCAGCGGGCGGGGCTGTGGCTGACGGCGGACTGGAGCGCCAGCATCACGCGGTCGAGCAGGAAGCCGATCAGGCCGATGGTGAAGACAGCCACCATGATCTTGGCCAGCGAGTTGGAGGAGCCGTTCTGGAACTCGTCCCAGACGAACTTGCCGAGGCCGGGGTTCTGGGCGAGCATCTCCGCCGCGATCAGCACCATCCAGCCCACGCCCAGCGACAGCCGCAGGCCGGTGAAGATGTAGGGCAGGGCCGACGGCAGGACGAGGCGGCGCACCATGGTGAAGCCCGACAGTTGAAGCACCTTGCCGACATTCATCAGGTCGCGGTCGATCGAGGAGACGCCGACCGCCGTGTTGATCAGCGTCGGCCACAGCGAGCACAGCGTGACGGTGATGGCGGAGGTCAGGAAGGACTTTTCGAACAGCGGGTCGCCGCCCGACACGGTGGCGCTGACCACCATGGTGACCAGCGGCAGCCAGGCCAGCGGCGACACCGGCTTGAAGATCTGGATCAGCGGGTTGATCGCGGCGTTGACGGTCGGTGACAGGCCGCTCGCCACCCCCAGCGGCACCGCCACCAGGGCGCCGAGCAGGAAGCCGGTGAAGACGGTCTTCAGGCTGGTGACGATCTGGTCGAGATAGGTCGGCTTGCCGGCATAGGGCCGGGTTTTGACCTCCGCCTTCGGGTCCTTCGCCAGGATCTCGGCGTTGCGCTTGGCCTGCCGGTCGTAGAAGGCGGCCTCCTTGGCGCGTTCGGCCTTGTGGTCGGCATAGAGGTTGGTCGCCTGTTCCCACACCTGGGCCGGGCCGGGAATGGCGCCCAGGCTGGTCTGGACCTGCGGGGCGGCCCAGCCCCAGGCGGCGAGGAACAGCAGGATGGCGGTCAGCGGGATGCCCATCTGGCGCCACAGCTCGATGCCCTGCTGGCGCGGAGTCTCGCCGGCGGCGAGCCGCAGCAGCGGCGCCAGCCAGCCGAGGCCGATCGTGGTCAGGACGGCGGCGACGCGGTTGAGGGTGTGGGCGCGGCGGGCCTTGCGTTGGACGCGGGCGAGGTCGGAGGCGGTGCTGTCGGTGAGGCTGGTCATGGCGGGGTGTCCTGAGCTGTCGGTGGTGGGGGAACGTGGGGGCGCTTACCCGCCCACCACCTGACCGCCCTCGATCTTCTGGTCGCCCTTCAGGCCGATGGGCTGCTTGGCGAGGTAGTCGTTCGGCTTGTGGCCGTCATAGGGGATGCCGTCGATGAAGCCGTTGTCGACCGGCTTGTAGCCGTCGCTCTTCCACGGGAAGTCGGCCTCCTTGGCCTTGCCTTCCTCGACCAGAAGCTTGGCGGCCTGGAGATAGATGTCCGGCTTGTAGACGCTGCGCGCGGTCTGGTCATACCAGGCGTCGGGCTTGGCCTCGGCGATCTGGCCCCAGCGACGCATCTGGGTCAGGTACCAGACGGCGTCGGAATAGAAGGGATAATTCGCGTTGTAGCGGAAGAAGACGTTGAAGTCGGGAACGGCGCGCTTGTCACCCTTCTCATATTCGAAGGTGCCGGTCATCGAATTGGCGATCACCGTGGCGTCGGCGCCGACATATTCGGGCTTGGCCAGGATCCTCACCGCTTCGGCGCGGTTGGCGTCGTTGTTCTCGTCCAGCCATTGGGTGGCGCGGATCAGCGCCTTGACCACGGCCAGATGGGTCTTTGGGTTCTTGCTGGCCCACGCGTCGGTGACGCCGAAGACCTTCTCGGGGTTGTTCCTCCAGATCTCGGTGTCGGTGATCACCGGCACGCCGATGCCCTTGACCACCGCCTGTTGGTTCCACGGCTCGCCGACGCTGTAGCCGTGGATGGTACCGGCCTCCAGCGTCGCCGGCATCTGCGGCGGCGGGGTGACGGACAGCAGCGCGTCGGCGCCGATCTGCCCCGACACGTCGGTCGGGCTGTAATAGCCGGGGTTGATCCCGCCCGAGGCCAGCCAATAGCGCAGCTCGTAATTATGGGTCGAGACCGGGAAGACCATCCCCATGTTGAAAGGCTTGCCCTCGGCCTTGTACTGGGCGATCACCGGCTTCAGCGCGTCGGCCCTGATCGGGTGGACCGGCTTGCCGTCGGCGCCGTTGGGCACATTGGCCTTCATCTTCCGCCAAACCTCGTTCGACAGCGTGATGCCGTTGCCGTTCAGGTCCATGGAGAAGGCGGTGACGATGTGCGCCTTGGTGCCGAAGCCGATGGTGGCGCCCAGCGGCTGGCCCGCCAGCATATGGGCACCGTCCAACTCGCCGGAGATCACCCGGTCGAGCAGGACCTTCCAGTTCGCCTGCGGCTCCAGCGTGACGGACAGCCCCTCATCCTCGAAGAAGCCCTTCTCGACGGCGATGGCGAGCGGCGCCATGTCGGTCAGCTTGATGAAGCCGAGCTTCAGCTGGTCCTTCTCGACGTCGAGCGGGGCGGCCTGGGCGGAGACGCCAGCGGAGACGCCGGCGGTGAGGGCGACGATTGCGGCGGCGGATGCGAGAAGGTGGCGGAGGTTGCGGTGGGCCACGTCGGTTGCTCCATCTCTAGAAATCCGGACCAGCGGTCGGGCGTGCGACACCGGTGACGATTTCCTGGGCAAATCCCGGACTGGCTGTTTCTCGGGCAAATGGCTCGTGCGTGCCTTGGCCATCGAAAGCGTCCAGCGGGATCGACCGGAAAAGCCTTTTGAAAAGGCTTGTCGATACCGGGGTCGGCAACATTGCCGGGGCTGGCCCATCATTGGACGCTTTGGATGCACGCACCGTCGTTGGCGCGTCTCTGGCCTCCGTCTTCGCAAGCCTCATGCCAAAGGATGGCTTTCGCTGAGAAATCGGCCGGAGCGGTTGATTTTACTCGCTATGACCGGGCGGAAGGTATGAAGCGCCCGGCCGGGTCGGGGCGCCGCCTGCTGATTTTTGCGGCGCGCACAGGCACGCTTGGTCATACTTTGTGCAATACCTAAGCATGGTACAAAAATAGGCACCTAGGTATCAGGTCCGCCAGGAGGCCGGACCCCGCGGAATCCCTGGAGTTTTTCCGCGACCGCTCCGCCGTGACAGGATTGGCACGTGGATTGCGAAGGGAATGGCGAGACAACAGCGGGCGCCAGCAATGTCGCCAGTGCCCGCGACACCGCCGAAGCCCACGCGACGACGCGCGGGCTTGGCTCTGGTTCGACGACGAACCGCCCGGACAACGGCGTCCGAACAGGTCCGCACCCCCCTTCGCCAACCATGCGCGGGGCAGGGACGCAGGCCCGTTCGGACGCCTTTCTTTTTGGCCCCGTGCCTGACCTCAAGGCAGGCCGGACACGATAGACGAGGCAGACGCGCCATGGACATGCATCTCTCATCGAACAACGGGCCCGCCGCCGAATCCGATGCCGTTGAGCTTAACGAGGCCGACCTGCCGAGCGCCGACTCTGCGAAAGAGCGGTTGGTGGTGGTCGGCAACGGCATGGCCGGCATGAAGACGGTGGAGGAACTGCTGGCCAAGGCGCCCGGCCGCTTCGACATCACCGTCTTCGGGGCCGAGCCTCATCCGAACTACAACCGCATCATGCTGTCGCCCGTGCTGGCGGGGGAGAAGACCGTCGACCAGATCGTGCTGAACAGCCACGAGTGGTACGACGCCAACGGCATCACGCTGCTGACCGGCGAGCCGGTGGAGGGCATCGACCGCGCGGCCAAGACGGTCGTCTCGCAGTCCGGCCGCGTCGTTCCCTATGACCGGCTGCTGATCGCCACCGGCTCCATGCCCTTCATCATCCCGGTGCCGGGCTCGACCCTGCCGGGCGTCATCGGCTTCCGCGATCTGGCGGATGTGGACGCCATGCTGGCGGCGGCGGCGAAGGGCGGCCGCGCCGTGGTGATCGGCGGCGGCCTGCTCGGGCTGGAGGCGGCGAACGGGTTGCGGGTCAAAGGGATGGAGGTCACCGTCATCCATCTGATGCCGACGTTGATGGAACGCCAGCTCGACCCGGCCGCCGGGATGCTGCTGCAACGCGAGCTGGAGCGCCGCGGCATCGAGGTGCTGACCGGGGCCGACACCGCCGAGATTGTCGGAAATAATCAGGGGGGCGACGAGCGGGTCGGCGCGGTCCGGCTGCGGGACGGGCGCGAGTTGCCGGCCGACATCGTCGTGATGGCGGTGGGCATCCGCCCCAACATGGCGCTGGGCAAGGCGGCCGGGCTTGAGTGCGGGCGCGGCATCCGCGTCGATGACCAGATGCGCACCAGCGACCCGTCGATCTACGCGGTCGGCGAATGCGTCGAGCATCGCGGCGTCACCTGGGGCCTCGTCGCCCCGCTGTTCGAGATGGCGAAGGTGCTGGCCCACGACCTCGCTGGCGGGGAGGGGGCGGCCTACACCGGCTCCGTCACCTCGACCAAGCTGAAGGTCACCGGTGTGGACGTGTTCTCCGCTGGCGATTTCTCCGGCGGCGAGGGGACCGAGGACATCGTGTTCCGCGATGCGGCGCGCGGCGTCTACAAGCGGCTGGTGCTGAAGGACAACCGGCTGCTGGGGGCGGTGCTGTATGGCGACACCAAGGACGGCGCCTGGTACTTTTCGCTGCTGAAGGACGGCGCCGACCTGTCGGCCGAGCGCGACACCATGATCTTCGGCCCATGTTTCTCCAATGGGGGGGGCGGTGGTGCCGATGCCGGCGACCCGAACGCCGCCATCGCCGCCTTGCCCGACAGCGCCGAGATCTGCGGCTGCAACGGCGTGTGCAAGGGCGCCATCGTCAAGGCGATCACCGAAAAGGGCCTGACCAGCCTGGACGAGGTGAAGGCGCACACCAAGGCCTCGGCCTCCTGCGGCGGCTGTTCCGGCACGGTGGAACGGCTGCTGGCGGTGACGCTGGGCGACGGCTTCACCGCGGCGCCCAAGGTCAAGCCGATGTGCAAATGCACCCACCACGGCCATGACGCGGTGCGGGCGGCCATCGTCGAGCGCGGGTTGAAGACCATGGCCGAAATTTTCCAGGCGATGGACTGGACGACGCCCGATGGTTGCGCCTCCTGCCGGCCGGCGCTGAACTATTACCTGCTGTGCGCCTGGCCGGGCGAATACAAGGACGATTACCAGTCGCGCTACATCAACGAGCGCGCCCACGCCAACATCCAGAAGGACGGCACCTATTCGGTCGTGCCGCGCATGTGGGGCGGCCTGACCAGCGCTGCGGAGCTGCGCGCCATCGCCGACGTGGTGGACAAGTTCGCCATCCCCACCGTGAAGGTCACCGGCGGCCAGCGCATCGACCTGTTCGGGGTGAGGAAGGAGGATCTGCCGGCGGTCTGGGCCGATCTGAACGCCGCCGGCATGGTCTCCGGTCATGCCTATGCCAAGGGGCTGCGCACGGTGAAGACCTGCGTCGGCTCGGAATGGTGCCGTTTCGGCACGCAGGATTCGACCGGGCTGGGCGTGAAGCTGGAGCGGATGACCTGGGGCACCTGGACCCCGCACAAGGTCAAGCTGGCGGTGTCCGGCTGCCCGCGCAACTGCGCCGAGGCGACCATCAAGGATCTGGGGGTGGTGTGCATCGACAGCGGCTATGAGCTGCATGTCGGCGGCAATGGCGGCCTGCATGTCCGCGCCTGCGACCTGCTGGTCCGTGTCGCCACCGAGGAGGAGGTGCTGGAATACACCGGCGCCTTCATGCAGCTCTACCGCGAGGAGGCCCGCTATCTGGAGCGTACGGCACCCTGGGTGGAGCGGGTCGGGCTCGATCACATCAAGGCGGCGCTGGTCGGGGATCCGGAGCGGCGCCGCGCCCTCCATGCGCGCTTCCTGTTCTCGCAGACCTTCTCGCAGGACGACCCGTGGGCGGAGCGGGCCGCCAAGGGCGTCGACCGTCACGAATTCAATCTGCTCGCCGAAGTGGGGTAAAGGATCATGGACAGCATCGTCACTGGAAACGCCATCTCCGAAACCATCTGGACCCAGGTCGGCAGCATCGACGACATCCCGGTGCTGGGCTCGCGCGTCGTCCGCACCCCCGATGGCGACATCGCCCTGTTCCGCACGGCCGCCGACGAGGTCTTCGCGTTGGAGGATGCCTGCCCGCACAAGCGGGGGCCGCTGTCGCAAGGCATCGTCCATGGCCGCAGCGTCACCTGTCCGCTGCACGGCTGGGTGATCGAGCTGGCGACCGGCGAGGCGGTCGCCCCCGACGAGGGCCGCACCGGCCATGTTCCGGTGCGGGTGGAGGGGCGCGGCGTCGCCATCGCTCTCGGCGAGGCCAGGCTCTCGCGCGGCGGCTGCCGCAAGGCCTGCGGCCATGTTTGACGAGCCTGACCCGAGCGGGGGGCCGGCCTCCGGCCATGAACGGGAGGTGAAGACGACCTGTCCCTATTGCGGGGTCGGGTGCGGGGTGATCGCGACCGTGGCGGCGGGCGGAGCCGTCAGCGTGCGCGGCGATGCCGACCATCCGGCGAACCGGGGACGGCTCTGCTCCAAGGGGGCGGCGCTGGCCGACACGCTGGTGCCGGACGGGCGGCTGCTCCATCCCGAAGTCAACGGGCGGCGCGTGTCGTGGGACGCGGCGCTGGACGCGGTGGCCCGGCGCCTTTCCGACACCATCGCCACGCATGGGCCGGATTCGGTCGCCTTCTATGTCTCCGGCCAACTGCTGACCGAGGATTATTACGTCGCCAACAAGCTGATGAAGGGTTTCATCGGCTCGGCCAATATCGACACCAATTCGCGCCTGTGCATGGCCTCGTCGGTGGTCGGGCACAAGCGGGGCCTGGGCGCCGACGCGGTGCCGGGGAGCTATGAGGATTTCGAGCGCGCCGATCTGGTGGTGCTGGTGGGCTCCAACCTCGCCTGGTGCCACCCGGTGCTGAACCAGCGGCTGCTGGCGGCGCGGGCGGAGCGCGGCACGCGGATCGTCGTGGTCGATCCGCGGCGGACCGATTGCGTCGATGCCGCCGACCGCCATCTGGCGCTGAAGGCCGGCACCGACGCGCTGCTGTTCAACGGGCTGCTGGCCTATCTGGACGGCAACGGCCATCGCGATGCCGGTTTCGTCGGCGCCCACGCCGAGGGGGCGGAGGAGGCGCTGGCCGCCGCCCGCGCCGACGCGCCGGACCTCGCGACGGTGGCCCGCCGCTGCGGGCTGGCCGAGGCCGAGGTCGCCGCCTTCTATGCCGAATTCGCGGCGACCGACCGCGTGGTGACGGTCTATTCGCAAGGCGTCAACCAATCCTCCCAGGGCAGCGATACGGTCAACGCCATCCTGAACGCGCATTTCCTGACCGGGCGCATCGGGCGGCCGGGCTGCGGCCCCTTCTCCGTCACCGGCCAGCCGAACGCCATGGGCGGGCGCGAGGTCGGCGGGCTGGCGAACCAGCTTGCCGCCCATATGGGCTTCTCGGCGGCGGAGGTCGATCGGGTCGGCCGTTTCTGGAGCGCGCCGCGCGTGGCGGACAAGCCGGGGCTGAAGGCGGTGGATCTGTTCCGCGCCATCGAGGCCGGCACGGTCAAGGCGGTATGGATCATGGCGACCAATCCCGCCGTCAGCATGCCCGATGCCGGGCGGGTGCGCCGGGCACTGGAGCGTTGCGAGACGGTGGTGGTCTCCGACTGCGTCCGCGACACCGACACCGGCCGCCTTGCCCATATCCGCCTGCCGGCCATGGGCTGGAGCGAGAAGGACGGCACCGTCACCAATTCCGACCGCAACATCTCGCGCCAGCGCGCCTTCCTCGCCGGTGCGGGGGAGGCGCGGGCCGACTGGTGGATCGTCACCCAGGTCGCCCGTCGCATGGGCTTCGCCGAGGCGTTTGCGTACGAGAGTGCGGCCGCCGTTTTCCGCGAGCATGCGGCGCTGTCGGGCTTCGAGAATGGCGGGACGCGGGCCTTCGACATCGGGGCGCTTGGCGGACTCGACGAGGACGGTTACAAGGCGCTGGCGCCTTTCCCCTGGCCCTGGCGGGCGGGTGCCAAGCCGCGGAAGCGGCTGTTCGGCGACGGCCGCTTCTTCACTGCCGATGGGCGCGCTCGGATGCTGCCGATCACGGCGAAGCCGCCGCCCCGCCCCGTTCCCGACGGCGGCCTGCTGCTGAACACCGGGCGGCTGCGCGACCAGTGGCACACCATGACCCGCACCGGCCTGTCGGCGCGGTTGTCCGCCCATGCGCCGGAGCCCCGGCTGGACATCCACCCGGCGGATGCGGCGGCGCGGGGGCTGACGGATGGCGGGCTGGCCCGCATCGCCACGGCGGCGGGGGAGGCGCTGGCGCGGGTGCGCGTCACCGATGCCCAGAGCGAAGGCGCCATCTTCCTGCCGATGCACTGGACCGACCGCTTCACCGCTTCTTGCGTCATCGGCCGGCTGATCGACGACGAGGCGGTCGACCCCTTCTCCGGCCAGCCCGACCTGAAGCGGATGCCGGCGACCGTGGCGCCCTGGCGGGCGGACTGGACCGCCTTCCTGCTGGTCCGCCGGGCGGTGGAGCCGGCCCATGGCGGCTATTGGGCCCGCCGGGCTGTGGCGGGCGGGCATCTGGTGGAAATGGCGGGGATGGGGGCGATCCCCGATCTTGCGGGCTGGCTGCCCGGTCTCGACCCCGCCGAGTCGGTTGTCGAGTTCCGCGACCCTGCGCGCGGCGATCTGCGGATGGCATGGATGGAGGGCGACCGGCTGGAGGCCTGCCTGTTCGTCGCCACCGACGGCCGCCTGCCGCCGCGCGGCTGGCTCGCCGGGCTGCTGGAATCGGACGGGCTGGACGACGGCGCGCGGGCCGGGCTGCTCGCCGGGCGGGCGCCGGGGGCTCAGGCGGATGAGGGGCGGATCGTCTGCGCCTGCTTCGGCGTCGGCATCAACCGGCTGGTCGGTGCGATCCGCGACCGGCGCCTGACCAGCGTGGCGGAGATCGGCGTGGCGTTGAAGGCCGGCACCAATTGCGGATCCTGCGTGCCCGAACTCAAGGAGGTGCTTCGTCATGCCCATCAGCGCGAAATGGCGTGATAGCCGGATTCTCCCTCTCCCCCCTGGGGAGAGGGCTGGGGTGAGGGGGGCGCGCGGCGGAGCCTTTTGGGATTGGCTGCGCGTCAGATATTCAATGTTCGCTCTTCTGGCGGAGGCGTTTTCCCCCTTACCCCGACCCTCTCCCCGCTCTCAGCGGACCTTCGGTCCGCCTGCCGCGACAGCGCAAACTTCGTTTGCGCGAAAGCGGGGGGGAAAGGGGGATGACGGCGGGGGAGGCGCAGGCTGCGGGCCCGTCACCCTGGTCGGCGCCGGTCCCGGCGACCCCGACCTGCTCACCGTCGCGGCGGTCAAGGCGCTCGCCGCCGCCGAGGTCGTTCTCCACGACGCGCTGGTCGGCGACGGCATCCTCGACCTCGCTCCTCAGAAGGCGGAGCGCATTTGCGTCGGCAAGCGCTCCGGCCGGCATTCGTTGCCGCAGGGGGAGATCAACGCGCTGATCGCCTTCCATGCGCGGCGCGGCAAGCGGGTGGTGCGGTTGAAGGGCGGCGACCCGATGGTTTTCGGCCGGGCGGGGGAGGAGATCGAGCATCTCGACAGCCTCGGCATTCCGGTTCGCGTCATCCCCGGCATCACCGCCGCGCTTGGCTGCGCCGCTTCGACCGGGCTGTCGCTGACCAAGCGCGGGGTGTCGCGCGCCGTCACCTTCGTCACCGCCCATGGCCGCGACGGCGAGCGGTTCGAGCCCGACTGGGCGCGGCTGGCCGATCCGCAGGGCACGCTGGCGATCTATATGGGGCGGGAACAGGCCCGCGCGGTGGGCCAGGGCCTGACCGGGGCCGGGTTGCCGGCGGCCACGCCGGTGCTGGCGGTGGAGAATGGTTGCTGGCCCGACGAACGGCGCTTTTGGACGAGTCTCGGCGCGATGGCGGAACAAGGGGTGGCCGCCGGCAAGGGGCCGACCCTGCTGCTGGTGGGGGAGGCGCTACGCCCGCGTCAAAGTGGGGCGGCGGACGCCGTTGATCTTGGCGCGCTTGGCGACCTCGCCCAGGGGCTCGATCACCACTGACATGGTGAAGACGGTGGCGTGCAGCAGGTTCGTCCCGTCCATCATCAGCCCGACATGGCCGGGGAAGAAGACGATGTCGCCGCGCTCATAGGCGACATCCCCGCCATCCTCCGACAGCCACGTCCCCAGCCGCTCGTCCTTGCGTTGCATGCCGCTGCTGTGGTGGGACACCACGCCGGCCGCCGCCATGGCCGTCAGCACCAGCCCGGAACAGTCGATGCCGAAGCTGCTGCGGCCGCCCCAGACATAGGGTGTCTCCAGAAAGCGCAGGGCGGTGGCGATGTGGTTGGGTGCGGCGGCGGCGTCCACCGGCTCCAGCCAGCCGGCGAACAGCCACAGCCCGTCGTCGGTGCCGACCCAGCCATTCTCGGCCCGGCCGTCCAGCGTCACCAGCGAACCGAAGCTGAGCGTCGCCACCGGCGGCGCCCGGTGCGTCGGGCCGGGATGCAGGTCGGCGCGCAGGGCCCGCACCCGGTGGGTGGGGGCGACCGGCTCGCGATGCGCGGTGGCGGGGGGGAGCCAGCCGACATGGCCGTCGAAGGCGTTCTCCGCCCGTAGCCAGCCGTTCCGCTCCTCCAGGATGCGGAAACGCTCGCCGCGGATCATCTCGCTGGTCTGGTCGATGCCGTCTTGCGGCTCCTCCAGCAGGACGGCATGCGGGGCGGTCAGTTGGCGGATGGACATGGCGGTCGGCGGGAAAGTGGCAAAGCTCTGCGGAACATAGCGCTCCTCGGAGGGGCGCGGCCATGGAAATCACCGGCCCAAGCGTCGCCGCTCCTCCTTCCGGATGTTACATCTGGTTACCATTCGTCGATAGTTTCCACAAGATAGCGTTATATATCTCATTTATTTCTCGTTATAGTAATAACGAACATCAATATATATCAAAAATGATGATTAAAAAATTTTACAATTATTAAAAATTGTTTTTCCCGTGTGGATGGCGGGGAAGCAGATTCCACAAAATGAAGAAAGATCAATCCATGGATATTGTCGATACCCTCACTGTATCCAATGAACAGAACGCAGAATCCTGTGCGATTTATTATGTCCCGGAGGCATATGAAGGGGATAAGAGAAACGTCGTCGGTCGCCAGTCGGCTGGATCCGGCTTTCTTGATGCTCTGATTGAGCATGGTGGCCAGGAAACGATGCGATGCATCGTCGACAGCAGCCGGACTCATGAGGAATTCAAGAAGCGGGTGGCCGCCGTCGATGCCCGGATGACCACAAAAATGGTATCCGCCGGCGATTACGGGCAGATGAGGGAAGCCGGTTGCCTGTTCACGCCGGGACCTTTGGTCGCCGACTCCGCATGGACACGCCGTTATTCGGTTGGGGAACGGTGTCACAGCATTTGTGGTATCACGCATTCCATCGCGACGGAGCGGGTGATCCGCAGCATCCGCGACCTCATGCTTGCTCCCACCCAGGCATGGGACGCCTTGATCTGTACATCTCCGGCGGTTCGCGATGCGACGGACAAAGTCATCGAAATCTGGAACGAGTATCTTGAAAGCCGCGGAATGAAGTCGATCCGGCCACCGGTTCAGCTTCCCGTCATTCCGCTCGGGGTCAATCTGGAGAAATTCTCCCGCACCGATGAAGCGCTGGAAAAAGGACGGCAGCTTCGCCAACGGCTTGGAATAGCGCCCGAAGATATTGTGGTTCTGCATTTCGGCCGCTTCGATTTCCGTTCCAAACTGCATCCCAGCCCTGTTTTCCGTTCCATGGAGCTGGCTCGTTGCATCTATCGCAAGTCCCGCCTGCATCTTCTCATGGTCGGTCAATTCAGCGACCAGGCCACCGCCGCCAATTTCCAGGCGGCGCAACGGCTTTACTGCTCCGATCTCCCGGTTCATTGGATTGACGGTGCCGACATCCCGGCGGCACAGGCCAGCTGGACGGCGGCTGACATCTTTATTTCATTGTCGGATAATGTGCAGGAAAGCTTCGGCATGACGCCGGTGGAGGCGATGGCGGCCCAGCTTCCCGGTGTCGTCAGCGATTGGGATGGATACAAGTCGACCGTCATCGATGGTGACACGGGATTCCGTATTCCCACCTTGATGGCGCCTCCGGGGGCGGGCATCGACCTCGCCGATGCGCATGCACGCGGTGCGATAGATCATTATGCATTCATCGCTCATGTGTCGCAATCAACCGCGATCGACATTGATGTCTGCGCCGCGAGAATCGCCCATCTCGCGCAGGATGGCGATCTGCGTCGGCGCATGGGTGAAGCCGCCCACCAGCGGGCCCGAAGCGTGTATGACTGGCGCATCGTCATTCAATCCTATCGGGAATTGTGGCGGGAGCTGTCGGAACTGCGCGCGCATGTTCCGGCCTTGTCCGAGCGGCGCCGTGACCAGGAGACGGTTCATCCTGATTATCCTGATCTGTTCCGAATGTTCGGCGCTTATCCCACGGCGACGCTGACCGACGACATGCTGGTTGAATGGGCCGATGCGGACGCGTTTACCGCGCTGCGGCGCAGCCGCATGATCCCAATGGATCAATATTCGCTGCCGGTGATGCTGGATCATGGCGCCACCGACGGGTTGGTCGCGTTGCTGGAGCGAGGCCCAAGGAGTGTCGGCGAGATTGCCAGAATATGTGGCATCACTGATATGAAGCGTCTGAATAGGACCCTCGTCCGCTTGTATAAATTCGGAGTTCTCAAGATAAATATCCAATAAACCCCTAGTTAATAATTGCGTTATTGGAGAATTTTCATGAAGATATGCTTCATTCTGTCATCTTATATAAGCCATTTGCGCGCTGGAATTGATTATATTTATAGTCTTTGTTCGGCAGGAATCGATATTGTCAAAACAATAGAGGATGCTGATATCGTAATTATTCACGACGAACCGTATAGGATGGTGAATTATTTTAGAGCAAATCCGATCTTAAAAGATAAATATGTAATTGGATACTGTGTCTGGGAGGCGGATCGACTGAATCCCAACCAATACCGCTGGCTGGGGTTGCTGGATGAAATCTGGACGTGTTCAGTATTTTGTCGTGACATCATGCGGGCTGTGAACAAGCCTGTGCATGTGGTTCCCCATATCGTGAAGCCGGCGAAGACCGATCCCGAGGCGGATGCAAGGCTGCGTGAGCGGCTTGGGCTGGCTGAAGAGCGTTTTGTCTTCTACACCATGGGCTATGAGTGGGAGCGCAAGAACATTGATGCCGCGCTCAAGGCTTTCACCCGGGCCTTCCCCGACGGTTCCACCACCTTCGTCGTGAAGACGACCGCTCCTCTGCAATCCGCGCTCTTGCACAGTCCCGGCGTTCTCAATGTGGTTGGCCACATAACGGATGAAGAGATCGCCGCCTTGCATCGCATCGGGCATTGCTATGTCAGCGCCCATTGTTCCGAGGGCTGGGGGCTCTGTCTCAGCGAGGCCATGGCGAACGGCAACCTTGTGGTTGCGACCGGCTACAGCGGCAACATGGATTTTATGAACTCAGGGAATTCACTGCTTGTCGACTATACCATCGAGCCGATTCGGCAGCCGGCCACGCGAACCTTTATGGGCTTCGATCATACGTTGACTTATGCCAGCTGGGCTTATGTCGATGAATGCCATCTGAGCATTCAACTTCGTCGTGCCTATGATGAATGGAGTGAACTCCAGCCGCTGCGGGATCGCGCCCGTGCCGTCATTGATCAATTCTCCAGTGCCGTCGTCGGGGAAGTCATGCTCCAAAGACTTAAGGAGGTGATGGAGCGGAATGTCCTCGAGAAAATCGATGTTGATTATATAAATGCGGAATGATTTTGATTAATCAAGGTATATAAATTATATTTAAGAAATAAAACATGCATTATTTTGATAATGCAATGTGCTTAATTATAAATTAATTACACTGGACGAGGTGCCTGTATTTAATTTTAAATAGATGATTTATCAGATAAAGGTGAATTCACTCATTCTCATACCGCGCCTGAGCTCTTTGTGATGCTCGGAAGGCGTATGACGGAACCATCATCGTGCGACGACGATGGATGCGGGCGCATGTCCAATGCGCGTTTCAATAATGAAAGGCCAAGTCATGACCAGCTCAAATTCACAGTATCCGAATGCGATCGCTATCGATGCCGGTAGTGTCATCGGAGATCTGGAGATAAAAATTGGCATTTTGGAATATAATGATGGCTACGCATACCCACAATTTTCAAATAACGGCCAAATTCAAATCAGTGTCAGCAATGGTAGGGTGGATACGGGATCCTGTGGTATTCTAATTCCTATCGATAATATATTTAAAGGGGGTTCAAAATATCAAAATTATATCAATATCGCAAGAGCTGCTATGCAGTATGGTGCAAACGAATTAAAGAATGGATTAAATTCATCCATTGTGCAGACCGCAATAAACAATGCATTTTCTGTATGCGAGTCTAATAATGCTTTTCTAAGTGGTGTGAGTTATATACCGAACTCATTCACAGAGCTGGCATATCAACCATCCAATGATGTCGTTTTCCATGGCTCTTTCTTGGTGAACGATATCGGGATTGGTCTGGTTGGCAATGATCTTCCCTTGGCGGTTGCACAGAATGTCGTCATCATGGGTGGCATTACTGGTGATGTCATGGTTGGAGTCGGATTTGATCGTGCGTTGATGGGGGATAATCCATTCCTGGCAAATATATATAATCCCAATGATATGAATGATGCACTTTACCCATCCTATTGTATCACTGCCGCGGTTGGCGGAACAGGGGGACGAAACCAAATCTATCTTGGAGCGAATCCAAATGATGGTGACTTCAATTTTCAAATTCTTGGCAATAATATTCATGGTAATGCCTACCAAAATTCATCATGGCAATCCCCCTCTGGATATATTGAATGGAGTAATAGCAACGGCATAAGTGAAAATTCTATTTGTTCTCTTATAGTTGATACTGGAATAAACCCGATGTTGATAAAAAATATCCAAGATTTCCCTGATCCAGAGAGTGTGAATTCTCAATTCAACCTGAATGTCCGTATGGATGATAGCTCTGGCAGCGGTAAATATATATTGAATTATAATATTGATGTCACAGGAAGTGGATATGCCAATTTGCGCTCAGGAACCAATGACTGTGTTCCAGTTTTTAAAACTAATTTGAGTAAAACTTTTTATGACTCTTACAGTCCGAATAATGAAGCCATATATAGAAATGATGGAACGAATGATAATAGTAACTCTCCAACATTGATCGACGTTATATTTAACAGTGCTCCGAACGATTCCAACAACAATGGTAGGCCTTTCGTCAATATGGGTTTCAACCCGCTGATGAATCATGACATGATATTTGATGCTCTTAACAACTCTGTTGGATTTGGTGCCTACACCCCCAATTCTCAGTAATCGCTCCGGCGTCGACGCTGTTTTCCGTCAAAGCGCTGTGCGTTCAGCATGAAACGCACAGCGCTTTGATTTGATGCTTGGTGATTGGAGCTAACGTCCAAAATCGATTCTGATTTTGCGCGATCCGATCCAGACCTGACGGTGTGTCCGTCTTGGGAGGCAGTGCGGCCTTGATGCCGTCCAGTGTCCGTCATCCGGTATGGCCATTCATTTTTCATGGCCAGCCGGCATTTCGCCGCCTTTTCCGTCAATCCGCCGGAAAACGCCCGCGTTTTCGGCGCATTGCCCGGTTCAGCCCGGCGCTCCCCGCCGACATTCTTCGTATGCGGGCGATCCCGCCAACACACGCATGGCTGAACAGTGGAGCGCTGGAGATGGCAAGGATGAAGGTTCTGGTTCTGGGCGCCGGCAAGATCGGCTCGATGATCGGCACGCTGCTGTCGGAGACCGATGATTTCGCCGTCACCATCGGCGACCGCGACGAGGCGCTGCTCCACCGCGCCGAGCGGGCAGGGCTGCGGGTGGCCCGCGTCGATGTCGAGGACCAGGATTCGCTGCGCGCCGCCATGGCGGGCCAGGGGGCGGTGTTGAGCGCCTGCCCCTTCACCCTGACCCCGGCGATCGCCACCGCCGCCGTCGCGGCCGGCGCCCATTACCTCGACCTGACCGAGGATGTCGCCGCCACCCGCCAGGTGAAGGCGCTGGCCGAGACCGCCGGCAGCGCGCTGATCCCGCAATGCGGCCTGGCGCCGGGCTTCATCTCCATCGTCGGCCATGACCTCGCCCGCCGGTTCGACGCGCTGCACAATCTGCATCTCCGGGTCGGCGCCTTGCCGCAATATCCGACCAACGCCCTGAAATACAATCTGACCTGGAGCACCGACGGCCTCATCAACGAATATTGCAACCCGTGCGAGGCCATCGTCGACGGCCGCCCGCACGAGGTGATGCCGCTGGAGGGCGACGAGCGCTTCGCGCTGGACGGCGTCGATTACGAGGCCTTCAACACCTCGGGCGGGCTGGGCTCGCTGTGCGAGACGTTGGCCGGCAAGGTGCGGAACCTCGACTACAAGACGGTGCGCTATCCCGGCCATCGCGACATCGTCCGCCTGCTGATCCGCGACCTGCGGCTGGGCGAACGGCGCCATCTGCTGAAGGATGTGCTGGAGACCGCGGTGCCGTTGACCTTGCAGGACGTGGTTCTGGTGCTGGCGACCGCCACCGGCATGCAGGAGGGAGAACTGCGCCAGGAGACCTTCGCCACGAAAATCTACAGCAAGCCCATCGCCGGCCGGACCTGGAGCGCCATCCAGGTCACCACCGCCGCCGGCATCTGCGCCGTGCTGGATCTGCTGCGCGAGGGTTCCATCCCGCAGGCGGGATTCATCCGCCAGGAGCAGGTGCCGCTGGACGCCTTCCTCGCCAACCGTTTCGGCCGGCACTACAAGGGGTGAGGTCTTTTCACACCTGGAAGGGCAGGAGGGCGGCGCCGGGGGTTTCGCCGCGCCAGATCGTCTGCAACTGGTCGACGATGTGGCGCCCGAACTCGGCATAGGGCACATGGATGGACTCCAGCCACGGGGCGATCCAGCGGTTGAGATCGCTGCCGTCGATGCTGACGACCAGACAATCGTCCGGAATGCGGATGCCCCGCTCCATGGCGGCGCGGTAGACGCCATAGGCGATCTGGTCGCTGACGCAGAGGATGCCGTCCGGCCGCGTGCTTCCGGCAAACAGCGTTCGGGCGGCGGCATAGCCGACGTCCAGATGCGAAAGGCCCGGCGCCCGTGCCGGCGCCAGCCGGTCGGGCAGGATGCCGAGCTCCGCCATCCGGCGGCTGAAACCGGCCTCGCGCTCCCTCGTCACCACCGAGCCTTCCAGCGGTCCGATGACCACCGGGGTCCGGCAGCCGCGCGACCATAGCCGGTCCGCCGCCGCCGCCCCGGCCGCCTCGTTGTCGATGCCGACGAAAGCGCCGGGGGCGTCGGGGGTCGAACTGTAGGGGTTGGGGCGGCAGGCGAAGACGACCGGCTCGCCACGGGCGACGAAGTCGGCCAGCCCCGGACTCTTGATGTTGGTGACCAGGATGTAGCCGCCGACCGATTGCGACCGCATCGCCTGAAGGTAATCGTCCTGCAAATCCTCGCGGTCATGGGTGTCGCACAGGGTCATGACATGGCCGATGTCGCGCAACGCCGCCTCGGTCGCCGAGGCGATCATCGCCATGACCGGGTTGTTGAGGTTCGCCGTCAGCATCGCGACGACGCGGCTTTTGCCCTGTTTCAGGGCGCGGCCGATCTGGTTCGGCTTGTAGCCCAGCCTGTCCACCGCCTGCCGCACCCGCGCCACGGTTTCGGGCGAGGCGCGGTGGGTCTGGCCGTTGACGATGCGCGACACCGTGGAGATCGACACATCGGTCGCGGCGGCGATGGTGGCGAGCGAAACCGGTCCCGCCGCCTTGCGACTCTTTTCCATGATCCGCGCTACCCCTCCTGCCGCCGGTTCGGCCTTTGATATACCTTCAGGACTGAACCGGCATCAGGTCTGACGCCCGTCAGTCGTCGGCGAGCGTGACGGCGACGGTCCGCCAGCCGTCGGCGATGCGGTCGGACGCCACCACGCCGCCGGCGATTTCCAGGGCGCGGCGCTCCTGCGGTGGCAGCAGCAGGGTCAGGGCCGTGGCGGCGGGCGGGCGGGCACCCTCCCTGCCCAGCGCCACCGTCAGCCGGTCGGTTCCGGCGGTGACGGCGACCGTCCAGCGGCCATGGCCGCCGTCGCGGTAAGCCTCGCTCTCCCCGTCATCCTCATAGCATTCGGCGCGGAAGGCGCCGGTGCCGCGATGGGGGAACAGGGCGAAGCCGCGCTGGTCCGCTCCCTGGTTGAAATGCTGTTCGGCGAGGTTCAGCGGAATGGCGCAGCCGGCCCGCGCCAGCAGCGGCGGACGGTCCCACGGCGCCGCCAGCGTCACCGTTTGCCCGCCGGTGAAGCTTTCCCCGGTCCAGGCGTCGTACCAGTCGGCCCCCGCCGGCAGATAGACCGCGCGGTCCCGCCGCCCCGGCTCCACCACCGGCGCCACCAGCAGGTTGGGGCCGAGCAGCATCTCGTCATTTTCATCGAAGCAGCGCGGATCCTTGGGGAAGTCGAGGAAGGTCGGCCGGATCATCGGCTCGTAGGAATCGTGATAGCGCCACAGCAGGTCGTAGAGATAGGGGGTCAGCCGGGCGCGCAGCTTGATCAGCCGGCTGATCGCCGGGGTGATCTGTGGATACATCCAGGGCTCGTTGACGGTCTTGTCGTCGTTCCAGGAATGGATGGAGAAGCGCGGCAGGAAGATGCCGAACTGCACCCAGCGCAGGAACAGCTCGGCATCCGGGGCCGGGCCGGAGAAGCCGCCGATGTCGTGGCCGGTGTTGGACACGCCCGACAGAGCCAGGCCGGTGCCCATGCGCACATTGTATTTCAGCGTTTCCCAACTGGTGTAATTGTCGCCCGACCAGGTCTGGACATAGCGCTGCATGCCGGCGGCCCCGGCGCGCGAGATCAGGAAGGGCCGGGTGCCGGGCGCAAACTCCTTCTGGGCCTCTTTCGAGGCGCGGATCATCAGCAGCGTGTGCAGTGGCTTGGCGTCGCGCGCCGGGAAGGGCGTGCCGAAACCGGCGGCCTGGGCGCGGTCGCTCCAGATCTCGAACTCGTTGTTGTCGTTCCAGGTGGCGGCGATGCCGGGTTCCAGCAATGCCTCCTTCACCCGCGCCTTCCACCAGTCGAGCGTCTTCGGGTTGGTGAAGTCGAGATAGGCGCCGGCCTCGTCCCAGAACTGCACCATCGCCGGGCTGCCGTCGGGGTCGCGCACCAGCAGCCCCTCGCGCACCGCCTCCTCGAAACGGGGATGGTCGCGCAGCAGGCAAGGCTTGATGTTGGCGCACAGCCGCACGCCATGGTCGAGGTAATGGCGGGCGAAGGCGGCCGGGTCGGGGAACTTGTCGCGGTTCCAGTGGAAGACGTAGCGCTTGTCGGCGATCGAGGTATAGCCCGACGACAGGTGGAAGGAGTCGCAGAGGATGTCATGCTCCTCGCACTTCGCCAGGAACTCGTTCATCCGGTCCTGGGCGTCCGGCGCGTCGGTGTAGGTCATGGTGGAGCCGGAATAGCCCAGGCTCCATTTCGGCATGAAGGCGGGCTTGCCGGTCAGCCAGGTGAAGCGCCGGGTGATGTCGGCCGGGGTCGACCCGGCGATGACGTAGTAATCGAGGTCACCGGCATCGGCGACGAAATAGCGGTAATGGCCGTGATAATTGTCCAGCTCGCGGCCCATGTCGAAGTCGCAGTCGGACAGGGTGTCGTAGAAGATGCCGAACGGGACCCGCGCCGCCTTCTTCCAGGTGATGTAGAAGGGGATGTGCTTGTAGAGCGGATCCGTCGTCCGGGCGCTGTAGCCCATCGCGTCCAGATTGCTCATCCGGTAGGACTGGCCGTGGCGGTCGGCGGTTCCCGACCGCTCGCCCAGGCCGAAATACATCTCGTCGGCGGCGTCGCGCTTCAGATAGTGATAGACCCGCTCATCCCACCAGCCGAAATTGTAATTCTGGGTGGGACGGTCGGCGGCCACCGCATGCCACGTCCCGTCGACCTGGGTCTCCCAGCGGCAGAACAGGCCGGTCAGCGCGATGGTCAGGCGCAGCCGGGCGGTCGCGACCACCAAGGTGCCGGCGCTCTCCTCCACCGTGAACGCCGGGCGGGAGAAGCCGGTCAGGTCGAAGCGGTCGCGGCCCTCCGCCGGCACATCCTCCGCCCCCGGCGCCACCGTCCAGCTGCGCGGGCTGCTGAGCCGCCCGCCGGGCAGCACCATGACGCGGACGATGTCGTCCTCCAGCACGAACAGATGGGCGACATGGCCGCCCTCGGCCGCGCGCAGCGTCAGGCGGGCGCCGTCCCGCTCCGCCAGGGCGAAGACCGGGGGGGCGGACAGCGACGTCGCGGAGGGGGCGGAAGCCGACGGGTTCGGAAGCGGCTGGGTCATGATGGGTCTCGATGGATTGGCGAGGGGGCGTTCGCGAGGGGGCGGCACCGGAGGCGCCGCGCCCCATGGAAACGGAACTGCGGAATGGGCCGATCAGCGGGCGGCGGCGGTCCCCGCCGGGGTCTTGTCGCCGCGGTCGCGCAGCAGGGCGATGGCGACGCAGGCGCCGACCAGATCGAACACGGTCAGGCAGACGAACAGCGGGGCATAGCCGATGGTGGTGGCGAGCGCGCCGACGATCAGCGAGAAGGTCAGGCCGCCGGTCCAGGCCGCCGTGCCGGTCAGGCCGTTGGCGGTCGCCACCTCGTGGCTTTCGAAGACGTCGGCGCTCAGCGTGTTGATCAGGGCCGAGATCATCTGGTGGGCGAAGCCGCCCAGGCAGAACAGGGCGATGGCGGTGTAGGCGTCGGTGGCCAGCCCGATCAGGCCGGGGCCGATCATGCAGATGGCCCCGATGACGACGCCGGCCAGCCGCGAATTAACCACCGAGAACTTGAAATGCTTCATGAAGAAGGGCGAGAGATAGCCGCCGAGGATGCCGCCGAAATCGGCCGCCAGGAAGGGCATCCAGGCGAACAGGGCGATCTGCTTGATGTCCATCCCGCGTTCGGTGGCGAGATAGAGCGGGATCCAGAAGCTGAAGGTCTGCCACGCCGGCTCGGCCAGGAAGCGGGGGATGGCGATGCCCCAGAAGCGCTTGGTGCTGAGGATCTCCTTGACCTTGGGCTTCACGCGGGCGCCGCCGGCGCCGGTCACCGGCGGATTCTGGCCGGCGGTGATGTAGGCATGCTCCTCGGCGGTGATGTTGGGATGGTCGGCGGGCGAGCGGTAGAACAGCCACCACAGCGCTGCGAAAACGAAACCGAGAGAACCGGTGACGATGAAGGCGGTCGACCAGCCATGCTGCATCTGGACATAGACGACCAGCGGCGGCGCCAGCATCGCGCCCAGCGAGGTGCCGGCGTTGAACCAGCCGACCGCGACCGAGCGTTCCTGTTTCGGGAACCATTCGCCGACCGCCTTGATGCCGGACGGGATGGCCGCCGCCTCGGTCAGGCCGAGCATGCCGCGGAACAGGGCCAGCGACAGCCAGCCGGTGGCGAAGCCGTGCAGGCAGTTGGACACCGACCACAGGACGGCGAACAGCGCGAAGCCGATCTTCAGCCCGAGGAAATCGACGATGTAGCCGCAGACCGGCTGCATCACCGTATAGGCGAGCTGGAAGGCGGCGACGACGTAGGAATATTCCTGCGTCGTGAAGTTCATCTCGGTCTTAAGGATGGGGGCCATCACGCCGAGAGAGTTGCGCGCCAGATAGTTGATGACGGTTCCCAGGCAGATCAGAACGATGATCCACCATCTCAATCCCTTGATCTTCAACGTTTCCTCCAATGGCGGGCAGCATCGTGGCTTTTCTTGGGGCCTCCGGTTTCCGGAAGGCCCAGGGTCGGAAAGCGCGGTGCCGGGACGGGCCCGGATGTGAACGGCCGCCGGGCGTCGGCCTTTTGAAACGGGAGCGGAGGACGGGCGCTCAGACGCCCGAATAGGCGGCGAAGCCGCCATCCACCGGAATGACGGTGCCGTTGACGAAGCCGGACGCCTTGGCGCTGGCCAGCCACAGCAGGGTGCCGGTCAGTTCGTGCGCCTCGCCGAAACGGCCCATCGGGGTGTGGTCGACGATCTTGCGGGCGCGCGGCGTCATCTCGCCGGTCGCGGCGTCGATCAGCAGGGCGTGGTTCTGCGCGGTCAGGAAGAAGCCCGGCGCCATGGCGTTGACGCGGATGCCGGTCTTGGCGAAATGCACCGCCAGCCATTGCGTGAAGTTGCTGACCGCCGCCTTGGCGCCGCTATAGGCGGGGATCTTGGTCAGCGGGCGGAAGGCGTTCATCGACGAGACGTTGATGATGCCGCAGCCCTGCCGGCCGATCATCTGGCGGGCGAAGATCTGGGTCGGCAGCAGCGTGCCGAGGAAATTCAGGTCGAAGACGAACTTGATGCCGACGGGATCAAGGTCGAAGAAGCTGGTCAGCGACGGATCGGCGAGATCGCCCTCCTCCAGCCATTCCTTGGTGGTTGTACCGCGCGGGTGGTTGCCGCCTGCGCCGTTGACCAGCAGGTCGCACGGCCCCAGGCTTTCCAGCACCACGGCCGCCGCCCGCTCCAGCGAGGCGCGGTCGAGAACGTCGGCGGCGATGCCGACGGCCTCCTTACCCTCGGCCCGCAGCGACGCCGCCACCTGCTCGGCGGCCTCCGCCTTCAGATCGAGGATGGCGACGCGGGCGCCGGCCTTGGCGAGAGCGCGGGCGAAGCCGGCGCACAGGACGCCGCCGCCGCCGGTGACGACGGCGACCTTGCCCTGGAGATCGGCGGGGTTGAAGGGGTTTTCCATGGTATGGATCCTCACTTCCCGCCGTTGGTCTTGGCGGCTTCGCCCTTGGCGACGCCTTCCCACAGGCCGTTCAGATAGACGGCGCCCAGCGCCCGGTCATACAGGCCGTAGCCCGGCTTGCCGGTCTCGCCCCAGATCATGCGGCCATGGTCGGGCCGGGCGTAGCCGTCGAAGCCGGCTTCGTAATAGGCCTTGACGATCTCGGCCATGTCGAGCGAGCCGTCGGCGGAGCGGTGGCTGGTCTCGTGGAAGTCGCCGGCCTCGTTGATCTTCACGTTGCGCAGATGGGCGAAGTGGATGCGCTTGCGTCCGGCGAATTCACGCACCAGGGCCGGGATGTCGTTCTTGCAGGACGCGCCGAGCGAACCGGAGCACAGCGTCAGCCCGTTGGCCGGATGATCGACGATGGCGAGCAGCCGTTCGAGGTCGGCGCGGTCCTTGACGATGCGCGGCAGGCCGAAGATCGGACGGGGCGGGTCGTCGGGATGGATCGCCATGCGGATTCCGACCTCGGCGGCGACCGGGATGATGCGCTTCAGGAAATGGTCGAGGTTGCTCCACAGCGTCTCCTCGTCCACCTCGGCATAATCGGCCAGCAGCGCCTTGAGTTGCTCCGGACGGTAGCTGGCGTCCCAGCCCGGCAGCGAGATGCCCTGGCTGACGTCGATCTTCTCGACCGTCGCGGTGTCGAAGGCCAGCGTGGTCGAGCCGTCCGGCAGCGTCATGTCCAGCGCCGTGCGGGTCCAGTCGAACACCGGCATGAAGTTGTAGCAGATCACCTTGATGCCGCACTGGGCCAGATTGCGGATGGTGGCGCAGTAATTGTCGATCAGCCGGTCGCGCGACGGCTTGCCCAGCTTGATGTCCTCATGGACCGGGACGCTTTCGATCACCTCGAGCTCGAGGCCGTGCGCCTCGATCTTGCTCTTCAGCGCCTGGATGTTGGCGACCGGCCAGACCTCGCCAACCGGCACGTCGTAAACCGCCGACACGATGCCGGTCATGCCGGGGATCTGCCGGATGTGGCTGAGCGGGATCGGGTCGGACTCGCCGTACCAGCGGAAGGTCATCTTCATCGTCGGTCTCGTCAAAAGCGTGCAGGCCGGCGGTCGGCGCTGCGGGATGAGTGATGGATCAGGCCGGGCGGCGCCGCTTGCGCCGACCAGCGGAAGCGGGTCCGGTGGTCCACTGGCCTGACCAGTTGGGCAAACGTTAGCCTAATCGTCTGACCACCCGCAAGAGGGCTTTTCAAGGGCGAACGGACCGGCTTGGCGAGGCGTTTCCGGTGAAAGCCCGATGGCGCTTGGATTTTGCCGCGCTCCTGGTGTTGGATGCGTCACCGCGCCGCACGGGCGCCGGCCTGGCCCGGCGCGATCATCGCGGGCCGCGCAGCAGAAAGTCGTTCCGGAGCAGTGTCATGGATTTGCCGACGGTCAAGGTCGAGCGCCTGTATCGCCAGATATCGAACGTGCTGATCCAGTACATCCGAGACGGGCATTTCGCCCCGGGCCAGCTGTTGCCGGGGGAGCGCGATCTCGCCAAGCAGCTCGGCGTCAGCCGTTCCTCGGTGCGCGAGGCGCTGATCGCGCTGGAGATCAATGGCTGGGTCGAGATCCGTACCGGGCATGGGGTCTATGTCCGCCCCACCCCACCCGATGATGGCGAGGCGGCGGCGACGGCGGACACGGGGACGGCGGAGGAGGAGATCGGTGTCGAGGCGCTGATGGAGGCGCGCGAGGCGATCGAAGGCGAGATCGCGGCGCTCGCCGCGAAGAAGGCGACGGATGTGCAGATCGACGCCATCACCCGCATCGTCGAACGGATGGAGGCGGATGCGGCGGCCGGCGACATGGAGACCTTCCACGAGCATGACCAGCAGTTTCACCAGATGATCGGGGCGATGACGGGAAACCCACTCTTCGTCGACCTCACCGACATGCTGTGGCGCAAGCGCAAGACCCTGCATTACGCGAAGTTCGAGCGCCGCTATTCCGACGGCTCGATCATCGTCAGCATGTGCGCCGACCACCGGGTGATCCTGGAGGCGATCCGCGGCCGCAACGCCGCCGCCGCCCGGCAGGCGATGCGCCGGCATATCCGCAACGCGCAGAAGCGGTTGTTCGGTGGGCGGGGCAAGTGAGGAGCCCTTTCCCCACCCGGCCGGCTTGGATCAGAACTTGAACACCGCCTCCATCCCGGCGAACTGGATCGTCTTCGCCGGGCCGCTACCCTTCAGGAAGGCTCCCGGACGGAACAGCGAATAGGAGATCAATCCCTCGAAGGAGCGGCCGGAGCCGTAGGACAGCACCAGTTCGCCCTGGGTGCCGATGTAGCGCGCCCGCGACGCGGCGCCGGCGCGCAGCAGGCCGCCGGTCAGGTCATAAACACCATCCCCCAGGCGCTCGCGCCAATAGCCGATGGCGGAGGCGGTGAGGCTGAACCCGTCGGACAGGACGAGGTCCAGCGACGGGTGCAGGTTCATCAGGTTGTAGGGGCCGACCGGCGTCAGCTCGCCGAAATATTTCGCGCGGGGAAACAGCGGGTTGAAGGTCTCCAAACGGTCGTCGCGCGGGTTGCCGTCGCCGCTGGCGATGTTGGCCTTCAGGCCCAGCCGCGGTTGCAGCGGCAGCGCGGTGAAGCGATAGCCGCTGTCGGTGGCGAGCGACCATGCCTGGATCGACCCTCCGCCGAAACGGCCGAACTGGCCCATCGCCTCCCAGTTCCAGTCCCAGCCGGCCGCCTTGCCGAAGCTGCGCAGGCCGATGGTGTGGCGCAGTTCGCTGGCCTTGCCGGCGTCGAAGCCGGCGCGGCGGTTGCGGTAGCCGAGGTAATAGGCGTCCAGCCCGGCGCTTCCGCCGCTTCCAAAGCCCAGATCGAGCGGCCGCGTGGCGTAGAGCCCCCAGGCGGTGCGTCTGGCGTCGCGGCCATCGTCGAACAGGTCCGGCGTCGGCTGGACCGGCCGGCCATAGAAGGCGTCGACCCGCCAGGGGCCGGCGCTGACGATGCCCTTCACCGCGTCGAAGGCGCGGGGAACATTGGCGCCGTAGCGCAAGGAGATCAGCCGTTCCGAACCGTAGGCCAGCATCTGGCGGCCGACGCGCACCGTTCCCTGGGCGTCGCCCAGCGGGACATTGACGTCGGCGAAGCCCTGCATCAGGTCGATGCGGTCGGAATCGGGCGGGGCGAGAGGCTTCAGCTTGCCCAGCGTGTCGGCCATGATCAACTGGCCGAACAGGCGCAGGCTGTCGCCGACGCGCAGATCGGCATAGGGCAGGGCGCGCCATAGCCCATAGGCGTCGCTGCGCGGTTCGTCCCGGCCCCAGCCGCTGTTGCGGATCGCCTCGCCGCGCAGGCGCAACTCCAGCCCGGTGGACAGCGAGGCGGAGCCGTCCGCCGTGACCGGGATCGCCTTGAACCGCTCCCAATAAGCCCCGGTTCCGGCGCCGGGCGCGAGGAGATAACGGTAATCCTCGTCGAAGCGGCTGTTGGTCAGCGGCGGCGGGTTGGCTGGTCCGGCGGCGTGGACCGGGCCGGCCGACAGCAAAAGGGCGACCGCAGCCGCGCGAAGGCGGACCGGCATGGGGCATCTCCATGAGGACGCTGGAACGCGCCGATCCTATGGCGATGCCCGGCCGGGGGATTGCTCCATCCGAACCGCTTTTGACGGTTCTGCGCACCGTCGCCGGGAGTCCGCCGGGTGTCGGATGGAAGCGGCATCCGGTGGTCTCGCCCGCGGGTGGCCTCGGGCTGCCCTTACTTGCTGTAGTCGTAGAAGCCGCGGCCGGTCTTGCGGCCGAGATAGCCGGCGTCGACCATCTCCTTCAGCAGCGGGGCCGGGCGGTATTTCGGGTCGTTGAAGCCTTCATAGAAGACCTCCATCACCGACAGCATGGTGTCCAGGCCGATCAGGTCGGCGAGCGCCAACGGGCCGATCGGGTGGTTGCAGCCCGCCTTCATGCCGGCGTCGATGTCCTCGGCGGTGGCGATGCCATCCTGCAGAGCGAAAATCGCCTCGTTGATCATCGGGCAGAGGATGCGGTTGACGGCGAAGCCGGGGCTGTTCTTGGCGGTGATCGGCGACTTGCCGACGCGCTTGGCGAAGGCCATCGCCTTGGCGTGGGTGTCGTCGCTGGTCTGGATGCCGCGGATGATCTCCAGCAGCGCCATCAGCGGCACCGGGTTGAAGAAATGCAGGCCGATGAAGCGGTCCGGACGGTCGGTCGCGGTCGCCAGCTTGGTGATGGAGATCGACGAGGTGTTGGTGGCGACCAGCGCCTCCGGCTTCAGGAGCGCGCAGAGGTCCTTGAGAATCTTGATCTTCAGATCCTCGTTCTCGGTCGCGGCCTCGATCACCAGATCGCAGGTGCCGAGCTTGGACTTGTCGGTGGTGGCGGTGATGCGCGCCAGGGCCGTCTCGCGGTCGGCGGCGGTCATCTTCTCCTTCTTGACCAAACGGTCCAGGCTGCCGCCGACGGTCGACAGGCCGCGCTGCACCGCCGCCTCGGAGATGTCGGTCATCACCACCGTCAGGCCGGCGACGGCGCAGACCTGGGCGATGCCGTTGCCCATGGTACCGGCGCCGATGACGCCGATCGTTTCGATTCCCTTGCTCTCGGCCATTGTTTCTCGTCCCTATTGGTTCGCGGTCGACTGGTTGGTCATTGCGCTGGTTCGCAGGTGCAGCAAGTTCTACACGTTTTTCCATTGCGTCGCGATGACTTGTCGTAAGCGGCAGGGGCGACTTTCGCCCGGCGCGGCGTCCTGCCGCAGCCCGGCCGTCGGCGGAAATCCGCCGATGACGCCGAACGCACCGGCGGATTTCCGCCGACGCTGTGCTCCGCTTGGAATGGCTGGTCCAGGCTTTCCAACTGTTTGCGCGGCGAACTGATTATGGCATGCCCCTTGCTCCTTCTCCGGGCAACCGCGGCGACGGGCCGCGGATCAAGACCCAGGGGAGAGAAAGATGCTCCGGAACAGCCTGCTTGCCGCCGCCGCCTTCGCCGCCGCCAGCCTCGCCGCGCAGGGGGCCTCGGCCGCCGATCTGGTCCGACTCGGCAACCTGAAATTCGCCCATTACGGCGCGGTCTCCTACATGAAGGAGATCGCCGGCAAGTATGACCTGAAGATCGAGGAGCGGGTCTTCCCCAAGGGCATCGACATCCTGCCGGCCATCGTCGCCGGGGAGATCGATGCGGCCGCCAGCGCGGTCGACGCCGCCATCGCCGGCCGGGCGTCGGGCGTGCCGATCTATGCGGTGGCCGGCTTCGCCAAGGGTGGGGCGCGCATCGTCGCCAGGCCGAACGCCGGCATCAAATCCGTCGCCGACCTGAAGGGCAAAAAGGTCGCCACCCCGCGCGGCGGCGCGCAGGAACTGATCCTGCTGGCCGAGCTGGCCAAGCATGGGCTGAGCTGGTCGGACCGTCCCGGCAAGGATGTGCAGATCGTCTACATGGCCTATGCCGACATGAATCAGGCGCTGCTCGCCGGCAGCATCGACGCCATGTCGCAGTCCGAACCGCAGTCGAGCCAGGCCATCAACAAGGGTTTCGGCGTCGAGGTGGTCAAGCCCTATGACACCGAGCTGGGCGAGCCGGTGCGCTCGCTGGTGGTCACCGAGGATTTCTACACGAGGAAGCGCGACGTGGCCGAGCGGCTGGTCCGCTGCTTCGTCGAGGCGACGGCGACCTTCATCGCCAACCCCGATCTGGCCGAGAAATACGTTCGCGAGCAGATGTTCAAGGGCCAGATCACCAGCCAGGACTTCAAGGACGCCATCGGCAACTCGCCTTACAGCTACGACATCTCGGTGGCGCATGTGCAGGTCACGACCGACATGATGCAGAAGTTCGGCGTCGGCCGCATGGAGAACCCGCCGAAGGCCGCCGACTGGGTGAAGCTGGACCTGCTGGAGAAGGCCAAGGCCGCCCAGGGCGGCGACAAGAGCGGGGCCGTCAAGACCAACTGAGCCACATCCAGCGCAGGGAGGACGCCCCATGTCCCAAGCCAAGCCCCGTTTCTCGCCCGCCGCCCTGCTGCGCGGCTCCCTGGTGCCGGTCCTGGTGATCGCGCTGTGGCAGATTCTGTCCAGCTCCGGCCTGATCAACCCGGTGGTGCTGCCCTCGCCGGTCCAGGTGGTGGTGCGCTGGTGGGCCTATCTGCTGCCGACCGAGCCCTATGATCCGGCGACATCCAGTTGGATCCTGTGGGCGCTGTCGGGCGAGATGCTGTTCGACGCCTGGTCCAGCCTGTACCGCGTGGTGCTCGGCTTCGCCATCGGGGCCGGGCTGGCGCTGCCGCTGGGTCTCGCCATGGGCGGCAATCCGCGCATCCACGCGCTGTTCGACCCGCTGATGCAGGTGCTGCGGCCGATCCCGCCCATCGCCTACATCCCGCTGGCGATCCTGTGGTTCGGGCTGGGCAACGCGCCGGCGGTGTTCCTGATCGCCATCGGCGCCTTCTTCCCGGTGCTGATGAACACCATCGCCGGGGTGCGCCATGTCGACGGCATCTATCTGCGCGCCGCCCGCAATCTGGGGGCGGGCAAGCTGACCATGTTCCTGCGCGTCATCCTGCCCGCCGCCACCCCCTACATCCTGGCCGGCGCCCGGATCGGCATCGGCACCGCCTTCATCGTCGTCATCGTGTCGGAGATGATCGCCGTCAATTCCGGCCTCGGCTTCCGCATCCTGGAGGCACGCGAATTCATGTGGTCCGACAAGATCATCGCCGGGATGTTCACCATCGGGCTGCTGGGCCTTGCCATCGACATCGGCATGAACCGCCTGAACAACCACCTGCTGCGCTGGCACCGCGGTCTTGAGAATTGAACATCAAAAAATGGACAGGGAGGGGATGGAGATGACGCCCATGCTGAAGAGTGTTGCCGCCGCCGAATCCGCCGCCGAGGCGGCCCCCGTCGAGATCCGGGTGCGCGGGGTGGAGAAGACCTTCGCCGTCGGGGCGCAGAGGATCGTCGCCCTTCAGGGCATCGACCTCGACATCCGCAAGGGCGAGTTCGTCTGTCTGCTGGGGCCGTCGGGCTGCGGCAAGTCCACGCTGCTGAACGCGGTGGCCGGGTTCCAGCCGCCGACCAGGGGGACCGTCACCGTCGATGGCCGCATCATCACCGAGCCCGGTCCCGACCGCGGCATGGTGTTCCAGGAATATGCCCTGTTCCCCTGGATGACGGTGGCGCAGAACGTCGCCTTCGGCCTGGAGATCAAGGGGATGGCCAAGGCGGAGATCGCGGAGAAGGTGGAATGGCTGCTGCGGAAGCTGCATTTGCAGGATTTCCGCAACCGTTTTCCCAAGGATCTGTCGGGCGGGATGCGCCAGCGCGTCGCCATCGCCCGCGTGCTGGCGCTCGACAGCCCGATCCTGCTGATGGATGAGCCGTTCGGCGCGCTCGACGCCTTGACCCGCCGCACGCTTCAGGACGAACTGCTGCGCATCTGGGAGGAGGTCGGCAAGACCATCCTGTTCGTGACGCACTCCATCGAGGAGAGCATCTATCTGGCCGACCGCATCATCGTGATGACCTACCGGCCGGGCACGATCAAGCGCGACGTCGCCGTCGACATGCCCCGCCCGCGCGACGGTTCCGCCCCCGAGTTCAACCGGCTGAAGCGCGAGCTGTCGCAGATGGTGATGGAGGAGCAGCAGCGCTTCAGCCGGGACGAAATCCGCTCGGTGACGGCGGATTGAGGGGTGGGGAGAGGGCGGTCAAGCTATGGCGTCGTGCATTTGATAGGAAACGCACGACGCCATAGCTTCGGACGATCGGATTCACGCTTCAAATCGGGTCCGATTTTACGCGATCCGATCTATACGTTCACCGGCGCATATTCGAAGGTCGGCGCCGCGGTGTAGTCGGTGCCGGGAAGCGGGATCGTCACCAGCTGGTCGGCGGTCAGCTTCAGCTCATACATCAGGCCGATGGCGGAACGCAGCCGGTCGGGCTGGCCGTTGAAGGTGATGTGCAGTGCTGTCAGCAGCGCCGTATAGGTGGTGTTGAACTGCTGGGAGACGGTGCGGGCGCGGCTGCCCTCCGGATAATCCACCGTCTTGGCGTTGGGGTAGAGGTTCCAGATCCCGGCCGGGTCGATGCCGATCGGCGCCCCGGAATAGGACCAGCCGAGCGGTTCGTCCGGGTCCTTCACCAGCCGGCGGGCATAGACGATCTGCGCCAGACGGTAGTAATGGGCCAGCGCCGCCTCGTTGTCGGCCTCGCGCGGGGATTGGGGCGTTCCCTCGCCCTGTTCGACGATCACCTGGATGGCGCGCTGGGCGCTCGCCACGTCGGTGACCGGGAACAGCTGGTCGGGCGGGAACCAGCCATTGTCCACCACCTGATTGGCGGGATCGCCGGTGAAGATCTCCTCGCCCATCCGGGCGATGGCGTCGGAGACCGCTTGGTAGAATTCGCCGATGGTGGCGAATCCCGGATCATGGAGCGCGGCGGACGTCTGCTGGAGCAGGGCGATCGCCGGCTGCTTCACCGGATAGGCCACCGCCACCTCCGGCTCCTCGATGGTCATGAACACGTCATAGACCAGACCACGGGTCAGCTTGCCCAGCGAGATGGTCAGCCCTTCATGGACGCCCATCGGCAGCGGGCCGGGATAGACCGGGATGAAGCCCGGCTTGTCGATCACCGGGCTGCCGCCGACCGCGTTCAGGATGTTGGCGGCGATGGTCATGTGCAGCATTTCCTGCACCGAGACCGAGCCGATGATGGCCGCCGCCTCGCGGTTGGTGCCGGGCTTGATCGAATAGAGCGCGGTCAGATAGGCGGGGAGCGTGGCGTGCTCCAGCTCGACCGCGGATTGCAGGGCGTTGCGCAGGACCTGGACGGTGTCGATGCCCTGGGTGAAGTGCGGCTGAATCTTCAGCATGGCGGAATCCTTCCTTCTACGGCCCGTTGGACCGTCAGGAGCGCGGACGCGGGGAGACGCGGGCGAAATTCTGGGCGAAGCGGGTCTTGCCGTCGGCCGCCGTCGGCTGGTCCGGCGTCGCGGTGGCCGCCTTGGCCGGAGCGGCGCCCGACGGGCCGGTGCGCAGGGCCGGGGCGGCATTGGCGGTGTCGGCGGTGGCGACGGCCTGATGCGCCTTGAGCTTCACCGCCGTCTCGCCGCGCCGCACCTTCTCCAGCCAGCGCAGGATGGTGTCGCGCTTGTAGACCGACAGGTCGCGGGTGACCGGCATGTAGTTCGGGTCGGATTCCGGCAGGGAGAAGGCCAGATGCAGGATGTCGGCATGCCGGGCGCACGAGGCCTCGCTGCCGAGATCGACCAGATGCTTGCTCATGATCGGGTACAGGTTGCCGTACTGCGTCATGATCGGGGCGATGTCGTCCCAGCTCGGGTCGGCCGGCACGTCGAAATCGTCGCGGACATGCAGGGCGATATAGTCGAAGGAGGAGCGCGCCGTGTTGCTCTGGCCGGGAATGCGGTAATCGACCAGATAGACCTGCCCGTCGATGTAGCCGCGCGGGTTGTCCGGCGACCGGGTGGAGATGTCCAGCCGGGCGATGCCGTCCTCGTCGGCGATGAGGGTGCCGCCGGTGGCCGGTCCGCCTTCCACCGCGAAGGTCACCGCCGTTTCGGGCACGCCCATGTCGGGAATCGGCGCGTCCGGCTGGTCGATGCCGTAGCCGCCGCCCTGGCCGGGGATGCGGCCCATCTGGGCGATGGCGATGGCGGCGCCGGGCACCGGCTGGCCGTAGCGCGTGGCGTAGACCAGCGATTCCGCCCGCCCGGCCCCGTCGATGCGGTGGACCAGCGGCTCGGCACCGACATAGATCCCGCCCTGCGCCTCGCGGATGGCGACGATGCCGTAGCCGAGGTCGAGGTCGGTGCTGCCGGGATTGGTCTCCGACACCGTCACCAGGGCGAGCGGACGGGTCTTCGCCAGCTCGAACTGCTCGTCGGTCAGCTTCGTCGCGAAGACGCCGGCGGTCCTGGCCAGCCAGCCGGGCTCGTCATAGGGGATGCGGGCGACGGGCAGGAAACTGTCGGGCGTGACCGGGGTATTCTCGGCGATCGCGTCGTCGCGCAGGATGCCCAGCGTCAGGGTGCCGATGGGATTGGGCGTGCCCTTGGAGTCGACGATCTGCAGCGCGTTCGACAGGTCGAGGAAGGCGGTGCGCGACGGCTCGTCGATCTGGCCGGAGAAATAGGTGATGCCGGCCCAGCTGTTGGGGATGTTGTTGGCGGGCACGAAGCGGCGGCCGCGGATGAAGGAGACCGGCTCGCCCTCCAGCTGCGGGCCGATGGTGCCGACCACGGTGCCCAGCGTGAAGCGCGGATCCTTGACGTTGCCGTTGTAGCCGAAGGTCGCCAGACGGATCGACAGCATGCCGCCGGTGGTGGCGTCGCGCAGCTGCCGCAGGAAGGGGCTCAGCATGGCCCCGTCGGCCCATTCCACATTCTCCAGCACGGACTGGAAGGTGGAGGAGGCCGCACTGTCGGACTGGGCGTTGACGTTCCGGTTGAACCACAGGTCACGGAAGGGGTTCGGCTGGTAGCGGCCACCGAAGAAGGCGGAGGTCTTGCCGTCGGTCAGCCGCACGTCGAGGCCCCAGGGGGCCGAGGCGACTTGCCATTGCGGGTCGAGATCGACCAGCTTGCCGCTGGTGCGGTCGGTCGAACCGCCGATCAGCATGCCCAGCGCGGCGTCGGCGCCGGGAGTGTCGACATAGCTGCCGTCGGCGAAGCCCAGCCCGACCACCTTGCAGTCGATCAGGCGGAAGGCGCCGGAGCCGGTCGGATTCCACCAGCCATTGGCGACGGTCTCCCCGCCCGGCAGCTTTTTCTGGAATTCCTGATAGGAGGATTCGAAACTCTCATTGTCGAAATGGCGGACGTCATTGTTCACCGTCGAGACGTCGGCCTGGAAAATTCCTGAAAAAACAAGGCGCACCGGGTTCAGGAAACTCATGTCGATTCCTTTCCGTGAGGGCGCACGAAGCCGTGGCGGACCGGCCGCGCTGGATCGGGCGTGCAAAGAAGCTGTGACGGATGACAAGGACACCCGCCAGGCAAGAAATTATCGATATGGATGATGATCTAGCGTTGATAACCTTGCCAACTCAATGGAAATTCTAAACCAGAAACTCTTTTTCCGCGTGCATTGCCGTGTATGCGGGGGCCGGCGCATGCTCCCTTGCCCTAAAGTGCCGCCGCTTCTTCGCCGATGCGCTGGCGCAACCAGCTGTGGGAGGGGGAGGTGGTGTCGCGGCGGTGCCAGATCATCGACACCTCATAGTCACCGACATCGAAGGGCAACGGGCTGATGGCGAGGCCGAGCGCGTCGGCGCACAGCCGGGCCAGCCGGGTGGGCAGCGAGGTCAGCATCGGCGCCCGCGTCAGGATCATCGGGATCGCCAGGAACTGGGTGGTCGAGGCGGCGACGCGCCGCCTTGTGCCGAGCGCCGCCAACTCGTCATCGATGAAGCTGGTCAGCCCACCGCGCAGCGACGGCATCAGATGGGGATAGCGGGTGTAATCCTCCAGTCCGATCGGCGGTTTGACCGGGACGAGGGCCGGATTGTACAGGCAGACATGGGTTTCCCGGTACAGCACCTGCCGGTCGTGCCAGCGCCGCAACTCCGGCTGATAGCCGATGGCGAGATCCAGGGTGCCGTCGTCCAGCGCGTTCAAAGTGGCGTCGGGGTCGAGGTTGAGCAGCGAGACCGAGACGCGCAGGTCGCCTTCCACAGCGTTGCGCAGGATCCCGGTCAGCAGGACCGCCTGCATCGAATCGGGGGTGGAGATGGTGAAGCGCCGCTCCTCGCGCTGGGGGTCGAAATCCTCCTCCGCCGACAGGGCGCGGGCGGCTCCGACCAGCAGGTCGCGCAGTGGTTCGGCCAGCCGCTGCGCGCGCGGCGTCGGCTCCATCCGGTTGCCGGTGCGCACGAACAGCGGGTCGCCGACCAGGGTGCGCAGACGGCCCAGCGCGTGGCTGACCGCCGACTGGCTGACGCCCAGCGCGTCCGCCGCACGCGAGACGTTGCGGGTTTCGAGCAGCGCGTCGAACACCTTGATCAGGTTGAGGTCGAGCGCAGGGTTATGAATTGCCTTCATGGCGATATGAACCAAAGCAGTCTACTTCATTGTGCACTGGACCGTGTATTCTGTCGAGCCAGAGCTGGTTCAGCAGCCGCCAATCATAAAATCCAATCCATAGCACAATCCGTAGCCAAGGCCCCAACCGGGCAGCGGACCCGTCGCCGCCGCGTTCCAGATCACCGCGGCAGGCCGGCGGTTCCGTTCAGGGAGAAAGAGGCAAAAGCCATGGTTCGCATCAACGTCAACGGTGAGGAGCGTCAGCTCGACGTCTCCGACGACATGCCGCTCCTGTGGGTTCTGCGGGACGAGTTGAACATGACCGGCACCAAGTTCGGCTGCGGCATCGCCCAGTGCGGCGCCTGCACCGTCCATGTCGACGGCGCGCCGACCCGCGCCTGCCAGACGCCGGTCGGCATGCTGACGCCCGACAGCAAGGTCACCACCATCGAGGGGGTGAAGGGCAAGGCCGCCCAGGCGGTGCAGGCGGCGTGGCAAAAGCTGGACGTCGTCCAGTGCGGCTATTGCCAGTCGGGCCAGATCATGAGCGCCATCGCGCTCTTGACCGACAACCAGAACCCGACCGACCAGGACATCGACGCGGCGATGGACGGCAATGTCTGCCGCTGCGCCACCTATGTCCGCATCCGCGCGGCGATCAAGGATGCCGCCCAGACGATGAGGGCCTGATCCATGCTGCATCATCTGATCCGTCAGGCCGCCCAGACCGGCTTTGGCGGCACGCCGTCGCCGCTGCCGCTGGCGGTCCCCTCCCGCCGCGGTTTCCTGAAGGCCATCGGCGCCGGGGCCGGCGCGCTGGTGGTCGGCGCCCATCTGCCCTTCCCGGCGCTGGCCGCCGAAACGGCGCCCAAGATCATCGGACCGGCCGACCCGCGCCCGCACGCCTTCATCATCGTGGCGCCCGACAACACCGTCACCGTGCTGGCCAAGCATCTCGACAAGGGCCAGGGCATCGTCACCGGCATCGCCACCATTGTGGCGGAGGAGTTGGACGCCGACTGGGCCCAGGTGCGCGGCGCCTTCGCCCCCGCCGACGCCAAGCTCTACGCCAACCATTTCTTCGGTATCCAGGGCACTGGCGGTTCGACCGCCGTCGCCAACAGCTGGGACGAGCTGCGCATGGCCGGCGCCGCCGCCCGCGCCATGCTGGTCGCCGCCGCATCCGCTCGCTGGAGCGTGCCGGCCGGCGAGGTGACGGTGTCGAAGGGCGTGGTCCGCCATGCCGCCGGCAACCGCAGCCTCACCTTCGGCGAGCTGGCGGAGGAGGCGGCGAAGCTGCCGGTTCCGCAGCAGGTCAAGCTGAAGGACCCGAAGGACTATGTGCTGATCGGCAAGCCGGACCTGCACCGGCTGGATCACGTCAGCAAGACCAACGGCACCGCCATCTTCGCCATGGACATCCGCCGTCCGGGCCAAGTCACGGCGGTGCTGGCCCGCAGCCCGCGCTTCGGCGGCACGGTGAAGAGCGTCGACGATGCCGCCGCCCGCAATGTGCCGGGCGTCATCGAGGTGGTGAGCCTGCCGGTCGGTGTCGCGGTGATCGCCAGGAACAGCTGGGCCGCCATGCAGGGCCGCGAGGCGCTGACGATCACCTGGGACGACTCCAAGGCCGAGATGCGCGGCACCGACGCCATGCTGGCCGACTACCGCAAGCTGGCGGAGACGCCGGGTGCCGTCGCCGCCGCCAAGGGCGATGCCGACGCGGCCTTCGCCGCCGCCAAGGCTAAGGGCGGCCATGTGGTGGAGGGAGAGTTCGTTTTCCCCTACCTCGCCCATGCGCCGATGGAGCCGCTCAACGCCGTGGTGGCGCTCAATCCGGAGGGTGGCTGCACCATCTGGGCGGGGTCGCAGTTCCAGACGGTCGAACAGATGGTCGCCGCCCATATCCTGGGCTGTAAGCCGGAGCAGGTGAGGATCGAGACCCAGTGGGCCGGCGGCAGCTTCGGCCGTCGCGCCACCACCACCGCCGACTACATCGCCGAGGCGGTGATGATCGCCAAGGCCTATCCCAAGGCCCCTGTCCATCTCGTCTGGACGCGCGAGGACGACATCAAGGGCGGCTATTACCGCCCGCTGTTCCTGCACAGGATCGCCGCGGCGGTCGATGCCACGGGCGCGCTCGTCGCCTGGAAGCAGCGCATCGTCGGCCAGAGCTTCATGGCCGGCACCGCGTTCGAGGCGGTGATGGTCAAGAACGGCGTCGATGCGACCATGGTCGAGGGCGCCTCGGACATGGCCTATCCGGTGCCGAACCTCGCGGTCGACGCCCACACCGTCGCCTCTCCGGTTCCCACCCTGTGGTGGCGCTCGGTCGGCCACACCCACACCGCCTACGCCAAGGAGGTGATGATCGACCGCCTCGCCAAGGCGGCCGGCAAGGATCCGGTGGCCTTCCGTATGGAGATGCTGAAGGACCATCCGCGTCTGGCCGGCGTGCTGAAGCTGGCGGCCGAGAAGGCCGGCTGGGGCCAGCCCCTGCCTAAGGGCAAGGGGCGCGGCGTCGCCGTGCATGAAAGCTTCAACACCTATGTCGCCCATGTCGCCGACGTGACGGTCGACGCCAAGGGGCAGATCAAGGTCGACCGCGTCGTCGTCGCCGTCGATTGCGGCGAGGTCGTCAACCCCGACATCGTCAAGGCGCAGATGGAGGGCGGTGCCGGCTGGGGCATCGGCCATGCGCTGCGCGGCGAGATCACCCTGACCGACGGCAAGGTGGATCAGGGAAATTTCGACGGCTATCTGCCGCTGCGGATGTCGGACATGCCGGCGGTGGAGGTCCATATCGTGCCCTCGCACGAGCGGCCGACCGGCGCCGGGGAGCCGGGTGTGCCGACGGTGGCGCCGGCGGTTGCCAACGCCGTCTTCTCGGTGACCGGCCAGCCCTTGCAGACGCTGCCCTTCAGCCGGGGCGGCATCGTCAGCTGACCGGGTGGTGGAGCTGACGCCATCTCCCGGCCGCCCTCACCGGCGGCCGGGAGATCCGTCCATACCCGTTCAGCGCGAAATCCGTTGGAAGAATCCCCGATACATGCGTAGCCTCTGGAAGGTTTCCCCGTTCCAGAGAGTCAATGCCGATGACAAAGCCGAACCCGACGCCGAACACCGTCCTGCTGATCCGTCATGGCGAGAAGCCGGACGGCGACACCGATCCCAACCTGTCGGGAAAAGGCTGGCAGCGCGCCTGCTCGATCACCACGACTCTGCCGGCCCTGGTTCCGACGGGCGCGCCGGCCATTTCGGCGGTGGTGGCGACGGCCCCCTCGCCGCACAGCGTGCGGCCCATCGAAACGGTGACGCCGATCAGCCTGATCCGTGCCCTGCCGCTGAGCCACACCATCGCCGACGACGATGTCGCCCAGGTTCCGGCGCTGTTGAGCGCGGCACCCTATACCGGCGCCACGGTGCTGATCTGCTGGCATCATGGCAAGTTGCCGGAACTGGCTCTGGCGCTCGGCGCGCCCGCCGACCAGGTGCCGCAGAAGTGGGACGGCGACGATTTCCACACCGTCTGGATCCTGGGTTATGAAGCCGACGGCTCGGTCAGCTTCACGGTGACCCGCCAGCCCCATCTGGAGTGAGGGGACCGGATCGGCCGCGTCGCCGCCGGTCGACCTCCGCCCGCAATTCGCGGAACCAGCGCAGTTTCTCGGCGAAGGGCAGGCGGGCGAGACCGCTCGGCGACGGCACGACGACATCGGCGACGCCGTCGAACAGCGGCTGCCGCTGCACGCCCCAGGGGGCGTCGGGCAGGCCGGTCGCCGCCAGATAGACGCCCTTGCCGGTATAGGCCAGAACCAGCGGCCGGACGTGGCCGACGATCCGCGCCAGCCGGGGCACCCCGCCGCGCAACTCCGTCCGCGACAGCTCGGCGGCGCTGGCGGTGGCGCGGGCGACGAGGTTGGTGGAGCCGAGGCCGACGGCCGGCAGGGTGCCGTCCTCCGCCGGCCGGTAAAGCCGCGGCGTCAGCCCGGCCTCGTGCAGCAGGCGCCAGAACTGGTTGCCGCGCCCGGCATAATGATGGCCGAGCGCCCCGGAGCGCAGGCCGGGGTTGAAGCCGACGAACAGGCAGTCCAGCCCCGGCGCCACGATGTCCGGCAGCGGTCCGGCGGCCGCCGGCATGTCCTCCGGGGGTGGGGCCGGCGCATCGTCGAACAGATCCATACTGCACTCCTCTCGGACGGGAGAGGAATATAGAACGCCGCCGCCCTGCTCAAAGCGAAGCTGCCACCGCCGGGGCGGGCGGGCTGCCGCGTTCGTCCCGCAGCAGGGCGAGGATGCGGTCTGTCAGCCGCAGGGCCAGCGCCACGATGGTCATGGTTGGGTGGTCCGCCCCCATGGTCGGGAAGACGGAGCTGCCGGCGACATAGAGATTGCCCATTCCATGGACCCGCCCGTCCGGATCGACCACGCCATGGCGCGGCGAGTCATGCATGCGGGTGGTGCCCATATGGTGCCAGCACCAACCGACATCGGCCATCGCCGCTTCCTCCTCCGCCACCTTCCCTCCCGCCCCATTCGCCGTCCTGTCGACGGCGATCAGGCCGCGGCGCAGCAGCTCCTCGCGCAGCAGCCGCTGGGTCTCGGTGGCGCCCCAGCGGTCCTGCGCGGTCAGGCGCCAGTCCACCCGTGGCAGGTTGCGGCCGAACGGATCGGTGGCGAGGTCCAGCGTCACCCGGCTGTCGGGATTGGGCACCGGCTCCAGCACGGTTTCCAGGGTGAAGCGGCGGGGCAGCCAGCCGGGATCGACCGTGCTGTCGAACAGCGCATGGGCCAACTGCGGCAGGCTGCGCAGGATGCGCGGTCCGGCATTGCGCAACAGGCTCGCCGCCTCGTCCTCCGACACGCCGAAGCGGCGGCAGCGGTGGCGCGAGGGCAGAATCCGCAGGTCGCGCATCGCCTTGAAGGCGTCCAACGCCGCCGAATGGTAGGAGGCGACCAGATAGGTGCGGGAATTGGGCAGCCCGTGCCGTTCCTGGAGGGCGGCCGTCGGCGACAGGGCCAGCGCGATCGACGGATGCGGCCGGCGCAGCCGCCGCCGGGCCAGACACAGGCTGACGTCGTAAAGCGTGCGGTGGCGCCCCTGCCGGGTCAGGCGGACCGGCGCCGTCTTGAAGCGTGGATGGTCGGCGAAATGGCGGCCGACGAGGTCGTTGCCGTTGCCCAGCCCGGCCGCCTGCACCGTGTTGGACAGCAGCAGGATGCGCGCGTTCTCGATTCCGCCGCAGCACAGCACGAACAACCGGGCGCCGACGGTGAAGCAGGGTCCGTCCAGCGTGCGCACCTGCACCCGCTCCACCGCCGTGGCGGTCGGGTTGCTGTCCAGCCCGGTGACGTTGGCGTTCAGGAAGGCGGTGATGTTGGCGGCCCGCCCGATCTCGGCGCGGTAGGCCTCCCCCATGCGGATCGGCGGGCTGAGCTGGGCGACGCGGTTTTCGAAAGCGCCGCTGCCGCCATCCCCGGTCTCCACCGGGATCAGCGCCGCCTTGGGACCGCCGACCCGCTCCATCCAATAGTCGGTGTCATAATCGAAGGGGCCGAGGCCGAGCACGTCGTGCGAGCGCTCGTAATAGGGCATCAGGCTGTTGCGCGGGATCGGCCAGCCGCTGCCGGGGAACCAGGGCCGCTCGCCGAAGTCCGTCGGCTCCAGCGGGCGGGAGAAGCCACCCCAGCAGTTGGTGCTGCCGCCGAGATAGCGGCTGCGCGCGGTGGTCAGCCGTTCATAGGGCAGGCCGACATTGCGGCCGGCATAGAGCGCCTGGGAGATGCCGTCGACCTCCAGCCCGCCGCCTTCCAGCAGGACGACGCTCAGGCGGCCGCCAGCCAGCTCACGCGCGATGGTCAGGCCGGCGGCGCCGCCGCCGATCACGCACAGATCGCAGTCGATGTGGGTGCCGTTCAGGACATGGCGGGCGTCACGAAGCAAGCGGGCCTCCTACCGGGAGTCATAAGCCCACCCTTCTTGCCCCGGACGCGTGGCCTAGGCCGAGTGCTCATTCGGCTATACCCCCGGCGTGTTCCCCCTGTGGATCCCGTCGCCAATGCGCGGCACCACCGACGCTCTCGGTGGCGGGAACGACAGCCGCGCCCGTCGGTTGAAAAGGCGGAGAACGGCGTTCCGGTCCGGCTGTCCGCCTGGCCGGAGACGTCGACCGGACGTAACGCAAATCCAGGAGCCGCCACCATGAAACGCCCTTGTCTTCTCGCGACCGCCGCGGTGATCCTGTTCACCGCCCCGGCCCTATCTCCGGCCCTGGCCCAGAATCCGGCCCAGACGCCGGCGCCGATGCCTCCGGCGAAGGCGGCGGGCGGCACCGGGCAACTGGCACAGCAGGATATGAATTTCGCCCGGACGGCGGCGATCAGCGACCTGTTCGAAATCCAGGCGGGCAAGCTGGCGCAGGATCAGGCGAAGGACCAGGGCGTCAAGCGGTTCGGCAGCCATATGGTGACCGACCACACCAAGACCTCCGACGCGATGAAGACCCTGGCCCAACAGAAGGCGATGACGCTGCCGACGACGCTGGATGCCGATCACCAGAAGAAGTTGGAGACGCTGCGCGGCCTGAAGGGCGAACGGTTCGACTCCGCCTATCTCCAGGGCCAGATCGACGCCCATCAGACCGCCGTCACGCTGTTCCGGCAGCAGGCGGAAACCGGCCGGGACGCCGACCTGAAGCGCTTCGCCGAGCAGACCCTGCCGACGCTGGAACAGCATCTGCGCCAGGTCCGCGACCTGCGCCCGGCGGTCGCCTCCGCAGGGGCCTCCACCTCTGGCGCCATGCGGCAGGGTGCCAGCTTTGAAAAGATGATGGGCAAGACCGTCTATGGCGACGATGGCGGGAAGCTGGGCAACGTCGCCGACATCATCCTCGACGGCCAGACCGGCAAGGCCACCCAGGTGATCCTGGACCGCGGCGGCGTGATGGGGATCGGCGCCAAGCAGGTGGCGCTCGACTATGCCCTGTTGCGGACCGACGGCGATCGCGTCGTCGCCCGTCAGGTGACCGAGGATCAGGTCAAGCAGATGGCGGAGTTCAAATACGACGACACCACCGTCTCGCTGGGCAAGCGCCATGGCACCGACATGAACAAATGAGGGAGGGGATGCGATGGCGAACGCCAGCAAGAAGCACATGAGCGTCAGCGGACAGGGCAAGGGCACCGGCACGGGCGCCAACACCGACCTGCCTGCCGGCTCGATCGGCGACAACGCGGTGCTGTCCAACCGCGACAAGTCCCGTCACTCCGAGGCCCGCGGCCTGGACGGCAAGGCCGTGCAGACCGAGCAGATGCAGGATCACGCCGCCAACCACAATCCGGATGACGAGCGATCCGGCCAGTGATTTAGGCGATGAAGCCCGATGATGCTGCGGACGGAACCGGCGAAGGGCCGGTCCCGTTTCCGTTTCCGTCCGGCGTTTCCGTTTCGCCGTCCGGCGGCGCCCGTCAGAACTGCTTCAGCAGTCGGTCGATGTAGTTGCGCTCTTCCTGCGGGCGGCCATATTGGCCGGAGCGGCGGCGCAGCTCGTCCAGGATCTCGCGGGCGCGCTGGAGGTCCGACTGTTCCGGGATCTTCACGTCGTTGGAATCCTGCATGCCATAGCCGGACGGGCGGCGGCCCAGTGGATCACGGCCCCGACCCTGGCGGGGCATCTGGCCCTGCTGGCCCATCATCGCCGGCCCCTGGCCCATCATCATCTGCTGGGCCATCTGTTCGGCCATGCCCTGCATGCCCTGCTGAAGCTGTTCCATCGCCTCGGTCTGCGACGGTACGGCGGCGCCGGGGGCGCCCTGCTGCAAGGCCTGTGCGGCGTCGCGCATGGCCCGTTCGGCCCGGCCCAGCGGCTGCGGGATCTCGCCGCCCTGCTGCTCGCCCATCCGGCGCATCAGCTCGCCCAGCTGGCGGCGCAACGCCTCCTGCTGTTCGGCCTGCTTCTGCATGGTCGGGCTGCCGGTGGGCTGCCCGTTCTGTTGTTGGCCGTTCTGCTGGTTGCGGCGCTGGGTGGGTTGGCGCCCGCGCGGCTGCTCCTGCCCTTGCTGGCCCATCGAGTCCTGAGACTGGCGGAAGCTCTGGTCGAGGAGCTGCTGCTGCTGCTGCGCCAGCTTCTGCAACTGCTGCATCATCTCCCAGGCCTGATTCTGCTGCTGTCGCCCGTTCTGCTGGTTCATCTGGGCCATGGCGCCGGAACGCATGTTCTCCAGCATCTGCTGGAGCTGGGACAGCATCTGGCGGGCGGCGTCGCGCGACCCCGTCTGCGCCATCTCGCGCATCTGGTCGAGCATCTGTTGCAGGTCGTTGCGGTCGGTCATCCGGTCGGCCATCTCCGGCGGGACCATCGGGATCTGCTCGCCGCGTTGCAGAGCCTCCATCATCCGCTGTTCCATGGCGTTCATGAATTTGTCGAGGGCCGCCTGCAGCTCGTCCATCAGGCGGTTCAGCTCCTCGTCCGAGGCGTTCCTGTCCAGCGCCTCGGACAGCCGCTTCTCGGCGTCGCGCAGATCCTTCTCCGCCAGCGACAACCCGCCATCCTCGATCCGCAGCGCGGTCTCCCACAAGAGCTGCTGGAGGGCGGGGACGGAGTCGGCGCTCTGGTCCAGCATCAGGCGGGCGACGGCGGTGCGCAGCGACAGGAAGGCGACGATGTCGTCGCCATAGGTGCCGGGGCGGGCGGAGATCTCCGCCAGGGCGCGGGCGACCTCGACCCGCGACTCCTGCGGATTGCGGGTCAGGATCTTGCGCTGGTTGACGATGGCGCGGGCGATCGGGTGGTTGAAGGTCCGTTCGGGCAGGACGATCGCCGCGTCGTCCGACCGTCCGGTCTGGCCGGCGCCGTCGGTGGCGGTCAGCCGCACCGTCACCGGCATGCCGGCCCAGGGATGGGCGGTCAGATCCTGGAAGGCGGTGCCGCGCGCTTCCTTCGGCCTTACGCCAGGCAGCGACAGCGGGACTTCCAGGACCGGGCCGGCGTCGCTTGCCGGAGCCTCCTTGGCAGTGGCTGGGGCGGCGGCGGGCGGCCCTTCGGGCGCGAGGCGGATCTGTGCCTTCACCTCGGTCAGGCCGTAATCGTCGCGCGCGACATAGTCCAGCTTCAGCGCGCCGCGCTCTCCGGCGGCGGGTGGGGTCGCGTGGGCGATGATGGGGGGCCGGTCGGGCACCAGCTGGATCGGCCAGGATCCCAGCGTGCGACCACCCTGGGTCACGACGATGCGGTTGCCGCCGGTCACCGGCTTCTGGATCTGGAAGTTGGTCGAATCCACCGCCTCGAACGGGCCGGTCTGGTCGCCGGCCTCCAGGCTGGGCACGCCGCCGCCGCCGGTGACGCGGGCCAGCACGAGGCTGCCCTGCGGCACCTGCACCGGCTGGTCGGCGGGGTGGTCGCCCCCGTCCCGTTGGGCGCCTGGTTGGGTGGCGGGCTTGGCGGTGGAGCCGGATTTCAGGAAGAGCGGAGGCAGGCCGGTATAGTCGGGCGGGTTGATCCAGAGGTCGAGCGTCGCCGCCGCCGTGACGGTGCCGCCGTCGAAGCGCGGAGCCAGCGCCGCGGCGATCCGGGGCCGCCAATCGCCCCAGGCCGCCGCTCCGGCGGCCACCAGCGTCAGGATCACCAGGGCACGCAGGGCATAGCGGTCATGCGACGGCACCTCCGTGCCCGGCCAGGCGACGCGCAGGCCGCGCATGGCGGCGCGCGTGCGCTTCTGGTGCAGGCGCCACAGCGCCTGGGCGGTCGGGTCGTTGCCGGCGGGCTGGTCGCGCAGCGTGTGCAAGGGGCGGTGGGCGAGGCCGCTGTCCCGCTCCAGCCGGCGGCGGGCCTCCCCCTCCGCCGGAGCGCGGAACCGCCGGAGTCCGAGGGTGAGCGACAGCAGGAAGGCGGCGGCCAGCACCAGCAGGGCCAACCCATGCAGCCAGCCCGGCAGCAGGATCAGCACATTCAGCAGGGCAAGGGTGAGAAAGCCGCCCAGCACCGACAGCGGCGCCCACAGCGCCGGCCCCAGCCGCTCCCACAGCAGCGCCGCCCGCGCCTGGGCCAGACGGAAACGGGGCTCCGGGATCCCGTCCGCCGGGTCGGCCGTCCGGCCCTGCTCCTGACTTCCGCCGGCGTCGCCGCGTCGCTCATTCTGCTTCATGCCGCCCCCTCGGCGCCGGAAAGCGGTCGGTCAGGCGGTTTGCCCGCCGCCGCCGGGCCATTCGGCGCGAACCCATCATATAGGCGCCACCCGTGGCATGCCCACCGACATGTTTTGTCCGCCGTCGCGATGCTACAGCCGATCACGCCGCCATGGCGAAACTATGACGGGTGGCGAGGAGCCGAAATTTCGCGGCGGGGCGGCCTGTGCCGGCCGTCACCTCAGTCGCCATCACCGGCGGGCAGCGGCTTGGTCACCGTGACGCTGCGGCGGGTCTCGCGGTGCAGGATATAGAGACCGCTCGCCATCACCACGGCGGCACCGACGGCCATGGTGGTGGTCGGCACCTCTCCCCACAGGAACCAGCCGAAGGTGACCGCCAGCAGCAGCGAGGTGTAGTTGAGCGGCGCCACCACGGCGGCCGGCGCCAACGAATAGGCCCGCGTCAGCATCAGCTGACCGCAGCCGCCGAGCAGTCCGGTCGCCAGCAGCAGGAACCAGCCCATCGGGTCGGGGGTCACCCAGGAGAAGGGCAGGGCCAGACCCAGCAGGATCGTGGTCAGCAGGGTGAAATAGAAGACGATGGTGTCGGGCGGCTCGGTCCGGCTCAACTGGCGGATGGCGATCATCGCCAGCGCGTTGGTCAGGGCGCCGCACAGCGCGACGATGGCGCCCAGATTCAGCACGTCGCCGCTGGGCCGGACGATGATCAGCACACCGGCGAAGCCGACCAGCACGGCGCTCCAGCGGTGGATGCCGACCTTCTCGCTCAACAGCGGCACCGACAGGGCGGTGAGGAACAGCGGGGCGGCGAAGTTCAGCGCGATGGCGTCGCCGAGCGGCAGGAGGTGGAAGGACCAGAACATGGCGACCATGGTGGTCAGCCCGATCAGCGACCGCCCCATATGGCCCCAGGGATAGCGGGTGCGCAGCGTCGTCGCGAAGCCGGAGCCGAGATGGATCGACAGGCAGACCGGGACCAGCGCGAACAGGCTGCGGAAGAACATGACCTCGGTCACCGGGAAGCGGTCCATCAGGAGCTTCGCCAGGACGTTCATCAGCGAGAAGAACAGCACGGACATCAGCATCGAGCCGATGCCGAGCGGGGTGTTGTCGACGCGCTTGTGCGGATGCGGGAGGGTTCGCGGTGTGGATGTCACAATGCCCCGACCCTACCAAGCGTCGCCGCCCGCGTCACGGTGTCGAGACGCGGGCGGTCATGCCGGTGCGGTATGGCGGCGTTGCGTAAACCCACCGGGGGACTGGATATTGCTTAGACCTTGAAGAGACCGGAGATTTCGGCCTCGGCGCGCAGCCAGTGCTCCTGCTCGCGGCCTTCGGGGCGGCCGTCCTCTTCCCAGATCTGATAGGCGCGTTCCTGGATCATGCGGTTGCGCTGGCCGCTCAGCAGGCCCTCGGCGATGTTCATGTTCAGGCGGGCGAGCGAAACCAGCTTGCTCGTTTCGATCGCGCCCTGGGTCGCCAGCATGGTGGTGGAGACGACATATTGCGCGAGATTGCGCAGGTTGGCCTTCACCTCCGGCTCGACCGGGCAGTCATCGTTCAGCAGGACCGTCTTGATGGCGATCCACAGCTTCAGATTCTGGTCCAGCGCGACGTTGACCTTCTCCGGCGACTCCGAGTCCAGCAGGCTGCCGGCCGCTTGCAGCAGGACGATGCTGTCCTGTTCGACCGACGCGAAGTTGGTGCGCAGGATGGTGTCGGCCCAGCTTTCCACCGGGGCCTCGAACACCGGCGCGGTGGCGGCGGGGGCGGTTGCGGGAGCGGCGGAGGAGGCGGTCTTGCGCTTGGTGGCCATGGTGGGTTCCCCAGGGAGCGTTCGGTCCGGCTCCACTTGAGCGAACCATGTTTAAAATGCGGTTAAGACGCTACCGGTGCGCGCGTTCCGCCGGTGGCGGATCCCGTGACATGATGTCCCGGCCGATGCCCTGGCCATGTGATCGGAGGCTGGTCCGCAGGGTCAGGGGCCACCGAACGGCAAGCGGTAATAGAAGCCGAAGATGTTGTTGGTTCCGGCCGCCGGATCGCTTGCGGCGGCGTCATTGAGGATGCGGCTGTACCCCAGGCTGAAGCGCGATTTGTTGTCGAACTCGTATCCCACCTCCAGTTGCGAGCGGAATTCCGTGGTGGGGGCGCCGTCCCGCCGGGCCCTGGGCAGGGTGGCGGCGCCGACGCTGGGGGTGAAGACGAAGGAGCCGAGCGGCACGTCGATCAGCACGCCGCCGCTGATGCCACCGGTCAGGCCGTTCACCGCGCCGCGCGGAGTCAGGCTGCCGCCCTGTCCCGGCCCGATCCAGGGCTGTACGCTGAGATAGGGTTCGGCCTGCGGGATCAGCGACGATCCGATCCGCATCTTGCTGTTCAGCACGGTCAGGCTACTGTCCGGTTGCTGTTGCAGGCTATAAGCGAGACCGCCCAGCGCCCAGTTGCCGAAACGCCCATCGGTGTCGACGGCGTCCGCCCGCGCCACACCGCTGCCGGCCGCCAGGAGCCCGAGCAACAGCACGGGCCAACCAGTCGCCCACGCGGCAGGAACACGCGGTCGCCAGCGGCGGGACGGGCGGTTCGGCAGGCGCTTCACGGGCCCCTCCCGGCGACAGGTGGTATCGGGCGGTCCAGCCACCGGAAAGATGGGGCGTGACGGCCGATCCAGGACATATTGATACTACCCCTAGGATGTCGCCATCGCCATCGCCATTTCAACCATGAAAGCATGAGCGACGTGTCCTCATGCTCCGTTACGATGGGATCGTGCCCATGAAGCCCGCCCCACCCCGTTGCGACCCCGCGCAGCAGGAGGAGACGATCGCCTTTCTGGGTGATCCGCGCACCCATGGTGGACAGGCGGTGGAGCGGATCGACACCCATGCCGCGCTGGTGTTCCTGGCGGGGGAGCGGGCGTTGAAGCTGAAACGCGCGGTGCGTTACCCCTATCTGGATTTTTCGACGGTCGAGGCGCGCCATGCCGCCTGTCTCGCCGAGTTGGCGGTCAACCGCCGCACCGCGCCGGCGCTCTATCGCGGCGTGCGCGCCATTCGCCGGGGGACTGACGGACGGCTGCGGCTGGATGGTGATGAGGGCGCGGAGGCGGGGAAGTCGCCGGGGGCGCCGCCAGGGGAGCCGCCAGGGGAGCCGGTCGACTGGCTGGTGTCGATGGCGCGTTTCCCTGACGGGGCGTTGTTCGACCGCATGGCGGAACGTCAGGCGCTGACCCCCGCCCTGATGCGCCGTCTGGCCGAGCGGATCGCCGCCTTCCATCGCGACGCCGCCCCCCGGCCGGAGGGTGGAGGGGTGGAGGCGATGCGGGGCTTGGCAGACGGCAATTTCGAGGAGCTGCGCGCCGAGCCGGAGTTGTTTCCCACAGCGGCGGTCGCCCGGCTGGCCGAGCGCACGGGTGCGGCGCTCGACCGTCTCGCCCCGTTTCTGGAGGAGCGGCGGCGGGCCGGATTCGTCCGCCACGGTCATGGCGACCTGCATCTGCGCAACATCGTCCTGCTGGAGGGCGAGCCGACCCTGTTCGACGCCCTCGAGTTCGACGAGGCGCTGGCGGTGGCCGACGTCTTCTATGACCTTGCCTTCCTGCTGATGGATTTGGAGCATCGCGGGTTGAGGCCGCTGGGCACCCTGGTGCTGAACCGTTACCTGGAGGAGACGGAGGATTACGGCGGTCTGGCCGCGCTGCCGCTGTTCCTGTCGGTGCGCGCGGCGGTGCGGGCCAAGGTCTCGGCGGCGGCCCTGCGGCTGGGCGGGCGGATGGAGGGGGTGGACGGGGGGCTGGCCGGGGAGGCGCGTCTCTATCTGGATCAGGCCCTTGCCGCATTGGAACCGGTGCCGGCACGGCTGGTCGCGGTCGGCGGGCTGTCCGGCACCGGCAAGACCCGGCTTGCCCAGGGGATCGCCCCCCGGCTGGGGCCGTCGCCCGGCGCGGTGGTGCTGCGCAGCGACGTGTTGCGCAAGCGGCTGTGCGGGGTCTCGGACACCGAGCGGCTGCCCGACTCCGGCTACGCCCCGGCGGTGACCGACCGGGTCTATGCCGAGCTGTACCGGCGGGCGGCGGTGGCGCTGGCCGCCGGGCATGCCGCGGTGGTCGATGCGGTCAGCGCCCGGCCGGAGGAGCGGCGGCGGATCGAAGCGGTCGCGGCACGGGCCGGCGTTCGGTTCGACGGGATCTGGATGGAGGCGCCGCTGTCCGAACGGGTGGCGCGTGTGACCAATCGCCGCAACGACGCGTCCGACGCCACCGCCGAACTGGCGGAACGGCAGGAATCCTATGATTTGGGAGCCATCGGTTGGACGCGCCTGGATTCTGGCAGGGTTGCAGCGGATGTGCTGGACGACGCCCTGGCAAGCTTGGCCTAATTCCAGGTGAGACAACGGATTGCGAGATGTCGAGGGCCGCAGCCTCCGCCCCGGGCCGTGGACCGCAGCGACGATGGGGCGAATGACGGTATGGTGAGAACCGCCCGCCACGCCGGCGGACGGGCCGCCGCCGTCCGGGAAAGGCCGCTCGAACCGGTCCGGGAGGACACGAAATGACCTACAAGAGCATTCTTGTGCCGCTGTGCGGCAGTGACAACGATCCGGTGGCCCTGGCGGGGGCGGTCGCGGTGGCGCGGGACTTCGACGCCCACATCGTCGGTCTTTTCGTCGGTCTCGACCCGCGCGACGCCGTGCCGATGCTGGGCGAGGGCATGTCTGGCGCCATGGTGGACGAGATCATGCGCGCGGCGGAGACGGAATCGAACAGCCATCGCGCCATCGCCCGCCGCCATTTCGACGCGGCCGTCGCCGCGTCCGGGTTCGAACTGCGCGATGTTCCCGGCGGAATCGAGGAGCCGTCCGCGTCCTGGCGCGAGGTCGTCGGCCGGATCGAGGATGTGGTGCCGGCCGAAGGCCGCCTGTCCGACCTGATCGTCTGCGCCCATACCTCGGTCGAGGCGGACACCCAGGGTTATGCCACCATGGAAACGGCGTTGCTCGCCTCCGCCCGGCCGGTTCTGCTGGTGCCGAAGACCTTGCCGGCGGGGATCGGCCATAGCATCGCCGTCGCCTGGAACGGCAAGACCGAATCCGCCCGCGCCGTCGCCGCCGCCCTGCCTTTCCTGCGCAGCGCCGATCGCACCCATGTGCTGACCGCCGAGACCTCGGTCACGGAAGGCGCGACAGGACGCCGCATCGCCGAATATCTCGCTTGGCAGGGAGTTAACTCTGAGTTAACGATATTGCATCCGGGATCGGAACCCGTCGGGGAGACGGTCACGAAAAAAGCCGTGGAGCTGGGCGCCGACCTGTTGGTCATGGGCGGTTACGGCCACAGCCGGATGCGGGAAATGATCCTGGGCGGTGTCACGCGCTACGTGCTGAACCATGCCGGGCTGCCGGTTCTGATGGCTCACTGATTTTTGCCGGTTTTCGGCCGCACGGTTTCCCCACCGCCAGTTCCGGCGGGGGAGCCGTGCGGCTTTGGCATTTGCAGCGATGCCGTTCAGCGGGACCGTTCCAATCCTGCCCACCGGGGCAGTCCGGCCATTCCCGGGAGGAATGCGCCATGTTGACGATCACGGATTGCATCGCTCTGAGCGATCTCACCGAAGCCGAGATCGAAGCGATCGCGGAACACGAGCATCTGCCGAAGATCCTGGCGGTGGAGATGGGGCATTGCCTTGCCCACTGCCCAGGTGGAACGGGCGTCATCGCCCACATCATCGCCGACGACATCGCCGAAGCCTGCAATCATGGGCAGGTCGCCCATGCGGTGGAGCTGATGCATACCCTGGAGGAATTCGTCGGGACGCATCCGCAAGGGTGAGGAACGGCGGAGGGGCCCGATGTCGGGGGTGATGTGGCGCGGCCGGGAACCGTCCGGCCGCGGCGGGGTTCTATTGGCAACCGTTCAACGGCGCCTGCACGACGGGCGCCCCCCGCAACAGACGTTGAGGACCCCCGACGATGGCCAGCGAGACCACCGCCGCCGGCACCCAGGCCGACATCTTCGCCCGCATCAAGGCCGACCACGACACCATCCGCCGCCTTCTCGACAAGACGGAGACGGCCAACGGCAGCGGCCGCCCGGTGTTCGAGGAATTGCAGCGCGAGCTGTGGGCCCATTCCAAGGTGGAGGAGGGCGTCTTCTACGCCGCGCTGAGGTCGGCCAAGGAGGCCAGGTCGGAAACCGTCGAGGGGCTGAACGAGCATCACCTGATCAATGGCCTGCTGGACGAGCTGAACGCGATGAAGACGAGCGACAGCGGCTGGGCGGAAAAGCTCCAGGTGCTGGGCGAACTGGTCCGCCACCATCTGGACGAGGAGGAGGAGGAGTTGTTCGAGGAGGCCAGGGAGGCCCTGAACGGCGGCCGTGCCGCCGAACTGGGCAGCGCCTATGCCGAGCGCAAGACGCACATCATGGCGGGTCTGGCGCCGTTGTGAGACGGTCGCCGTCCCGTTCGGTTGTCGCCGGCCGGCGGAAGGGCCATATCTGGGGCTTTCTGGAACTGGCCGGCGGTATCGATGTCAAAGCCTATCAGTGTCGAGCGGGTGCTTCTCCGGCAGGGTGCGCGGTTCGGCCTTGCGGCACTGGCGGCGGCGGTGCTTGGAGTGTCCGCCCTGATGGCTCCCGCCGCAGCCGCACCGGTCCCCCCGGCCCGTGAGCTGGCGCAGAGGACCTGCGCCACGCTGACCGCCCGTGTCGACGAGATTCCGGGGAGCGGGCCGCTGTTCCTGCGCAGCTATGACAATTCCTATGCGCCGGGCCCGACCTCGGAGCCGGCATTGTCCAACGCCGCCTTCACCTATGACAACGCGCTGGCGATCATGGCGCTGACCGCCTGCGGCCAGCGTGACCGGGCGTCGCGCATCGGCGAGGCGCTGCTGGACGCGGTGTCGCTCGACCGGGCCGGCTGGAAGGGGCGGCTGCGCAACACCTACCGGGCCGGCGCGCAGAGGCAGCGGCCGATCCCGCCCAACGGCTGGTGGGATGCCATCGGCAACCATTGGGCCGAGGATGCCTATCAGGTCGGCACCGCCACCGGCAATGTCGCCTGGGCCGGGTTGGCATTGCTGACCATGGCCGACGTCACGGGCGAGACGCGCTTCCGCGATGGTGCGGCGGAGCTGGCGCGCTGGGTGGTCGAGCATACCCGCGACCCGCGTGGTCCCGGCGGCTTCAACGGCGGCGTCCAGGGATTCGACGACGCGCCGCAGCCGCTGACCTGGAAATCGACCGAGCACAACACCGATCTCGTCGCGCTGTTCGGCTGGCTGGGCAACGCTTCGGCCGGTGATTTCGCCGGGCCGGAGGGCGAGGCGCGCGGCTTCCTCGACAAGCTGTGGGCGGCGGGGGGCGACCATTTCCCGATCGGCACCGGGCCGGACGGCGTGAGCGTCAGCAATTCGACCTCCGGGCTCGACGCGCAGCTCTGGCCACTCCTGCTGCCGAAGGCGCCGGAGGGCTGGCATGCCGCGCTGTCCTATGCGGAGCGTGCCCATGGCGTCGATGGCGGATTCGATTTCAACGACGACCGCGACGGCATGTGGGTGGAGGGCACGGCCCAGGCGGCTCTCGCCTACCGCGCGGTCGGCCGTCCGGGCGACGCCGACCGGTTGTTCGGCGAGCTGCTGAAGGAGATCAGCCCCGGTGGCTATCTCTACGCCACCCGGCCGCAGGTGCTGACCACCGGGCTGGCCATCGGGCCGGACAGCAAGACCGACGATTTCCTCTATTACCGCCGTCCCCATCTGGGCGCGACCGCCTGGGCGGCGCTGGCGGCGCTGGGCTGGAATCCGTTCACCGGGAAGACGGTGCCCTGAGCGGGGGCTTCAGCGGCACCCCGGCGGCTCCTCAGTTCCCGAACACGGTGTTCAACTGGGCGCCGACGCGGACAAAGGTGGTGCGTTTCGGCACCTCCTTCAGCCGGGTGGCGCCGATGTAGGTCATCATGCTGCGCACGCCGCCCATGATCTCCTGCATGCTGTTCTCCACCGGGCCGCGGTAGGGCACCTCCACCGTCTTGCCTTCCGACGCGCGGTAGGAAGCCACACCGCCGGCATATTTGTGCATCGCCGTGTCCGACGACATGCCGTAGAAAATCATGGCGACCGGCACGCGGTCGCCGTCACGGTCCTCGTAACGGATGTCGCCCTCGCACTCGTCATGGCCGGCCAGCATGCCGCCGAGCATGACGAAGTCGGCGCCGGCGCCATAGGCTTTGGAGATGTCGCCCGGCACGGTGCAGCCGCCGTCGCCGCAGACCTGTCCCTTCAGCCCGTGGGCGGCGTCGGCGCATTCGATGATGGCGGAGAGCTGGGGATAGCCGACGCCGGTCATCTTTCGGGTGGTGCAGACCGATCCCGGCCCGATGCCGACCTTGACGATATCGGCGCCGGCCAGCAGCAGCGCCTCCGTCATGTCGCCGGTGACGACGTTGCCGGCCATGATGACGGCGTCGGGATTCTCCCCGCGCAGGCGGGCGATCACCTCGACGAAGCGTTCGGTATAGCCGTTGGCGACGTCCAGGCAGATCTTCCCCACCGGCGCCTGATCCGTCACCGCGCGGAACTTGTCATGGTCGGCGTCGGTGATGCCCATCGAATAGAAGACGTTGGACAGGATGGCGGACTCCGCCTCCGCCCGGAAGAAGGCGACCAGCTCGTCGGCCTTGTAATGCTTGTGCAGGGCGGTCATGGCGCCGAAGCGCGACAGGGCGCGGGCCATGCCCATGCTGCCGGTGACGTCCATGTTGGCGGCGATCAGCGGAAAGCCGGTCCAGTCGCGCTTGGTGTGCAGGAAGGTGAAGGTCCGGTTGACGTCCACGTCGTTGCGGCTTTGCAGCGTGCTGCGTTTCGGCCGGATCAGCACATCCTTGAAGTCGAGCTTGAGATCGCTTTCGATGATCACCGCGCACCTGCCTGGTTCTGTTTGCCGGGCCAACGGCTTCGACGGGCCCGACATCACAGAGTGGAGGCGATGCCCCGCTTCGGCAAGCGGCATCGGGGGTGTGCGTGGGGGGCGGCGTTTGAAGCAGTTTCGCCGAAAACGCGGGGTATCCTGTTACTCCTCCGCCTCCTCGCCGTCACCGTTCGCCGCGTCGCTGCCGTCGGCGACATGGACCTGACAGTCGGCGTTGCCCAGCACCTCCATCAGCTCGGCCGGGGGCAGACGGTCGGTGAACAGCGCGTCGAGCACGCCGACGTCGGCCATGCGGATCATGGCGTTGCGGCCGAACTTGGTGTGGTCGGTGACCAGGAAGACCCGGCGCGAGCTTTCGATGATGGCGCGGGCGACGCGCACCTCCTGCTCGTCGTAATCCAGCAGGTCGCCCTCGGCGTCGATGCCGCTGATGCCGATGATGCCGATGTCGACCTTGTAGCGGCGGATGAACTCCACCGTCGCCTCGCCGATGATGCCGCCGTCGCGCTCGCGCACCAGACCGCCGGCGATGGACAGGGCGAAATTGGTGTTCTTGTGCAGGATGGTGGCGACGTTCAGGTTGTTGGTCAGCACCCGCAACCGCTTGTGACCGAGCAGGGCCTTGGCCACCGCCTCCGTCGTCGTGCCGATGTTGAGGAACAGCGAGGCGTCCTCCGGCACATGGCGGGCGACCAGCTCGGCGATGCGGCGCTTTTCCTCCGCCATCAGGGTCTGGCGGGTGGAATAGGCGATGTTCTCCACGCTCGACGGCACGGTGACGCCGCCACGGAAGCGGCGGACGGCGGACTGGCCGGCCAGATGCTCGATGTCGCGGCGGATGGTCTGCGGCGTGACGTCGAAATGCTCGGCCAGCCATTGAATCTGCACCATGCCCTTGGCATGGACCAGGGCAACGATTTCCTGCTGGCGGCGTTCGGCGTCCAGGCGCGCATCCATTTGGGGGCATGTCTCCGGTGGAAGGATCGTCAGTGAATCAGATGCGCGGAATGGGGCAAAGCGAAAAGCATGGGTCCGCGTTGCCGGCGTCCGCCGCTGTCTGGCGGGGCGCCCGAGGGGGCGCCTGGGCGGACTGCGGTAGCCTACGCCGAATATTGTTTGTGACACAAGCATGTTTCTTTACGAAAATGAACGCGCATGATATGACGGGCCTCAGCGCAATTCCCTGTGCCCTGTCCGGCGGAGACGAAACGGTCGGTCCCGTCTTTTTGGGGTGGGTTGGGGGTTTGCCGCGACTGACCGCCGTCGATCGGATCCATGAAATTTGCCGCTTTACCCAATGATCCGGTACGCTGACAGAAAGATAACGTATGGGAGAGGGACATGACGCGACTGGTGCTGGAGAAGGGCGGATGTTCCGGATCGCGGGATCGGAGCCGCCTCGCCATTCGGCTCGGCATTCAGGGCCGGCTGTTCCTGGCCTTTGGCGGAGTGGCGACGCTCGCCGCCTTCGCCAGCGTCATGGCCTGGTGGTCGCTGACCGAAACCGGGCGATCGATGGGCGAGATCGGCCGCAGCAGCGTGCCGGCCATCGTCGGTTCGCTCACTCTGGCGAAGGAAAGCTCGGCTATCGCCGCCGACGCCCCGGCGGTGGCGGCGTCGCGTGAGACGGCGGAGCTGGAGGAGCGGATGGGTGGCCTGACCAAGCGGCTGGCGGGCTTGCGCGAGCGCATCGGCGCGATGCGCGGGCAGGCCGCGGATGCCACCGGAGGCATGGCCGGCGACGCGGACGCGGTCGCCGCCCTGGCGGAGCGCATGGCGGCGGCGCTGGACGCCCTGGGCAAGCGCACCGCCGAACGGCTGGCGGTCGAGGAGAAGCTCAACGCGCTGGTCGCCGACGCGGTGATGGCGCATGAGGATTTCACCGATCTGGTGGCGCCGCTGCTGGAGGTGTCGACCCTGTCGGTCAACAATGTGGTCAGCGATCTGGCGGCGGCCCAGGCGGTCGACGCCGCCACCGGGCTGGGACGCCGGCTGGCGCAGGAGGAACTGCCGGCGATCACCCAGCTGATGAATGTCCAGGCCAACGGCAACCTTGCCTTCGGCATGATCGCCGCCGCCTCCAGCGTGCCCCATGGGGCGACGCTGAACAACATCCGGTCCAAATATAATTGGGCGCTGCTGCGGGTCGACAACGCCATCGGCGCCCTGCCCAAGGACAACCCCGACCGGCCGTCGCTGGTCAAGGCGCGCGACGGGCTGGCCGCCTTCGGCGGCGGTGCCGGCAGCGTGTTCCGCCTGCGTGACGATCAGGCGCGGATCATCGGCGACATCGAAAGCGCGCTGGCCGAAACGGTGCGGCTGACCACCGAGCTGAACGCGACCATCGACGCGGTGGTCGCCCACCGGCAGGAGCGCACCGAGGCCGATGTGAAGCGAACGGAGACGGCCATCTCTGGCGCCGTCGCCGTCCAGGGCGCCGCCGCGGCCATCGTGGTGCTGTCCAGCCTGCTGATCGTCTGGTTCTATGTCCGCAACCGGCTGACCCGGCGGCTGTTGCGGGTGATCGGCGCGATGCGGGCCGTGGCGGCCGGCGATCTGGCCGCCGACGCCGGGGTCGGCGGGCGTGACGAGATCGCCGAGATGGCGGGGATCGTCGGCGTCTTCCGCGACAAGAGCGCCGAGATCGCCCGGTTGCAGCAGGAACAGGATGCGATGAAGCGGGCCGCCGATGCCGAGCGCTCGCATACCCTCCAGACCATCACCGCCAGCATCGAAGCCAGCGTGAAGGAGGCGTCGCGCCACATCGCCGCCGCGTCCGCCGACATGCGCGCGGCGTCGGAGGGGATGTCCGCCACCGCCGAGCAGACCTGCCGCAGCATGACCGACGTCCGCTCCGCCGTGGCCGACACCGCGACCAACGTGCAGTCGGTCGCCGCCACCGCCAGCCAGCTGTCCGCCTCCATCGGCGAGATCACCCGGCGGGTCGGCGATTCCAGCCAGATCGCCCGCGGCGCGGTGGACGAGGCGCGCAGCACCAACCAGTTGATGGTGGCGCTCGCCGCCGCGGCGCAGAAGATCGGCGATGTGGTCGGCATGATCAACGCCATCGCCGGCCAGACCAACCTGCTGGCGCTGAACGCCACCATCGAGGCGGCGCGCGCCGGGGATGCCGGCAAGGGATTCGCCGTGGTGGCGGAGGAGGTGCGCAGCCTCGCCGGCCAGACCGCCAAGGCGACGGAGGAGATCGCCCAGCAGGTCCAGGCGGTGCGGACGACGGCCCAGGGGGCGGTGTCGGCCATCGACGGCATCGGCCGCACCATCGGCCGCATCGACGAGATCACCGCCATGGTCGCCGCCGCGGTTGAAGAGCAATCCGCCGCCACCGACGAGATCGCCCGCAGCATCAACCATGCCTCCGAGGCCGTGCAGAGCATCGCCGATACGGTGGTCTCGGTGGATGACGCGGTGAACCGCACCGGCAGCGCCGCCGCCCAGGTGGTGGAGGCGACCCGCGCGCTTTCGCAACGATCCGAAAGCCTGAGCGACGATATCGACCGTCTGCTCGGCGGCATCCGCGCCGCCTGAAAGCTCATGCGCGGTATGGTACCGGGGCAGCTATATTTCCGATAGGAAAATGGTGCGATCCAGCGTAGCCTCCGAAACATGGTCCGTTGAACGAACATTTTCCTTTTCAAACGCGAACGAACATCATATGTTCTGAAACGAAAGCGGCCGGGTTCGTGAGGAACCGGCGCGGTATGGAGAGGAACCCATGTCAAACGAGTCCGCGGTGACCGACCTGCTGATCGTCGGCGGCGGCGTGAACGGGGCCGGCATCGCCCGTGACGCGGTCGGACGCGGGATGTCGGTGGTGCTGTGCGAACAGGGCGACCTCGCGGGCGCCACCTCGTCGGCCAGCACCAAGCTGATCCATGGCGGCTTGCGCTATCTCGAATATTACGAGTTCCGTCTGGTGCGCGAGGCGCTGCAGGAGCGCGAGGTGCTTTTGCGCGCCGCTCCGCACATCATCTGGCCGCTGCGCTTCGTGCTGCCCCATGACAGCAGCATGCGCCCGGCCTGGATGGTGCGCATCGGCCTGTTCCTTTACGATCATCTGGGAAAACGCAAGCTGCTGCCGGGATCGCACGGCGTCGATCTGACGACGGCGCCGGCCGGAAAGCCGCTGGCGGGCGGCTTCACCAAGGCGTTCGAATATTCCGATTGCTGGGTCGAGGACAGCCGGCTGGTCGTGCTGAACGCGATGGACGCGCAGGCCCGTGGGGCGGAGATCCTGACCCGCACCCGCTGCGAGGCGGCGGAGCGGCGCGACGGCCTGTGGCACGCGACCCTGGTCGACGTGAACACCGGCGCCACCCGCAGCGTCCGCGCCCGCGCGCTGGTCAACGCCGCCGGCCCCTGGGTGCGCGAGATGATCGCCAAGCGCACCGGCGTCACCGTCGACAAGTCGGTCCGTCTGGTCAAGGGCAGCCACATCGTGGTGCCGCGGATGTATGAGGGCGACCACGCCTACATCTTTCAGAACGACGACCGCCGCATCGTCTTCTCGATCCCCTACGAGCGCGACTTCACCCTGATCGGCACCACCGACCTCGATTATTCGGGTGATCCCGGCGCGGTGGCGATCAGCCCGGAGGAAATCACCTACATGTGCCGGGCGGTGTCGCGCTATTTCGCCAAGCCGGTGCGCGAGAGCGACGTGGTGTGGACCTACAGCGGCGTCCGGCCGCTGTTCGACGACGCCAGCGGCAACGCCTCGGCCGTCACCCGCGACTATGTGCTGGAAATGGACGAACCGGCCGGCACCGCGCCGATGCTGTCGATCTTCGGCGGCAAGATCACCACCTTCCGCCGGCTGGCGGAGGAGGCGACGGAGAAGCTCGGCAAGGCGCTGGGCAAGACCGCCGTGACCTGGACCGCCGATGTGCCGCTGCCCGGCGGCGACATCGCCGACGCCGATTTCGCCGGCTTCCTGGCCGGTCTGAAGCGCCGCCGGCCCTGGCTGCCCGATGCGCTGGCTTTGCGGCTGGCGCGGGCCTACGGCACGCGGGTGGAGCGGCTGCTGGGCGACGCCAAGGGGCTCGGCGATCTGGGCATCGATTTCGGGGGCGGCGTTTACGAGGCCGAACTCGACTATGCCGAGCGGGAGGAGTTCGCCATGACCGGCGACGATTTCCTGTGGCGGCGTTCCAAACTCGGGCTGCACCTGGACGCCAAGATCCGGGAAGCCATCGGCGGCTGGTTCGACCGCCGCCGCGAAGCAACGGCCAACAGGGGCGCCGGCGAAAACGCCGCCGCCTGAATCGGCCGGTCGATGGGAGGATTGCGGTGACACTCACTCTGGAAGGCGTGGCGAAGCGCGTCGGCGCCGAGCAGCATCTCCACCCGCTGTCGCTGGAACTGCAACCCGGCAGTTTCAACGTCCTGCTGGGGCGGACGCTGGCCGGCAAGACGACGCTGATGCGGCTGATGGCCGGGCTGGACGCGCCCGGCGCCGGGCGCGTGCTGGAGAACGGCAAGGACGTGACCGGCACATCGGTGCGCCATCGCGACGTGGCGATGGTCTATCAGCAGTTCATCAACTATCCGGCGATGACGGTTTTCGAGAACATCGCCTCGCCGCTGCGCCGCCAGGGCAAGGACAGGGCGGAGATCGACGCCAAGGTGCGGCGCACCGCCGCCATGCTGCGGATCGAACCCTATCTCGACCGGCTGCCGGCCGAACTGTCGGGCGGCCAGCAGCAGCGCTGCGCCATCGCCCGCGCGCTGGTCAAGGGCGCCGGCCTGCTTCTGCTCGACGAGCCGCTGGTCAATCTCGACTACAAGCTGCGCGAGGAGTTGCGCGCCGAACTGCGCGACATCTTCGCCGATGGCAGGACCACCGTCGTCTACGCCACCACCGAACCGCAGGAGGCGCTGATCCTCGGCGGCAACGTCACGGTGCTGCATGAGGGGCGGATGTTGCAGACCGGGGCGACCGGCGCGGTGTTCCACGCGCCGGTGTCGCTGGAATGCGCGCAGGTGTTCAGCGATCCGCCGATGAATGTGGTGGACGCGATCCTGACCAATGACCGGGTGGCGCTGTCCGACGGCACCGGCCTGCCGCTGTCGGCCCATGACCGCAACCTGCCGGCCGGTCCCTGCAAGGTCGGCATCCGCGCCAACCACCTGACGGTGCTGCGGCGCAGCGAACGGCTGGTCCCGGTCAGGGGCCGCGTCGAGCTGTCGGAGATCAGCGGGTCGGAGACCTTCATCCATCTGCGCCACGGCGACACCACGCTGATCGCGCGCGAGGAGGGGGTGCACAGCCACCCGATCGGCAGCGAGATCCAGGTCTATGCCGATCCCGACCGCATCTTCGTCTTCTCCGCCGCCGGGCAACTGGTGGCGGCACCCAACTGGCGGCGCGGCGCGCTGCGCAACATCGCTTGAGGGGGACGGGAGCGATGGCGACCATCCAATTCGACAATCTCGGCCACTCCTATCACCCGCACCCCAAGAAGCCCGAGGACTACGCGCTCCGCCGCCTGTCGCAGGAATGGGAGGACGGAAAGGCCTATGCGCTGCTCGGGCCGTCCGGCTGCGGCAAGTCCACGCTGCTGAACATCATCTCCGGCTTGCTGGTGCCCAGCGAGGGGCGGGTGCTGTTCGACGGGCTGGACGTGACCCGCTGCACGCCGGAGGAACGCAACATCGCCCAGGTGTTCCAGTTCCCGGTCATCTACGACACCATGACGGTGTACGAGAATCTGGCCTTCCCGCTGCGCAACCGCAAGGTTCCGGCCGCCGATGTCGACCGCCGGGTGCGGCAGGTGGCGGAGGCGTTGGACCTGACCGCCGACCTGAAGAAGCGCGCCCAGCGGCTGACGCCGGACGCCAAGCAGAAGATCTCGATGGGCCGGGGGCTGGTGCGCTCCGACGTGGCGGCCATCCTGTTCGACGAGCCGCTGACCGTCATCGACCCGCACACCAAATGGATCCTGCGGCGCAAGCTGCGCCAGATCCACGAGGAATACCGCCTGACCATGATCTATGTGACCCATGATCAGGTGGAGGCGCTGACCTTCGCCGACAAGGTCGCGGTGATGTATGAGGGCGCCATGGTCCAGCTCGGTACCCCGCAGGAGCTGTTCGAGGATCCGCAGCACACCTTCGTCGGTTATTTCATCGGCAGCCCCGGCATCAACCTGATGCCCTGCACGCTGGGCGGCGATCATGCGCTGGTCGACGGCATCGCCATCCCGCTGCCCGACCGTGCCGTCCCCACCGTGGGGGGCAAGTTCGAGCTGGGCATCCGCCCCGAATTCCTGGAGTTGACCCGCAGCGGCAGCGCTGGCGCCATCCCGGTGCAGGTCACCGGCGTCGACGATCTCGGCACCTCCAAGCTGGCGACGGTGCGGTTTGGCAACCACACGCTGAAGGCCCGCTTGAGCGAGGAGCAGGAGATCCCGGCGCTGGACGCCGCCATCCGTTTCCCCAGCCGGTGGACCAAGCTCTACCGCGACAGCCATCTGGTCGGTTGCCGGCCGGTCGATTGAAAGGAGCCATGAGCCATGGATAAGGTCCAGGACAACCGGGCTTGGTTCCTGATCATCCCGGTCTTTCTGATCGTCGCCTTCAGCGCCGTGATCCCGCTGATGACGGTGGTCAATTATTCGGTGCAGGAGATCTTCGGCCCCGGCCAGACCTTCTTCGTCGGCACCGAATGGTTCGAGGCGGTGCTGAAGGATGACCGGCTGCACGATGCGCTGGTTCGCCAGATCATTTATTCGCTGGCCGTTCTCGCCATCGAGATCCCCTTGGGCATCGTGATCGCGCTTGGCATGCCCGGCGGTCGCAGCGCTAAGACGTCGCTGACGCTGGTGCTGCTGGCCCTGCCGCTGCTGATCCCGTTCAATGTGGTCGGCACCATCTGGCAGATTTTCGGCCGCGGCGACATCGGCCTGCTCGGCGCCACCTTCCGCGCCATCGGCATCGACTACAACTACACCAACACATCGCTGGATGCCTGGCTGACCGTGCTGGTGATGGATGTCTGGCACTGGACCAGCCTTGTCGCGCTGCTCTGCTATGCCGGTCTCCAGTCGATCCCGCCGGCCTTCTATCAGGCGGCCAAGATCGACGGCGCCTCGAAATGGGCGGTGTTCCGCTACATCCAGCTGCCGAAGATGCGCGGCGTCCTGATCATCGCGGTCCTGCTGCGCTTCATGGACAGCTTCATGATCTACACCGAGCCCTTCGTGCTGACCGGCGGCGGTCCCGGCAACTCCACCACCTTCCTCAGCCAGTATCTGACGCAGATGGCGGTCGGCCAGTTCGACATCGGCAAGGCCGCGGCCTTCTCCATCGTCTATTTCCTGATCGTGCTGCTGTTCAGCTTCATCTTCTACACCGTCATCACCAATTCCGGATCGGGAGAGAGGAAATGAGCAAGGCCGCGGTTCTCGCTCCCGGTTCCCTGGCGGCGCCGGCCAACATCCGCCGGTCCTCCGCCCGGGTGTCCAAAAGGACGATCATTCTCGTCTGCTACATCGTCTTCCTCATGTTGCCCATCTACTGGATGATCAACATGTCCTTCAAGACGAACGAGGAGATCCTGTCGGGCCTGACGCTGTATCCGCATGTGCCGACCCTGCGCAACTACACCGTCATCTTCACCGATCCAAGCTGGTACGGCGGCTATATCAACTCGATCTATTATGTGACGCTGAACACCGTCATCTCGCTGACGGTGGCGCTGCCGGCGGCCTACGCCTTCTCGCGCTATCGCTTCATCGGCGACAAGCATGTCTTCTTCTGGCTGCTGACCAACAAGATGGCGCCGCCGGCCGTGTTCCTGCTGCCCTTCTTCCAGCTCTACCAGACGGTCGGGCTGTTCGACACCCACATCGCCGTGGCGCTCGCCCACTGCCTGTTCAACGTGCCGCTGGCGGTCTGGATCCTGGAAGGCTTCATGTCGGGCGTGCCGCGCGAGATCGACGAGATGGCCTATATCGACGGCTACAGCTTCCCGCGCTTCTTCGGCACGGTGTTCCTGCCGATGATCCGGGCCGGTGTCGGCGTCACCGCCTTCTTCTGCTTCATGTTCAGCTGGGTCGAGCTGCTGCTGGCCCGCACGCTGACCTCGGTCGACGCCAAGCCGATCGCCGCCACCATGACCCGCACCGTCAGCGCCTCGGGCATGGATTGGGGCCTGCTCGCCGCCGCCGGCGTGCTGACCATCCTGCCGGGCGCGCTGGTGATCTGGTTCGTCCGCAACTACATCGCCAAGGGCTTCGCCCTGGGCCGGGTTTGAGGGAGGACCCGCGTCATGGACATGGACTGGATGGCGTGGACCGCGCCGACCGCGATCTTCTTCCTCTGCATCGCCCTGATGCTGGCCGGCATGACGGTCTGGGAGCTGGTGGCGCCGACGGTGGAGGCCAAGGGATTCCTGCCGATGCGCACCACCCGCGGCGACCGCCTGTTCATCGGCCTGCTCGGCAGCGCCTTCATCCATCTGGGCTGGCTCGCCGCGACCGATGCGTCGCTGTGGGGCGCCTTCGCCGTCTCGCTGGCCTGGATCGCCCTGGTCATCCGGTTCGGGTGATCCGCTTGGGCTGAGGAGAAGGAAACAGGTTTTCAAGGGATCCGGTCCCCCGCGGGGCTGCGGGGAGGACGGAAAGAACGGTGGTTTCCGCCGGTCGTAGAGCAACGAAACGTCAACCCGACACCAAGTCGATCGAATGGGAGGAAACATGCTTCAGCAACAGACTCTGCGTCGCCGTCTGACCGGGGCCGTGATGGCCGGCGGCATCGGCGTTCTGCTGGCGATGGCCTCGGCCGGACCGTCGGCCGCCATGACGCCGGAGCAGGAAGGCGTCGCCAAGCGGATCATCGAGGAACTCCAGCCCTCCTCGCTCTCCAAAGACGAGCAGATGAAGGAGCTGGAATGGTTCGTGAAGGCGGCCGAGCCCTACAAGGGCATGGACATCAACGTCGTGTCCGAAACCCTGACCGTTCACGAGTTCGAATCGAAGACGCTGGCCAAGCTGTTCAGCGAGCTGACCGGGATCAAGCTCAAGCATGACCTGATCCAGGAAGGCGACGTCATCGAGAAGTTGCAGACGCAGATGCAGTCGGGCCGCAACGTCTATGATGCCTACATCAACGACAGCGACCTGATCGGTACCCATTTCCGCTATGGCCATGCCATTCCGCTGTCCGACTACATGGGGGGCGAGGGCAAGGACGTCACCTTGCCGACGCTCGACGTCAAGGACTTCATCGGCACCAGCTTCACCACCGCTCCGGACGGCAAGCTCTACCAGCTGCCCGACCAGCAGTTCGCCAACCTCTACTGGTTCCGCGCCGACTGGTTCGCCCGTCCCGACCTGAAGGAGAAGTTCAAGGCCAAGTACGGCTATGACCTGGGCGTCCCGCTCGACTGGTCGGCCTATGAGGACATCGCCGACTTCTTCACCAACGACGTGAAGGAGATCGACGGCGTCCGCGTCTACGGCCACATGGATTACGGCAAGAAGGACCCGTCGCTCGGCTGGCGCTTCACCGATGCCTGGCTGTCGATGGCCGGCGCCGGCGACAAGGGCCTGCCCAACGGCAAGCCGGTCGACGAATGGGGCATCCGCGTCGAGGGCTGCCGCCCGGCCGGCGCCTCGGTCGCCCGCGGCGGCGACACCAACGGCCCGGCCGCCGTCTATTCGCTGGTCAAATACATCGAGTGGCTGAAGAAGTACGCGCCGCCGGAAGCCGCCGGCATGACCTTCTCCGAAGCCGGCCCGGTGCCCGCCCAGGGCAACGTCGCCCAGCAGATCTTCTGGTACACCGCCTTCACCGCCGACATGACCAAGCCGGGCCTGCCGGTGGTCAACGCCGACGGCACGCCGAAGTGGCGCATGGCCCCCTCGCCGCATGGCCCCTATTGGGAACAGGGCATGAAGCTCGGCTACCAGGACGTCGGTTCCTGGACGCTGCTGAAGTCGACCCCGGCGGAGCGCCGCAAGGCCGCCTGGCTCTACGCCCAGTTCACCGTGTCGAAGACCGCGTCGCTGAAGAAGACGCTGGTCGGCCTGACCCCGATCCGCGAAAGCGACATCAGGTCCGACGCGATGACCCAGGTGGCGCCGAAGCTGGGTGGTCTGGTCGAGTTCTACCGCAGCCCGGCCCGCGTCGCCTGGACTCCGACCGGCACCAACGTGCCGGACTATCCGAAGCTGGCCCCGCTGTGGTGGCAGAACATCGCCGAGGCCGTGACGGGTGAGCGTACCCCGCAGCAGGCGATGGACAATCTGGCCGAGCAGATGGAGCAGGTGCTGGCCCGCATGGAGCGCGCCAACATCGGCGGCGACTGCGCGCCGAAGCTGAACCCGAAGAAGGACCCGAAGGAGTGGTTCGCCGCTCCCGGCGCGCCGAAGCCCAAGCTCGACAACGAGAAGCCCAAGGGCCAGACCATCGCCTATGACGACCTGCTCAAGGCTTGGCGGGAAGGCCGCGCCCAGTAACGACGGGTGCGGTTGACGGTTCTCCCTCCCGGCGCTTCGTCCTGGTTGGGCCGGGGGTGACCCTTGGGGCGGCGGCTTGCCGCCGCCCCATTCTTATTTTTCTCCTGGATCCCCTCTCCCCGGGGGGAGGGGGAGACGCGCGATCATCGGAAAAATGGGACACACAGCATGACCAAACCCGGCCACATCCTCGCCATCGACCAGGGCACCACGTCGTCGCGGGCGATCCTGTTCGACGGCCGGGGGACGCCGCTGGCCGAGGCGCGGCGTGAATTCCCGCAGCATTATCCCGGCGACGGCTGGGTCGAGCATGATCCGGCCGACATCCTGCGCGATGTCCGTACCGTGGCGCGCGAAGCGGTGGAGAAGGCCGGGGTCGATGCCGCCACCATCGCCGCCATCGGCATCACCAACCAGCGCGAGACCTCGGTGGTCTGGGATCGCGCCACCGGGGAGCCGATCCATCGCGCCATCGTCTGGCAGGACCGCCGCACCGCTGCGCTCTGCCATGATCTGGTGAGCGCCGGCCATGCCGAGCTGGTGCGGTCGAAGACCGGCCTGCTGATCGACGCCTATTTCTCCGCCACCAAGATCGCCTGGATCCTCGACCATGTGCCGGGCGCCCGCGCGCAGGCCGAGCGGGGGGAGCTGTGCTTCGGCACCATCGACAGTTTCCTCATTTATCACCTGACCGGCCGGCAGGTGCATGCGACCGACGCGACCAACGCCTCGCGCACCATGCTGTTCGACATCCATGCCCAGGATTGGGATGACGAGCTGCTGGCGCTGTTCCGGGTGCCGCGCGCCATGCTGCCGCGGGTGCTGGACAGCTCCGACGATTTCGGGACCACCGAGCCGGAACTGCTCGGCCGCCCGGTTCCCATCGCCGGGGTCGCCGGCGACCAGCAGGCGGCGGCCTTCGGCCAGGCCTGCCTGACGCCGGGCATGGCGAAATCGACCTACGGCACCGGCTGCTTCGCGCTGATCAACACCGGGGAGACGCCGGTGGTGTCGAAGAACCGGCTGCTGACCACCGTCGCCTACCGGCTGAACGGCAAGCCGGCCTATGCCCAGGAAGGCTCGATCTTCGTCGCCGGCGCCGCGATCAAATGGCTGCGCGACGGCATCGGCATCATCACCCATGCCAGCCAGACCGACGACATGGCGACCCGCGTCCCCGACAGCCATGGCGTCTATTTCGTTCCGGCCTTCGTCGGGCTGGGCGCGCCGCATTGGGATTCGGAGGCCCGCGCCGCGATCTTCGGCATGACGCTGGATGTCGGCCCCGCCCACATCGCCCGCGCCGCATTGGAGGCGGTCGCCTACCAGACCCGCGACCTGATGGAGGCGATGGCCGGCGACTGGGGCGGAACCATCAACGCGCTGCGCGTCGATGGCGGCATGTCGGCCAATGACTGGCTCTGCCAGTTCCTGGCCGACATCCTCGACATGCCGGTCGAGCGCCCGAAGGTGATCGAGACCACCGCGCTGGGGGCCGCCTGCCTCGCGGCGCTGAAGGTCGGTGTGTTCGACGGGCTGGAGGCGGTGTCGGATGCCTGGCGCAGCGAACGCCGGTTCGAGCCGCGCATGGAGCGGGACAAGCGCGACCGCCTCTATGGCGGCTGGCGCGACGCCGTGGCGCGGGTGCGGTCCGAGCGCTGACCATCCGGATTTGACCGAACGCTCCTCCCTCGGGTGCGTCCGCCTCGCATGTCCCGCGAGGACACTGGGCCGGACGGTTCAACACCGTCCGGCCCGCTTCTTTTGACTCACGCCCCGGCCGGACTGGTGACCATGTGGCGGATTTCGCTCTTCAACAGCTTGCCGGTGGCGGTATGGGGCAGGCTTTCGACGAAGCGGACATCGTCGGGGATGCACCATTTCGCCACCTTGCCTTCAAACACCGCCAGCAGCTCCTCGCGGGTCACGCTGGAATCCGGCTTGCGGACGACGACCAGCACCGGGCGTTCGCCCCACTTGTCGTCGGGCACGGCGACGGCGGCGGCCTCCTGGATGCCGGGATGGCCGACGGCGATGTTCTCCAGATCGATGGAGCTGATCCATTCGCCGCCCGACTTGATGACGTCCTTGGTGCGGTCGACGACCTGGACATAGCCGTCGGCGTCCATCGTCACCACGTCCCCCGTCTCGAACCAGCCGGGAAGCATCTGGTGCGACGGGCTGTCCACCACGCCGAAATAGCCCGAGCAGACGGTGGCGCCGCGCACCAGCAGCCGGCCGAAGCTGACGCCGTCGCGCGGCACGTCGGCGCCGGAACCGTCGACCACGCGGAATTCGACGCCGCAGATCGGCCGGCCCTGCTTGGCCGCCAGCGCCACCGACGCCTCGGCGTCCAGGCCGCGATGCTTGGCCTTGGGGCGGTTGGCGAGCGCCAGCGGGCTGGTCTCGGTCATGCCCCAGGCATGCAGGATCTCCACCCCCATCTCGCTGAAACGCTGGATCATCACCGGCGGACAGGCCGAGCCGCCGATGGCGATGCGGCGCATGGTGGTGAGTTTCCTCCTGTTGGCGTCGAGCCAATTCAGCAGCGCCAGCCAGACGGTCGGCACACCGGCGCTGTTGGTGACCTTCTCGGCCTCGAACAGCTCGTACAGGCTGGCGCCGTCCAGCTTGCCGCCGGGGAGGACCAGCTTGGCGCCGACCATCGGTGCCGCATAGGGAATGCCCCAGGCATTGACGTGGAACATCGGCACCACCGGCAGCACCACGTCCGAGGCCGACAGGCCGAACACGTCGGGCATGCAGGCGGCCATGGCGTGCAGATAGGAGGAGCGGTGGCTGTAGAGCACGCCCTTCGGGTTGCCGGTGGTGCCGGAGGTGTAGCACATGCCGCAGGCGGTGTTCTCGTCGAGCTCCGGCCAGTCGAAACCGTCGGGCTGTTCGGCCAGCAGATCCTCGTAGCACAGCAGGTTGGGCAGGCTGGAGGTTGGCATGTTCGCCCGGTCGGTCATCACGACGATGCCCTTCAGCCCGGTCAGCTCCCGGGCGATGCCCTCCAGCAACGGTACGAAGGTCAGGTCGGTGAACAGCAGCCGGTCTTCGGCATGCTTGACGATGTAGGCGATCTGTTCGGGGAACAGGCGCGGGTTGATGGTGTGGCAGACCATGCCCGACCCGCCGATGCCGTAATAGCATTCCAGATGGCGGTGGCCGTTCCAGGCCAGCGTGCCGATGCGGTCGCCCGGCCTCATTCCCAGTGCCGCCAGCGCGTTGGCCAGCTTCTGCGCCCGGACCCAGGCGTCGGCGTAGCTGTAGCGGTGGATCGGCCCCTCGGTCGTGCGCGACACGATCTCGGTGTCGGCGTGATAGAGCGCCGCGTGACGCAGGATCGCCGTCACCAGCAGGGGGCCATTCATCATCATTCCGCGCAGCATCGTTTCACTCCCGGTTCGTTTCTCTTCCGCTTTGGCATTTTCTGTTCGGCCGTTCCCGGTTCCGGGGCATCGTCCACCGCGCAGGCGGCGAGCCGGCGTCCGGCGTCGGCCTCCATCGCCTTCAATTCGTCGATGATCTCGGTGATTTCCGACCGCATCCGCTCAAGTTCGTCGAGGCGGCTGCGGATCTTGCGCAGCCCGTCACGGTATTGGTCGGCGCTGGGCTGGCCGGAGCGGTAATGGGCGAGATAGTCCGCGATCTGTTCCAGCGAGAAGCCGACCCGCCGGAATTTCAAGATCAGCATCAGCCTTGCGCGGTCGCGGTAGGTGAACAGCCGCTGCCCACCGGCCCGTCCCCCGGCCCGCTGCGGCGCCAGCAGCCCCTTCTCCTCGTAAAAGCGCAAGGTCTGCGGCGTGAGATCGAACTCCGCCGCCAGTTCCGTCACGCCATACACCCGAGTCCGTTCGGTCATAGTCATTTGTGTTATGGACAATCCCCCGCGCCAGCGATTTCGCCACGGGCGCGGGGGGGAAGTCAACGTCAATGAGCTAAAGCGAACTTTATATCGGGTCCGCCGGGCTTCGCCGGGATGTCATCCCGCCCGGACCTGGCTCAGGAAGCGGTCGACCTCGTGACTCAGCGCGTCGGTGTGGCTGGACAACTGGCGGACGGAGGTCAGGACCTCGTAGGCGACCTTGCCGCTCTGGCTGGCGGCCTGGTTGACGCCGCCGATGCTGTCGGAGACGGTCTGGGTGCCCTGGGCGGCCTGCTGGATGTTGCGGCTGATTTCGCGGGTCGCCGCGCCCTGTTCCTCGACGGCCGACGCGATGGAGGTGGCGACCTCGTTGATGTGGCCGATGACCCGGACCACCTCCTGCAACTCGCTCACCGTCTCGCCGGTCATCGACTGGATGTCGGCGACCTGGACGGCGATGTCGTCGGTGGCCTTCGCCGTCTGGGTGGCGAGCGCCTTGACCTCCGACGCGACGACGGCGAAGCCCTTTCCGGCATCCCCGGCGCGCGCCGCCTCGATGGTGGCGTTCAGCGCCAGCAGGTTGGTCTGGCTGGCGATGGAGTTGATCAGCTCGACCACCGCGCCGATGCGCTGCACCGCCTGGGACAGCCCGCCGACCTTGATGTTGGCGCGTTCGGCGATGCCGGCCGCCTCGCGGGCGATCTCCGAGGACTGGCCGACCTGCCGGCTGATCTCGCCGATGGAACTGGACAGCTCCTCCGTCGCGGCGGCGACGGTCTGGACATTGGCGGAGGTCTGTTCGGTCGTCACCGCGACATCGCTGGCCAGCCTGCCGGTCTGGTCCGCCGCCTGGGTCACGGCGTTGGCGCGGCTCTCCATGCCGGCGGTTTCCTCGACCACCGCATGGATGACGCCGCCCACCGCCCGCTCGAACCGGTCGGCCAGATCGGCCATGGCGCGCTGCTTGTCCGCCTCGGCGCGGCGGGCCAGATCGGCCTGTTCGGCCTCCAGCCGCCGCTTGGCCAGGGCGTTCTCCTTGAACACCTGGGTGGCGCGGCTCATGTCGCCCAGCTCGTCGCCCCGGCTGGTTTCGGGGAAGTCGACCGTCAGATCGCCGTCCGCCATCGTCCGCATCCGGTCGGCCAGCGAGCGGATGGTGGCGCTGACATTGTGGCCGACCAGCGCCAGCAGGATGATCGCCGGCCCGGCCAGCGCGGCGATGATGCCCAGCAGGGTCCACAGCTGCGACAGGAACTCGTTCCACAGATCGTCGATGAAGACGCCGGTGCCGATGAAGATCCGCCAGGGCTCGAACCCCTTGACATAGGCGAGCTTGACCGCGGTCTCGGTGCCGCCGACGGTGCGCGGCCAGTCATAGGCGTAGGTGCCCTCGCCCTTGGTCCGGGCGATGGCGATCAGCGCCGGGATGACCGGCACCCCCGCCGCGTCCTTGATGCCGGACACGTCCTTGCCCATCAGCGCCTTGTTGGCATGGGCGAAGCCGATGCTGTCATAGGTGTGGGAGAACAGATACTCCTCCCCGCTGTAGCGGATGGCCATGAAGGCGTCCTTGAAGCGGGCCTGCGCCTCGTCACGCGACAGGCGGCCCGCCGTGACCTCGCCTTCGAATCGGGCCGCCAGGCTGTGCCCTGCCTCGACCATGAAGCGCAGGGACTCCACGCGGTCCTGGTACATCCGGTTATAGCTGAGATAAAGGCCGGCGCCGGCGATCGCCATGCAGGCGAGACTGGCCGTCGCCACCAGGATCAGAAGCTTGGCGCGGATGGAAAGAGAAGATTTGGCCATTTGACCACCACCTTTCGGCGTATCGCAGTCGCCTTGTCGTGCAGGGTGTCATGCAGGTAAACGTTGCTCGGATATTGAACGAAATCCTTGCTGGAGGGCCGCGCTAAGGTGTCGCATCGGGGTATTGCCTCCCCGCTTCAGTCCGGGAACTCGAATATTTGAGATAATTTTCCGCTGGTGGCGTGATTGTGTTCGGGCTGGTGTCCGGCGTTGTCAGGGTTGTCCCGTCTGCTGCGCCGGCACCGATCCATGGCGGGGACTTCACATGACAAGGCGCGGCGGCCGGTGCTTCCCGCCGACGGATTTCGCGGCCCGCGCCGACGGGCGGGCGCGAAGCGGACGGGGGAGATGACCGGCCCGACGGCAGCGGGGCTCAGCTCCGCGGCAGGAAGCGCATGCGGTCCAGCCCGTGGCGGGCCATCTTCTCGTTCAGGGTGCGGCGCGGGATGTCCAGCAGCTCCATCACCGCCTTGATGTCGCCCTTGCAGCGTTCCAGCGCCTGTTCGATCGCCCGCTTCTCGAAGGCGTCGACCTGATCGGCGAGCGCGCGGGGGGCCGCCACCGCGTCGCCGCCGACGGGACGGCGGCGCAGCAGGCCGGCGATGCCGCCGCGCCCGACCGACAGGACGTGGCGTTCGGCCAGATTGCGCAGCTCCCGCACATTGCCGGGCCAGTCATGGGCCAGCAGGGCGTCGAGGTCGGCCGGCTCCAGCGGGCGCGGATCGCGGTCGTGGCGGGTGGCGAAGTCGGCGGCGAAATAGTCGAACAGCAGCGGAATGTCCTCCGCCCGCGCCCGCAGCGGCGGGATGTGCAGCTCCGCCACGTTCAGGCGGTAATAGAGGTCGGCGCGGAAGCGTCCCGTCTCGCTGAGGTCGAGCAGATCGGTCTTGGTCGCCGCCACCAGCCGCAGGTCGACCGGAACCTGCTTGTTGGAGCCCAGCCGTTCGATGGTCCGTTCCTGCAGGGCCCGCAGCAGCTTGATCTGGATGGCCATCGGCATGCTCTCGATCTCGTCGAGCAGCAGGGTGCCGCCGCTGGCATGTTCCAGCTTGCCGGCGCGGCGCTGGGTGGCGCCGGTGAAGGCCCCCGGCTCGTGGCCGAACAGCTCGCTTTCCGCCATGCTGTCGGGAATGGCGCCGCAATTGACGGCGACGAAGGCGCCCTTGTCGCCCCTGGGGCCGAAATCATGCAGGCAGCGGGCGACCAGCTCCTTGCCGGTGCCGGTCTCGCCATGGATCAGCACGCTGGCGCTGGTGGCGGCAAGCCCGATCAGCTCGCGCCGCAGCTCTGCGATGGCGGGGGAGGTGCCGATCAGCCGCGTCTCGATCCCGCCGCCGGCCGCGCGCCGGCGCAGGCCCCGGTTCTCCAGCACCAGACGCCGCTTCTCGGCGGCGCGGCGCAGCACGGCGACCAGATGGTCGGGTTCGAAGGGCTTCTCGATGAAGTCGTAGGCGCCGCGCCGCATCGCCTCCACCGCCAGCGCCACGTCGCCATGGCCGGTCACCAGGATCACCGGCAGGTCGGCGTCACGGGCCAGCGCCCGCTCCAGCACCGCCATGCCGTCCATCCGCGGCATCCGCAGGTCGCTGACCAGCAGGCCGGGGAAATCGGGCGACAGCCGATCCAGCGCCGGCTGCGGCGTCTCGAAGCCTTCCGCCGCGAAGCCGGCCAGTTGCAGCCATTGCGTCACCGACACGCGCATCGCCAGCTCGTCGTCGATGAACAGCACGGGTGTGGCAAGTGGATCGGTCTTCATCTGCCCCTCATTGCGCTTGCGGCAGCTGGATGACGAAGCAGGCGCCGCCGCCGGGATTGTTCTCCGCCCGCAGGGTGCCGCCGAAATCCCGCACGATGCCATAGGACAGCGACAGCCCCAGGCCAAGCCCCTGCCCGACCTCCTTGGTGGTGAAGAAGGGGTCGAACAGCTGGAACTGGTGCGCCTCGGCGATGCCGGTGCCGCTGTCGCCGATGCGGATCTCCCAGCCCTCGGCGTTGCGGGCGGCGGTCAGGGTCAGACGCCGCTCGTCGCAGCCGGCCATGGCGTCGGCGGCGTTGCGCAGCAGATTGACGAAGACCTGTTCCAGCCGCACCGAATCGCCGCGCACGCGGGCGTCGGCCGGGATGTCCCGCTCCACCCGCACCTCCTCCTCGCGCAGGCGGGGGGCGAGCAGGACCAGCGCGCGGTCCATGGCGCGGTCGACCGCCACCGCCTCGACCCGCGCCGGCCCCTTGCGGGCGAACTCCTTCAGATGGCCGGACAACTGCGCCATCCGCTCCGCCAGATCGCCGATCATGGCGAGATTGTCGCGGACCATCGCCGTCTCCCCCCGCTCGGCCAGCAGCCGGGTCGAGGCGACGAAGGTGCGGATGGCGGCCAGCGGCTGGTTGATCTCATGCGCCAGCGCCGCCGACATCTGGCCGAGCGCCGCCAGCTTGCCGGCCTGCACCAGCTCCTCCTGCGCCTCGCGCAGGACGCGGTTAGCGGTCAGCAGTTCGGCCGTGCGCTCCTCCACCCGGCGTTCCAGCATCACCCGCGCCTCCCGCTGGAGGCCCCGCTGGAGCTGAAGGGTCTGGCGCCGCTGCCAGCCCAGCGCCGCCGCCGCCGCCAGCAGCAGGACGCCCATGGCGGCCAGCGCCGCCGCCCCGTTGGCCTGGGCCTCCACCGGTTCCAAATCTGACAGGAAGCGGATGGTCCAGCCGAATTCCGGCAACTCCAGCTCCTGCATCAGATAGGCGCGGCGGACCGGGCCGGTGCCGGCGGCGGACAGGGGAAGGCTGACCAGCCGCGCGCCGTTCCCCATCTGCGGGCCGTCATGCAGGCCGAGCGGGATCAGCTCGCTGCGGTCATACTGGCGGGTCTGCGCCAGCCGTGCCTTCACCGCATCGGCCAGCGGGCGCAGCGCCCGGTATTTCCAGTCGGCATGGCTCGACAGGAAGACGATGCCGTTCTCATCGGTCACCAGCACCCGCTCGCCGCCGGCTGCCCAATCGCGCTGCACCGGTTCCAGATCGATCTTGACCACGGCGACGCCGATCAGCGCGGGTCCCTGACGCACCGCATGCGACAGGAAGAAGCCGGGCAGGCCGGTGGTGACGCCGATGCCGAAATAGCGGCCACTGCCGCTTTCCACCGCCTGACGGAAATAGGGCCGGAAATCATAGCGCTGGCCGACGAAGCTCTGCACCGGATCGGCCCAGTTGCTGGACGCCAGCGCCAGCCCCGACCGGTCCACCACATAGAGCGCCGCCGACCCCGCCGCCGCGTTCGCCGTCTCAAGCCGCCGGTTCGCGGTGTCGCGGCGCGATTCCGACGGAGAGGCCAGCAGATCGAGGATCTCATGGTCGCGCGCCACCAGGAAGGGCAGATAGTCGTAGCGGCCGACGGCGTTGCGGATGCTGCTGGCGTAAAGCCCCAGCCGCTGGTCGCCGTTCAGGATCAGGGCCGCTCGCGCCTCGGCCTCGGCCCAGCGATAGGCGCCCCAGCAGGCCAGCGCCGTCATCGCGGCCAAAGCCGCGACGATGATCGCCAGCCTGCGGCGGCGTGGTGGACGGGATGGAACGGGTTCGGCCATGGCCTGTCTATGGAACCGTGACGGCGATACTGTCCAGCGCCTTTTCCGGCGGGATGGCGGAGTGATGAATGGATGAATTTCTTTTGAATGAACGTTCAATTAAAAATAATGGGAAGGCGGGTGTTCAAATCAATACAGCCGCTACGCCAAATGAATTTTGGTCCTTGCCGCGACATTGACCGGCTTTTGTTGTTTGCGTCACTTTCATGACGCGTGAAAGCCGGGTATGGTGCGCCGCCGCCGGCTTTGGCATGACCTTGCGGAATCTGCCGGAAACGGACCAAAAAAGGGAGGACAGGATCATGGATGTCGACTCCATTCGCGCCGCTTATCGCCGCTATGCCGGATTCTACGACCGGGTGTTCGGAGTGCTCCTCGCCTCCGGACGGCACGCGGCGGTGGAGTGGCTGAACCGCCGCGGTGGCCTGCGCATCCTGGAGGTCGGCGTCGGTACCGGCCTGTCGCTGTCGGACTATCGCAAGGACAATCGCGTCGTCGGCATCGACCTGTCCACCGATATGCTGAAGGTCGCGCACGCGCGGGTCGAGCGCGAGAGGCTCGACCATGTCGAGGGGTTGCTGGAGATGGATGCCGGCAAGCTGGCCTTCGCCGACGACAGCTTCGACGTGGTGGTCGCGATGTATGTGATGACGGTGGTTCCCGACCCCCAGGGCACGATGGCGGAGTTGGAGCGCGTTTGCAAACCCGGCGGCGACATCGTCATCGTCAATCATTTCGCCGCACCACGGCCGGGCATCCGCCGCGCGGTGGAGGGATGGCTGTCGCCCTTGTCGAAGAAGCTCGGCTGGCGTCCCGACTTCACCTTGGAGACGATGATGACCGGGTCCCGTCTGGCGGTGGAGACCATCCGCACCCTGCCGCCCTTCGGTCTGTTCAGCCTGCTGCACTGCCGGCGTGGCCAGAAGGCGTGAATAAGGTGGCCTGAAGGGGATTTGCGTCAGGCCGGAACGCGCCTGGCTTGACGCGGGTCGCGGCTCCGTTTGCCGAACCGGATCGCCGGCCGCTCGACCGTCAGATGGACGAGGCTGGCGAGGGCGACGACCAGGACGCCCGCCACCGTGAGAGCCAGGAGATAGAGGGACTCGTCCGCTCCGATCAGGGCGCGCAGCGGACCGTTGGCGGTGATCAGCGTCCACAGCACGATGCCGTGCAGCAGATAGACTCCGTAGCTGATCTCTCCCAGCCAGAGGACGGGCTGTCTGGTCAGGGTGCCGCGGAAATCCTGCCCCGCCGCGACGATCGCGAAGAACAGGCCGAGCCCGAGCACGGGCCCCGGCGCATAGGCGCCGGGGAAGCCGGCCACGGTCGCCAGCAGGGCGGCGAGAGCCAGGACGAGGCCGCGGTCCGAGCGCGCGAAGCGGACGAACCGGGGCTGGCGGATCGCGTAGGCGGCGGCGATGCCACCCAGGAAGCATTGCAGCACGTTGAGGCTGAAATTGCGGAAATAGAGCAGCAGCGCCAGCGTGAGGACGAGCGACACGAGCGCCGGCCGCAGCCGCCGGACGGGCGAGACCAGAAGGGCCAGCGCCGGCAGTGCGGCATAGAAAAGCAGCTCATAGGGCAGGGACCAGGTGGCGTAGGCGACGATCTGCCCGGCATTCTCCAGGCCGTTGATCGGCGGCGCCTTGAAGGTGGCCCAGCCGATCAGCCGGCGCAGCAGGTCGAGCGGCCCCGTCCTGAATTCGAATCCCGTCGCCGCCAATGCCAGGATCATGGTCAGGAGGACGGCGACCGCATAGACCGGATAGAGGCGGTGGAAGCGGGACGACAGAAAGCCGGTCCAGTCCATTCCCGGCCCCGCTTTCAGCAGCTTGTCCCAGAACAGGAAGGCCGTGACCATGAAGAACAGCGCGACGCCGCTCTGTCCCAGATGGGTGTGGAGCCGGGACGGCGGCAGCGCCCAAACGCCCGTGTGCAGATACTGCCAGGTGATGACGCCATGATGGATGAACACGGCGAAGGCCAGCAATCCGCGCAATCCGTCGATGCCGGCATAGCGGGCGTCGGAGCCGGGTTGCGGGCGCAGCCGCGGTGCGATGAGGCGCAGGATGGCCCAGGATACGCAGACCGCCACCGTGAAGAGGAAAACAGTCGGGAGCGGGGACAGGAGCATCGGGTCGTTCCGGGGTCGTTAAGCGCCGCCATGAAAGGGCCGCGCGATGGGGAAGCCCGTGCGCCGCGCTTGTCAAGTCCGTTCGCCGGCATGTGGGTACGGCTGCCGCCCATCCCCGCGTGACCGCGCCCGTCCCCTGCTGCTAGTCTTACCCGCACCACATACGCGATCACGGGAGCGCAACCATGGCCGGGCAAAGCGGCGATCTGGCGGGAAAGCGGATTCTGGTGCCGGAAAGCCGGGATCTCGACCTGTTCGCCGGCATGATGGAACAGCATGGGGCCGAGACGATCCGCTGTCCGATGGTGAAGATCCTCGACCTCGATGATCCGGCTCCGGCGCGGGCCTGGCTGGAGCGGCTGCTGGCCGAGGGCTTCGACGACATCGTGCTGCTGACCGGAGAAGGGCTGCGACGCCTGATGGCCGCCGCCCGCGCCATGGGGCGGGAGGCCGAGGTGATCGCCGCCATCGGCCGCGCGCGGGTGTTCGTCCGTGGCCCGAAGCCGGTGAAGGCCCTGCGCGAGATTGGTTGCGCCCCTTACAAATCCGCCCCGGCCCCGACCAGCGACGGCGTCATCGCCATGTTGGCGGAGGAGGAACTGGTCGGCCGCCGCGTCGGCGTCCAGCTTTATCCCGACAACCCGAACGACGGCCTGCTGGAGGCGGTGCGGGCGCGCGGCGGCGATCCGGTGGCGGTCACGCCCTACCGCTACGCCAATGATTCGGAGACCGGCGCCGTCCAGACGGCGATCCGCGACATGGCGGACGGACGCATCGACTTCGTCGCCTTCACCGCCTCGCCCCAGGTGCGGCGCCTGCGGGAGGTGGCGGAAGCCCACGGTCTCGGTGATGCCTTCCGCCAGGGCTTGGCCAGAACGCGCATCGCCGCGGTCGGTCCGGTGGTCGCGGAAGCGGTGGAGGCGGCCGGCGGCACCGTTGCCGTTTCGCCGAACTCGACCTTCCACATGAAGCCGCTGGTGAACGCCATCCGCCGGCTGCTGACGGACGGGGAGGGAACCAAGCCGGCCTGAGCGCGGCCTTGCGCTCCGGCGTCCCGCTGTCAGCAGACGGTGTTCTCAGCCGCCGATGTCGATGCGGTAGAGTTCCAGATCCAGCAGTTCCATCGTGATCCGGCGCCGGCCGCGCACACGCCCGGTCGACCTCCGCGCCGCCAGCTTGCGGACCAGCGGCTTGCTGAGCCATGCCGCGCGGGCACGGTCGATCAGGGCGGTGCAGCGATGGGACAATCTGGCGGTCATGGCTGGTCGGTCTCTCTCGCGCGAAGGGGCGGGGTCGGCGTCAGCGGTGGTCCTGTGTGCAATTGCAATAAGAATGTCGCGGCACTGTGACAGTTTCTATCGCCCGAACGTCTAATCCCTATGTCGTTGGGCAGGGTTTGCCGTCATCCGGCCGCCGTCTTCGACCAAAGGATGACGCAATCACAACAGAACGCCCACCAAGCGCCGCAGCGCGTCCCGCGCCTCGCCGTCGAGCACGGGTACCCCGTTGCGGGCGTCCAGCAGATAAGCGTCGGGATCGGACAAGGTACGCAGGGCGAATCCGACAACGACGGGCGGTTCGGAATCGAGAGGGCGCTGGTCATAGACCGGGGTGACGCTGCAGCCGGCGAGCAGCGCGCGGATCATCAGCGTCTCGTCCGAGGTCGCGCCGGCCGCCGGCGTGTTGATGCCGAACAGCAGCCGCTCCGCCTCCGTCTCGGTCACCAGCCCGCGATCTTGAAGAATGTCGACCATGGCGGAACTGGTCATTACCGGTGCCGCGCGACCCTTCCAGCAGAAGCGGCCATCGTCCCAGCCGACATCGAGGCAGCGGAAGACCATATGCGGCTCCGCGGCACCGGGAGCGCTGGCGACGATGTAGTTGACCCGCAGAAGCCCGTTCCAGGCCCCGGCCGGTGCGACGACGCAGGACAGTCCGCACCGTGTCAGGCGCAGGTAGGTGTCGTTGATGCCCGATGGCTCGAAATCGAAAAGCATGGGTCCCTCACCTCGCTCCCGTTCGCCGGGTTCAGGGTTTCCCGTGCCCGGCCATCGTTCAGGGAGTCAGGTGAGCGGCCGTCCGGCCTGTGCAAACTGTCCATGCGGGTGCCCTCCCTTTGCGCGCCAACGCGAAAGGCGGTAGGCCGATCTGTCGGCCACCGCCTTTCGTGCTCCTGCCGGGGAGGAATGGACGATCAGTTCGCCGGACCCATGAAGACGCTGTCGCGGCTGTTCTTCTCGGCGGTGCCGGTGTCGGACAGTTGGAAGGTCAGCGGCAGGGAAGCGGCGGTCACCGTCGCGCGCGGCGCCGTCACATAGACGCGGTAGGTGGCGACGCTGTCGGGCTCGGCCGAGAGGGTGGCGGTGTGGGCGGCGGTCTCCTCCTCCGCCTCGCCGATCACCTTGATGTCGGCGGCGGGCAGGCCGGCGACGCTGAGGGTGTAGGAACGGGTCTGGCGGGTCTTGTTGGCGACCTTGAAGGTGTAGGCGTTGCGGATCGAGCCGTCCGACAGGGTGACGAACAGCGGCGCGCGGTCGCGCAGCACGGTGATGCTCAGGCTGGGGCGCAGCGCGAAGCTCCAGGCCATGGCGCCGCCGATGACCAGCATCAGCAGGGCATAGACGATCACGCGCGGACGGGCCAAGCGCCATTGATAGGTCTTGCCGGAGGCCCGCGTATCCTGGGCGGCCAGCGAATCGAAGGCGATCAGGCGGGTCGGCAGGCCCTGCTGGATCATGATGCCGTCACAGGCGTCGACGCACAGCCCGCAATTGATGCAGTCGGCCTGCTCGCCGGTGCGGACGTCGATGCCGATCGGGCAGACCTGGACGCACTGGCCGCAATCGATGCAGTCGCCGAAGCCCTGGGCGCGCCGCTCGTCCCAGCTCTGCGACTTGCGCTTCGGACCGCGGTTGTCGCCGCGGTCGGCCTGATAGGTGACGACCAGCGAATGCTCGTCCAGCATGGCGCTCTGGATACGCGGCCACGGGCACATGTACATGCACATCTGCTCGCGGGTCCAGCCGGCCATCACATAGGTCATGCCGGCGAAGATGGCGAAGAAGGACACCGCCTCGTAGCTGGCCTGGAAGGTCAGAAGATCGCGCAGCAGAGCCGGCGCGTCGCTGAAATAGGCGAGGAAGCCGAAGCCGGTGACGAGGCTCAGCGCCAGCCAGCCCGCGTGCTTGCCGGCCTTGCGCAGGAATTTCCGCATCGTCCAGGGCTGCATGTCCATGCGGACGCGCTCCGCCCGGTCGCCTTCGAAGGCGCGTTCGATCCAGACGAACAGGTCGGTCCATACCGTGTGCGGGCAGGCGAAGCCGCACCAGACGCGGCCCGCCAACGCCGTCGCCAGGAACAGGCCCAGCGCCGCGACGATCAGGATGCCGGTGAAATAGTAGATCTCCTGCGGCCAGATCTCGATCCAGAACAGAAAGAAGCGCGGCGCGGTTAGATCGAACAGCACCGCCTGCGCCGGGGCGTCGGGACCACGTTCCCACCGGATCCAGGGGGCGATGAAGAACAGCGCCAGCAGAACGGAGAAGGTGATCGTCTTCAGGCGGCGATAGACACCCTTGACCGCCTTGGGATGAATCTTCTTGTGATTTTCGTACAGCGGAACCTTGGCGGGTTGGGCGGGGCCCTGCTGCACGATGCTTCCGTCTGGCATGTCGATGCGCCTGATTACCGGTTCCACGTTGGCGCGGAGCATAGTCGACCACCAGCACGGCGCGTTTGACCTCGGTCAAACAGCGTCGATATTCTGAGAAAGCCTTGTTGGCCCCAAGGCTTTTCACCGGTTCGAGGGGTCCGCATTCCAGGGTCCGTTAATACTGTGGCCGCAGCCAGATCCACAAGCTGATTATTGTTCAATAATAAAGGTATTACTTACAATATTCGTACCGTACTGTCTTATATCATGATAATCAGCGCAGCGTACCGTCCCGGCTTGCCGATGGTGACGAGCAGCAGGAACAGGCGCAGGTCGACGCGCAGGATGCCCGCCACCAGCGTCAGCGGATCGCCGATCACCGGTACCCAGGCCAGCAGCAGCGACCAGATGCCGAAGCGGCGGTACCAGCCGGTCGCCCGCTCCACCAGCCTTGGCGAGGCGGGAAACCATCGGCGGTCCCGGAAACGCATCAGGTAGCGGCCGAGCGCCCAATTGATGGTGGAGCCGGCGACATTGCCGGTCGTCGCCACCAGAATCAGCAAGGCGTCATGATAGTTGCCGGAGGCATGCAGCCCGGCGAGCAGGAGTTCGGACTGGGCGGGAAAAATCGTCGCAGCGACCAGGGCCACCAGGAACAGGCCGCCATAGGCCGCGACATCCGCCATTGCGCAAATCCTTTCCTCGATAACGGTTTGAGACATCGCACCGCTGGACAGGCGCAGGATTAGGCTTCACTCTCGCCCAAAACAAGGGATCGGCGGTCGCAAAACGGTGGGAGAGGCTGCGCAATGCCGCTTGCCCCTCAACTGCCGAGAGACAAGAATGCGGCGAGGGGCCATATGACGCGTTCGGATGCCGGAATTTTGTCGTCCGGTTGTGCGTCGAGGGCTCCGCGCAGGCGCTTCGATCACATGATCGGCCGCGGGCTCAGTGGAGGGAGTAGGCACGGGCATGGGGGAGACCGGGTTCGCCCGCTTTGACGCCGACGAACGTCTGGTATGGGCCAATGCCGCCTTCGCGAACCGGTTCGCGGTGCGGGACGATTCGACACTGGAGGGGTTGTTCGGTGGGCTTCTCGGCGCGTCCGCTCTGGCCGACCTGCGTCGTGGAACCCCGATGATGCCGACGCTTCCCGACGGCGGCGCCGTCACCTTGGCGCTGGGCGCCGGCGGGCCGGGCGAATGGCTGCTGACGGCGATCGATGCCGGCGCGGCGGAGCGCGGCCCCTGGGAGAAGACCAGTTCGGTGCTCGACTGCCTGAGCCAGGGGGTGATGGCCTTCGACCAGGATCTGCGGCTGGTCGCCTGGAACAGGCGCGTGCTGGAACTGCTTTACATCGACCCCCGGTTCCCGCGTTATGCCCAGCCCTACGAGGTGGTTGTCCGTCACATCGCCGAGCAGGGCGGCTATGGCCGCGGCGACGTGGATGATCTGGTGGCGCAGCGGCTGGACTATATCCGCAAGGCCTCCTGGCCCTTCTACAACGAGCGGGTCCGGCCCGACGGGCTGGTGATCGAGACGGTGACCCTGCCGCTGCCCGATGGCGGGTTCGTCACCACCTACACCGACATCACCCGGCGCAAGCTGGCGGAGCGGGAGCTGGCCTCCAGCCGGGAACTGCTCGAACTGGCGATCCGGGCCGCGCGGGAGGGCATCTCGCAATGGGATCTGCGCACCGGCGAGGTGTGGTTCTCCCCGCAATGGTGGGGCCTGCTGGGGTATTCCGAAGCGGAGATGGACAACTGCCGCCGCCGCTGGGAGGAGTTGATCGACCCGCGGGATCTCGCCGCAGCCCTGGAACAGGTGGAGGATCTGGCGACCGGCCGGCGCTCCGAAAGCCGGCTGTTGCAGCGTTTCCGCCACCGGTCGGGTGAGACCGTCTTTCTGGAGACCCGCGCGCTCGCCGTGGCCGGCACCGACGACCAGACCCTCCGCATCGTCGGATCCCATACCGATGTCAGCGAAAGCGTGCGCGCGGCCGAGGCGGTGCGCGCCGCCAAGGAGGAGGCCGAGCGCGCCCTGCAGGAGCTGAAGGAGACGCAGGTCCAGCTGATCCAGGCCGAGAAGATGGCGGCGCTGGGATCGCTGGTGGCCGGCGTGACCCATGAGATCAACACGCCGGTCGGCATCGCCCTGACCGGCGCCTCACTGTTGGCGGAAAAGACCCGCGCCCTGCGTCAGCTGTTCGAGGCCGGCGCCCTGCGGCGTGGTGATTTCGCCGATTTCATCGACATCGCCGACGAGGCGACCCAGCTGATGCTGCTGAACGTCGAGCGCGCCACCCGCCTGATCCAGAGCTTCAAGCAGATCGCGGTCGACCAGGCCAGCGAGGAACGCCGGATTTTCGACCTGAACCAGTATATCCAGGAGATCCTGCGCAGCCTGGGCATGCGGATCCGGCGCAGCGGGCATACGGTCGCGGTCGATTGCCCGGATGACCTGATGCTCGACAGCTACCCCGGGGCCTTCGGCCAGATCCTGACCAATTTCGTCATCAACTCCCTTCTGCATGGTTATGAGCCCGGCGGTCGCGGCCGGCTGACGATCACCGTCGCGGTGGATGGGAACGAGGTCGAACTGGTCTACAGGGACGACGGGCGCGGCATTCCGGCGGATTTGCACGGCAAGGTCTTCGAGCCCTTCTTCACCACCAGCCGCGACCGGGGCGGCAGCGGGCTGGGGCTGAACATCGTCTACACCCTGGTCACCCGCAAGCTGCGCGGCCGCCTGCGGCTGGACAGCGCGTCCGGGGCAGGAACCACCTTCACGCTGCGCTTTCCGCGCGTGACGCCGGGAGATCCGCTGCCGCTCTGAGCCGGACTCCCGATGGCCTCCCGATGGCCTCCCGATGGTTCGGGCGCTTCGTTCTCCGGCATCAGTCGACGGTTTCCGGCCGTGGCATCCAGTCCATCGGCAAGGTTTCGCGCAATGACTGCCGGATGATCGCCGCGAGGTGATCGGCGACCGGATTCGGCCTCTTGCCGGACCGGAGAAGTCTCAGGCCGAGCGACGGGAGTTGCGGCAGGCCGCGGGTCACGGGATCGAGCACGCGCACCGCCGGCGGCCGACCCACCGGGGTGCGCAGGGCGATGCCGAGACCGGCCGCCGTCGCCGCCCAGAGCCCACCCAGGCTTGGGCTGACGAAGGCGATGCGCCAAGCGATCCCCTGCCGGTCGAGATGGTCGCAAGCGATGGTTCGCAGCAGGCATGGAGCCTCCAATGCCGCCAGCGGCAAGGGCTCCGTGCCATCGGCCCGCCAGATCGGCTCCTCCGCCACCGTGCCCAACCAGCACAATGGCAAGGAGGCGATCCGTTCGGCGGCCGCGGCGGTGCCGTCGTCCCAGGCCAGAGCCAGATCGAGACGGCCGGAGGCGATCTTTTCCGTCAGCTCGCTGTTTCGGGCGATCCGCCCTTCGATCCGGACCTTGGAATGGGCGCGGGCGAAGCGGCCGAGCACCTGTGGCAGCATGGTTTCGCCGAAATCCTCCTGGATGCCGAGACGGATCCACCCCTCCAACTCCACCCCGCGAACGGCGCTCATCGCCTCGTCATTGAGGGTCAGCAGGCGCCTGGCGTAGGACAGCAGCACCTCACCGCCATCGGTCAGCGCCAAACCGCGTCCCGATTTGCGCACCAGTGCTGTTCCGGTCTGGTCCTCCAGCTTCTTGAGCTGGGCGCTGACCGCCGATGTCGAGCGTCCAAGCCGGTCGGCGGCCTGGGCGAAGGATCCGGCATCGATGCCAGCGACGAAACTGCGGAGCGCATCCATATCGAGGTTGGTCAGGCGCATCGCTTTAGTCCTGAAAAACAGGATTATTTCTGCCAAATAATCTGATTATCAGGATGATCTTGTGGTTCCATACTGTGCCTGTCAATCGCTTTCACAGGAGCGGCAGGCCATGCCCTTCACCCGGATTTCCTTGCTCGCGGGAAAATCCCCCGCCTATCTCGCCGCTGTTGCCGATGGTCTCGACCATGCGCTGGTGGAGTGTTTCGACGTGCCGGAAAAGGATCGCTTCGTCGCGATCCACCAGCATCGGCCGGAGGAATTGATCTTTGATCGGACCTATCGCGGCGGCCCGCGTTCGGATGATTACATCTTCTTCCACATCACCACCGGAAAGGCGCGATCAGCGGAAACCAAGGCCCGCTTCTATCGCCGTCTGGTCGAGGCTCTCGCGGCGTCGCCGGGCGTTCGGCCCGAGGATGTCATGGTCGCCATCGCCAACTCGAGCTTCGAGGACTGGTCCTTCGCTTCCGGCCTGTCGGCCGCGGGCGTGGCGGCGGAGGATGGTTCGCGATGACCGGTTCCTTCGCGATGCAACCGGCCTGTCCGCCGGTCATGGCCATCCGGCGTGCCGGCGAGGGCATCGCCGCCGCCCCCGATGGAATTTCCAGCGGGTCCTTTCTCGTCCAGATGCTGCTGACCAGCCGGACGGACGGCGAGATGACGGCGATGCGCGCCTTCGTCCCGCCGGGGGTGGTGACCCGTTGGCATAGTCATCCCGGTGGGCAGCTTCTGTTCGTGCTCGATGGGGTCGGCGTCGTTCAACGTGATGGAGATGATCCGGTCGCGCTGCGTGCCGGGGATTCCGTCTGGTTCGCCCCTGGCGAACGCCACTGGCATGGCGCGGCGCCGTCCAGCCCGTTCAGCTATGTCAGCGTCCAGCCGGTCAGGCTCGGGACTGCCGTTCATTGGATGGAAGAGGTCGAACAGGGAGGTCCGCCGCGATGATCGCCATGCAATACAGTTTCGTCCTGCCGGCCGACTACGATATGGCGGTCATCGACCGCCGCATCCGCGAGAGGGGGCCGCTGCTCGACGGTTTTCCGCAGCTGCGTTTCAAAGCTTATCTTGCCGCAAGAAAGCGGGACACCGGCTTCGCCAGCGCGGAAAACCTCTATGCGCCATTCTATCTGTGGGATGAGCCGGAAGGGATCGGCAACTTCCTGTCCGGTCCTGGCTTCGCGGCGGTGTCGCGCGATTTCGGTTGGCCGTCGGTGCGGACATGGCTGATCCGGCATGCGGAACTCACGGCGGATCTGCAAGCCGCCACATATGCGACCCGCGAGATCGGCCCAATTGCGACTTATTCGGATTTGGCCGCGCAACGGGATGACGCCATCGCGGAGACCGGATCGCTGATCGAGGCCGGCGCGCTGGCCGCCATCGCCGCGTTCGATCCGACGGGATGGCAGTCGGCGAGATTCGCTCTTTGGCCGCGGTTGCCGGCGATGATGACGGAGACGACGCAAGTCTACACCGTCGGGCATGTCTCGTTGCCGAAGGCACGATGACGTGGACTTTTGGTGGCGCGGGATCGTCTTTTTGAAATGGCTATCATCGACTCGCGATGACTTCAGGCGACACTGGGTTCCATGAAGCCGCTGTTTCCGCGAGACTGGTGGAAGGGGCTGGATTCGAACCAGCGTACGCGTACGCGGGCAGATTTACAGTCTGCTGCCTTTAACCACTCGGCCACCCTTCCATCGGGGCGCAGAGGATTAGCCTTTCGATCAGGGGGGCGTCAAGCCCCTTTCGTACCGAAAATGCCAGCGTCAGCGCAAAAATAAAAAACCTCCGCCCCGGTCGGGGGCGGAGGTTTTTTAAACCCGCCTTTTCAAAGGCGTCTTTTCAAAGTCCGCTCAGTTCGGACGGCGCGACGCGCGATGCGCCGGGATCGGGATCGGGCGGATCGCCTGCTCCTCGCGACGGCTGGCCGACATGTCGATCTCGACGCGGGCCAAGGCCTTGCGCAGCTCATGCACGGTGTCGGACAGGGCCTGGATCGTGCCTTCGCTCGGCTGCTGACGCCAGCCGCGATAGGCGGAAATGCAAGCCTTGGCGGTATCGCGCAGGCGGCCTTCCACCGCATCCACCGGCGGCGTCGGCTGACCGGCCGGCCGCGACGCCTCGGCCGCGGCCGGAGCCGCCGCGGGCACCGGCATCGGCGCCGGGGCGGGCGCCGGTGCAGGTTCGGGACGGTTCAGGCGCAGCGTTTCCGTCGGGGCCGGCGCGGGAGCCGGAGCCGGAGTCTCGACGGGAGCCGGCGGTTCGGCGGCCTGTTCCGTGCGGGGAGCGCGGGTCAGCGTGGTGCGGGCGGCGCGGCCGGCCGGGCGGCGGGGTTCCGCCGGGGCATCGGCTTCCGGCGTGGCCGCGGCAGGGGTGTCTGCCGGAGCGTCCGAACTGGCTGGGGTTGCTGGAGCTTCGCCGGCAACCGCCGAAGCGCTGCCGTCCGTGGCCTGGGCCTCGTCCTGTGCCGCGTCAGCCGGAGCGGCATCGCCCTGACCGCTTGCGGCCTCCGCCTTCTTGATGATGTAGGAGATTGCGCTCGGCGTGCATTCGAATTCACGCGCGATGGCGGAAAGAGTTGCGCCGCTGCGGTACCGATCAAGAATTTGGGGCCACGCCGACTGCGGAATGCGCCCACGCTTCTTGGGAGACTCCGGCTCGCTCCCGGTTTCTGCGTTCATTATATCGCTCGGTTGCCAAAGTGAATTTTCAGTCATTCGTCAGCATGTCCACCCGGACCGCATGCTTCGGACGCGGGACCACGCGGGCGCGTGCGTCAGCAGCATCGAGGCTTCACGCTGGCGGGCGATGTTTTCGGTACGGATGACTATCGGAAACTCTTCTCAAAAATGCCAGCATAACTTTGCAAGGAATCGTGATTTTCCGTCCCTTGCCGCAACAGGGCGCGACGCGTGTTGGAATCCGGGAATTTTAAAGGCCGGGGGGGCGGAAACCGGTGGTGGTGTGCCCTCTGGGGCGCCGCCTTTTGAAAGCCAGGATGGACCCCGGACGGGGGCAAGCGTGTTTTCAGTTCCATAGCAGCTTCGGCGGCGAGCATCCGATCACCGCCTGCTTCGTTCCGCCCAACCGTTTTTGCGGAGACCGTCCATGCCGCATGCGTCCGCGCCGCGTTCATACCGCATTCTTCGACGCCTTCCGGCCGTGGCGCTTTGCGCGCTGCTGTTTGGCGCGGTTTTTTCACCGGCGGCTCCGGTCGCCGCGCAGGACGCCCCCGCCGGTCCCCAGCCCGGAGCCAGCAGGACCTATGCGCCCCCCTCCTTCCGCGACCTCGCGCGGACGCAGATCGACACGGTCGTCAACATCTCCAGCACGCAGGCGCCTTCGGCCCCGGCCGGCGCCGGCCGCTTGCCGGAGGGGATGGATATCCCCCCCGGCTCCCCGCTGGAGGAATTCTTCCGTGGGTTCCGCAACCGTCAGAGAGGCGGGCCCGGAGAGAGACCGGGAGAGAGGCCGGGGAATGGGGCCGGGGATGGGCCGGGGAGCGGCGGTCCGCCGGTCCCGCCGAGCATGGCGCTGGGCTCGGGCTTCATCATCGATCCGTCGGGCTTGGTCGTCACCAACAACCATGTCGTCGCCGATGCGGCCGAGATCGCCGTCACCCTGCATGACGGCACCAGACTGCCGGCCAAGCTGGTCGGGGCGGACGCGCCGACCGATCTGGCTCTGCTGAAGGTCGAAAGCGACAGGCCACTGGCCGCCACCCATTGGGGCGACAGCGAATCGGTGGAGGTCGGCGATTGGGTGGTCGCCATCGGCAACCCCTTCGGCCTCGGCGGGTCGGTGACCGCCGGCATCCTGTCGGCCCGCGCCCGCGACATCCAGCAGGGCCCCTATGACGAGTATCTACAGACCGACGCCGCGATCAACCGCGGCAATTCCGGCGGTCCGCTCTATGACGTCGGCGGGGCGGTGATCGGCATCAACACCGCGATCTATTCGCCGACCGGCGGATCGGTGGGCATCGGCTTCGCCATTCCATCCTCTCTTGCCAAGCCGATCGTCGACCAGTTGAAGGATGGCGGCAAGGTGCGGCGCGGCTGGCTCGGCGTCCAGGTCCAGCGGGTGACGCCGGACATCGCCGAGAGCCTGGGCGTGCAGGGCACCGGCGGCGCGCTGGTCACCAGCGTGTCGCCCGGCAGCCCGGCGGCGGCGGCGGGCCTGCGCCAGGGCGACGTCATCACCGCCTTCGACGGCGGGCCGCTGGAGCAGATGCGCCAGTTGCCCCGTCTCGTCGCCTCCACCGCGATCGGGCGCACCGTTCCGCTGACCCTTCTGCGTGCCGGCAAGGAGCGATCGGTCCAGGTGACGGTCGGCGAGCTGCGCAACGAGCCGCAGCAACTGGCGATGTCCGGGTCGAGCGGCGCTCCCCGGTCCGCCCAGCCGGAGGAGAGCGCCTCGGCGCTCGGTCTGAAACTGGCGCCGCTGACCCCCGGCCTGCGGGAAAGCTTCTCCATCGGCGAGGATGTCAACGGGCTGGTGGTGACGGAGGTCGAGCGGGACAGCCCGGCGGCGGAGCGCGGGCTCGACCTCGGCGACGTCATCGTCGAGGTGGGCCAGGAGCCGCTGGCGACGCCCGCCGACCTGGACTCCCGCATCGCCAGGGCGAGGGAGCAGGGGCGCAAGACCCTGTTGATGCTGGTCAGCCGGGGCGGCGAGTTGCGTTATGTCCCGTTGACGCTGCCCGCGCCGGGCTCGCCGCCCGACGGCAGGAAGGGGTAATCCGGCCGGCGCCGCCGCCGGATGGGACGGGCGCGGAGAGCTGCCCCGCTCCCGTCTCTTCCTTTTCCGCTACCGTTCGCGGCGCCGCGAGAGTAATTTGCCGCCCGTTTGGCGAATGGGATGGCAAACCGTGAGCATTTTTCCGGAGAGCGGCCAGCCGGTGCGGCTGTCGGTCGTTGTCCCCGTTTTCAACGAGGCCGAGAATGTGTTGCCGTTGCTCGAAGAGATCGAGCGGGCACTGACCCCGGCCGGCGGTTTCGAGATCATCTTCGTCGACGACCAGTCGGAGGATGACACCCAGGCGCGCCTTGCCCCGGCGGTCGAGGCCGGCCGGCTGCGCGTGCTGCGCCATGTCAACCGCTCCGGCCAGAGTGCCGCGGTGCGCAGCGGCGTCAAGGCGGCGCGCGGCGAATTCGTGGTGACGCTCGACGGCGACGGCCAGAACGACCCGGCCGATATTCCGGCGTTGTTCGCCCTGGTGTCGGCGGGCAAGCCCGGCGCGCCGGTGCTGGTCGGCGGCATCCGCCGGAAACGCCAGGACAGCCTGTCCAAGCGCTGGGCCTCCAAGGCCGCCAACGCCATCCGCCAGTCCTTGCTGCAGGACGGCTGCACCGACAGCGGCTGCGGGCTGAAGCTGTTCCGCCGCGACGCCTTCCTTGACCTGCCCTTTTTCGGGGCGATGCATCGCTTCCTGCCGGCGCTTTTCCGGGCGCATGGCCATCCGGTGGCCTATGTGCCGGTGAACCATCGCCCGCGCGAGCGCGGCGTGTCGAAATACAACAATTGGCGGCGCGGGCTGATCGGCGTGGTCGATCTGCTGGGCGTCTACTGGCTGAAACGGCGGACGAAACTGACGCCGGTCTCCGAACGCCTCTGACGCTTTCCGCAACCGATCGACCTTCACAGCGACCCAGCCGGGACAGGATTTCAAGATGCTTGAGCGCGCCGCAGCGTGGTTCCAGGGGCAAAGCACCACCGACCTGATCTGGGTCGGCATCGGTTTCTTCGCCCAACTCATGTTCACCATGCGCTTCATCGTGCAGTGGATCGCCAGCGAGAAGGCGCGCCGCAGCGTGGTGCCCGAACTGTTCTGGTATTTCTCGCTCGGCGGCGGCGTCATGCTGTTCGCCTATGCCTTCTACCGCTTCGACCCGGTCTTCATGCTGGGGCAGGGCATGGGCCTGGTGATCTACGCCCGCAACGTCTATTTCGTCTGGTCGCACAAGAAGTCGCAGGCCGGCGGCGATCCGGTGCCGAGCAAGCCGTGACCTCTTCGTCCCCGTCGCAGGGCCGCCTGCCGCCCAGCCCTCCGCCACCCAGTCCTCTGCCACTATGGGCCTATGCGTTGCTGGCGCTGATCGCCGCCGCGCTGTTCCTGCCCGGTTTCACCCTGCTGCCGCCCTTCGACCGCGACGAGGCACGATTCGCCCAGGCCTCCTCCCAGATGCTGGACAGCGGCAATTATGTCGACATCCGCTTCCAGGACGAGACGCGCTACAAGAAGCCGGTCGGAATCTATTGGTTGCAGAGTGCCGCGACCGCCGCCGCCGATGCCGTGCGCGGGATCCCGGTCGGGGCCGACAAGCCCATCTGGACCTACCGCATCCCCTCCTTTCTCGGCGCGATCCTGGCCGTTGTCGCCGCAGCCTGGACGGCGGCCCGGCTGTTCGGTGGTGCGGCCGGCTTCATCGCCGGGCTGATGCTGGCCTCCTGCGTCGTGCTGGGGGTCGAGGCGCGGATGGCCAAGACCGATGCCGTCCTGCTCGCCACCGTGGTGATCGGGCAGGCGGTGCTGGCCCATCTCTATCTCCGCCGCCGCGACGCGGCCCCCGCCGGGCGCGCCGCCTGGACCGCTCCGCTGGTCTTCTGGATCGCCGCCGGCGTCGGCGTGCTGGTCAAGGGGCCGATGGTCCTGCTGGTGTCCGGCAGCACCGCGCTGGTGCTTGCCCTGTGGGACCGCGAGGCCGCCTGGCTGAAGCGGTTGAAGCCGCTGGCGGGGCTCGGCATCGTCGTCGCCATCGCCGCCCCCTGGCTGATCGCCATCGCCATCAAGAGCAAGGGCGCCTTCTTCGCCGAATCCGTCGGCCACGACATGCTGGGCAAGGTGTCGGGCGGGCAGGAGGGCAAGGGGTTGCCGCCCGGCTATTATCTCGGCACCTTCTGGGTGACCTTCGCCCCCTGGTCGCCGCTGGCCCTGCTGGCGCTTCCCTGGATCTGGGCGCGGCGGCGGCTGGACGCCGTGCGCTTCTGCATCGCCTGGATCGTGCCGAGCTGGCTGGTGTTCGAGGCGGTGCCGACCAAGCTGCTGCATTATACCCTTCCGGTGTTTCCGGCCATCGCCGCTCTCGCCGCCGCGGCGCTGGTCGACGGCTTCGACCGCAGCCGGGAACGGCCGCGCCGCTGGCTGGCCGCCGCCGCCGTGGCGCTGGGGGCGATCGGTTTCGGCGCCCTGACGCTGGCGGTGGCGGTGATCCCCTGGCTGGTCGATCGCCGGATCGATCCGGTCGCGGTGGCGCTGGTGCCGGCGGTCGGCGGCCTTTTCGCCCTCGCGCTGCGCGCGCTGCTGCGGGACAGGCGGCGGACCGGGCTCGCCGCCGGGGTCGGGGCGGCGGCGCTGCTCTATGCCGGCACCTATGCCGTCGTGCTGCCGAACATCGACGGCGTCTGGGTCAGCCGGCAGGCCGCCCGCGCGGTCGAGCAGTTCCGCCCCTGCCCGGACAGCGTGGTGGCCGCCGCCGGCTATTCGGAGCCGAGCCTCGTCTTCCTTCTCGGCACGCCGACGAAGCTGGTCCATGGCGCCGGCGCCGCGGCGCATCTGACGGCCGACCGCGCCTGTGGGCTGGCGCTGGTCGAGGATCGCGAGGCGCCGGCCTTCCTCGACGAGTTGGGCGGCGGCACGCCGCTGCCTTTGGCCGAGTTGTCGGGCTTCAACTACAACACCGGCAAGCGCCTGCACCTGACGCTCTACCGTCTGGCGGCTCCGTAAGCCGCCGCTCTCCTCCCTGGCCGGTATCTGCCCCGCTTGGGGAGGCGGCCACCGGGGTGGGTAACGCGCCTCCGCATTGGACGGCGCGGGCGCTTTCCGTTCGACTGGGCCTACCGATCCGTTTCCCCGGACGAAAGGCGCCTGTTCGATGACCCGCGTTGTCCTCTCTGCCGAAACCGCCGCCAGGACCATTGTTGCCGCCGCCGCGTTGGCGATGATGACGCTGGCATCGCCGGCCCATGCCCAAAAGCAGGACTATGCGCCCTGGGTGTATGACCAGATGGTCCCGACCGGCCCGCTGCTGCGCAACCTGGATCAGGCCCAGCCGCTGCCCGGCCCGGCTCCGTCCCATTGGGGCGCGATCAAGGCCGGCAAGGACCGTGCCGGCATGACGCGCTACGGCACCGACGTGAAACAGACGAGCCAGCATTATTCCAGCACCCATTCGCTGACGCCGCCGCCGGTGGATCCCGCCGCCGCCAAACGGGTGATGGCCCCGCCGCGCAGCGCCGACGCCCCGCCGGTCCCGCGGACGGCGCAGCGGGACTGAGGTCCGGCTATTCTTCCGGTACCTCTCCGGGCCGCCACAGCCAGGCGGCGCCGCGCACGCCGCTTGAATCTCCGTGGCGGGCGCGGCGTACCGGCGTGTCCAGCCGGTCGCTGAAGGCCCAGGGCTGCATCGCCGCCGGCAGCCGTTCATACAGCAGTTCCGCGTTCGACAGCCCGCCGCCCAGCACGATGACGTCGGGATCCAGCAGGTTGGCGACGGCGGCCAGCCCGCGGGCGAGCCGTCCGACCAGCCGCTCCGCCGTCGCCCGGCAACCGCTGTCGCCGCCGGGGGCGTCGCCCGGATCGGCGGCGCGGGCCAGGATGGTCGCGGCGTCCAGCCTCTCGCCGGTCGCCGCGAGATGGTCCGCCGCCACCGCCGGCCCCGACACGAAATTTTCCAGGCAGCCATGCTTGCCGCAATAGCAGGCCGGTCCCGGCCGCTCGCCGTCGGTCGGCCAGGGCAGCGGGTTGTGCCCCCACTCCCCGGCGATGGCGTTGCGTCCGCCCAGCACCCGGCCATGCACGACGATTCCGGCGCCGCAGCCGGTGCCGAGGATCGCCGCGAACACCACGCCGCAGCCGGCCCCGGCGCCGTCGGTCGCTTCCGACACCGCCAGACAGTTGGCGTCATTCTCGATCCGCACCGGCCGGGCGAGCGCCCTGGTCAGGTCGCGGGTGAAATCCCGCCCGATCAGCCAGGTTGAGTTGGCGTTCTTCACCAGACCGGTCGCCGGGGAGATGGCGCCGGGAATGCCCAAGCCCACCGTCGCCCTGGCGCCGGCGGGAATGTCCCCCTCCAGCCGGGCCACCAGATCGCGGATGGTGGCGACGGTGCCGTCGTAATCGCCCTTCGGCGTCGGAACCCGCAGACGCGCCAGCTGGCTTCCCTGGCGGTCGAGCAGGATCCCTTCGGTCTTGGTGCCGCCGAGATCGATGCCGATCCGGTATCCGCTGCTGTACCCCGTTCCGGCCGATTGCGATCCGGTGGCTGCCATGCCCTGTCACCCGTCCGACTGTCCAAGATCCATCCATAGCGTCGCCCGCCCCGCCGCGTCCAGCGGACGCATCTGTCCGGCAGGGCTCCGAAGTCGGGTTAACAGCGGTTTACGAATTGGGAAGTTTCTGATTCGGTGGAGGCTCTCGTCTTGGAAGGTCCTCCCATGAGTTCGATCGAAGCCGGCTTTGGTGAGAAATCGCGGCTGAAGGCGCTGCTGGAACATTTTTCGCGGATCGACGACCCGCGTGCTCCCTGGCGGGTCGCCTATCCGTTACCGGAGATCCTGCTTCTGGCGGTGTGCGGGACGATCGCGGATTGCGAGGATTACGAGGCGATCGCCGCCTGGGGTGAAGCGCGGCTCGACTTTCTGCGGCGCTTCCAGCCCTATCACCATGGGGTGCCGAGCGGACGCTGGCTGACCGTGTTCATGAACCGGATCCCTCCCGGCCTGTTCCAGGACTGCTTCCTGTCCTGGGTGCGCGAGGCGTGGCCCGACCGGCCGGAACTGGTCGCCATCGACGGCAAGACCTCGCGACGCAGCCATGACCGCAGCCTTGGGCAGGCCCCTTTGCACTTGGTCTCGGCCTTCGCCACCACCAGCCGTCTGGTCCTCGGCCAGGAGGCCGTCGAGGACAAAGCCAGCGAACTGGCGGCCATTCCGGTTCTGCTGGAGCGCCTGGCGACCGAGGGCGGGCTCAAGGGCGCGATCGTCACCATCGACGCCATCGCCTGCAACGCCACCATCGCCCAGGCCGTTCGCGACGCCGGGGCCGACTATCTGCTGGCGGTCAAAGCCAACCAGCCCACCCTGCGCGACGAGATCGAGAGTTTCTTCACCAGCGCACCGCCGGAGACGCTCGATCACGCCGCCGATATCGACAAGGGCCATGGCCGGATCGAGCAGCGCGCGGTCACGGTCGCGCGCCAGGTCGATTGGTTGAGCGGCGCGCGGCGTTTTCCCGGCGAAGTCCGCCTGCCCGCCGTCGCCGCCATCGTTCGGGTGGTCAGCAAGACCGAGCTGAAGGATCGTTGCCGCACCGACACGCGCTATTACATCACCTCCGCCCCGCTCGCCGCCCAGGCGGCGGCCGAGGCCGTGCGCGGCCATTGGCGCATCGAGAACCAACTGCACTGGCTGCTCGACGTCGTCTTCAACGAGGACCAGTCCCGCTTGCGCAAAGGCCACGGCGCCCTGAACATGGCCGTCGTCCGCCACTTCGCCATCAACCTCGTCCGCAAGGCCGCCGAACCCGCCCGGCCGCGCTCCGGATTACGGCGCGCCACCAAAAAGCCGGCCGCCACTCCCAGACCCACCAGCATCAAGCTCCGCAGGAAGCTGGCAGGCTGGGACACCGATTACCTCAACGCTATCCTCGACGTTAATATCCGTTAACACGGATTCGGAGCCCTGATCTGTCCGGTGGGGCAGGATCCGAATCGCCGTTGCGCCGCCGTCCGGTTGATGAGACAAAACGCAAATGGCGGCCAATTCCCATTGACCCGTCCCGGTGTTCGGGTAGAAGGTCGCCGACTGTCGGGCGCTGCCGATCTCCGTCCCGACCCCTGTCCTGTTTGTACCGCGCCACCGGAGCCCCTGATGAGTCGCCAGCGCGCTGCCCTCCGCTTGTCCCTGAAAGCCCTGACCGCCGCCGCAATCCTCGGCGGGTTGTTCGCCCTGCCCGCGCCCGCCAGCGCCGCCGCCAAGGATCCGGCGAAGCCCGCCGCCGCCAAGGCGCGCCCGGCCAAGGCCAGCACCCCGGCCGCTCCCGCCTGCTACAACCGGGCGGAGCATGCGGCCGAACAGCTGATGCGCATGCACACCGAGATGATGGTGGTCGGCCTGACCTGCCGCACGGTGATGCCGGACAAGAAGCCGTTCGACCTGTACCAGGATTTCTCGGTCAAGAACCGCGCTCTCCTGTCTAGTTCCGAGGCGTCGCTGATCAGCTATTACAAGCGCTCCGGCGCCGGCGGCAACGCCACGCGCCAGTTCGACATGTTCCGGACCGAGCTGGCGAACGAGATCAGCCGCCGTGCCGCCACCATCGGCATTCCGCAATATTGCGCCAACTTTGTCGACCGCTCGGCCGCCGCCAAGGATCTGACCGCCGACGATCTGCGCACCCTGACCTCGGACGAGAAGAATGCCGGCCTGATGCATCTGGCCAGCCGGCCGCTCTGCGACGTGAAGGTGGTCAGCGGTCCGGATCCCGTCATCGCCGTCGCCCAGGCCTCTCCGGCGCCGGCCGCGCCGAAGGCCGCCACCGCCAAGACGAAAGCCAAGCCGAAGCAGAAGGTCGCCGCCGTGCCGGCCAAGCAGTCCGTCGCGGTTCGCTGACGCCTTCAAGATCGAGTTTCCGTTCAGCAAGACGCCCTGCCGGCTGCCGCCGGCGGGGCGTTTCGCGTTTTCGGCCTTTCCGTTCGGTCTTGGGTTGTCCGTGTCGATCACGCATGCGGGCAACACAAATCTGTCTTGCAAAAATCCGTCAGGCTGTTACTACCGAAAAGGTCAGGAGGGGCACCTGCCGGACGGCCAGACCGGATCGCAGACGCCCGCTCCGAATGGGAAAAATCATGGTCCGTCAGGCTGATAGACGGAATTCCGGATGATGGGGCATTCCGTTTGGTGAATGGACGGGCTGCACCAGACAGGGTGCACCAGACAGGGGGGGTGCTGTTGCGAGACCGGTGTGCCGAGTGTGCCCGTGCCGCCGCACCCTGGCTTTGCGCCGCGCTGAAGGTGGGATGAGGACATGGACTATTTTCTACAGCAATTGATCAACGGCTTGTCGCTTGGCGCGATTTACGGGCTGATCGCGATCGGCTACACGATGGTGTACGGCATCATCGGCATGATCAACTTCGCGCATGGCGAGATTTACATGATCGGCGCCTTTGTTGCGCTGATCACCTTCCTGGCGATCGGGGCGCTTGGCATCACCTGGGTGCCCCTGGCGCTGCTGATCATGCTTGTGGCCTCGATGCTGTTCACCAGCGTCTATGGCTGGACGGTGGAGCGGATCGCCTATCGGCCGCTGCGCTCGTCGCCGCGCCTGGCGCCGCTGATCTCGGCCATCGGCATGTCGATCTTCCTGCAGAACTACATCCAGATCCTCCAGGGTGCCCGCTCCAAGCCGCTGCAACCGATCCTGCCCGGCAACCTCACCCTGATGGACGGCGCCGTCTCGGTCAGCTATGTCCGGCTCGCCACCATCATCATCACGCTGGTCCTGATGGTCGGCTTCACCCTGCTGATCAACCGCACCTCGCTCGGCCGGGCCCAGCGGGCGTGCGAGCAGGACAAGAAGATGGCGGGGCTGCTCGGCGTCAATGTCGACCGCGTCATCTCGCTGACCTTCGTCATGGGCGCGGCGCTGGCCGCCGTCGCCGGCATGATGGTGCTGCTGATCTATGGCGTCATCGACTTCTACATCGGCTTCCTGGCGGGCGTGAAAAGCTTCACCGCCGCCGTGCTCGGCGGGGTCGGCTCGCTGCCCGGCGCCATGCTCGGCGGGGTGGTCATCGGCCTGATCGAGGCCTTCTGGTCTGGCTATGTCGGCTCCGAATGGAAGGACGTCGCCACCTTCTCCATCCTCGTCCTCGTCCTGATCTTCCGGCCCACCGGCCTGCTCGGCCGGCCCGAGATCGAGAAGGTGTAAGCGCCATGACCACCCCTTCCCACGCGCCGTCGCACCCCCATTACCACATCAACGGCAAGCGTCCCGGCGTCGATTGGCCCGCCACCCTCAAGGACGCCGCTCTCGCCGCCTTCGTCGCCCTTCTGCTGACCGTGCCGCTGGTGGGATTGCGCACCGTCGACCGCCCGACCGGTCTCGGCATCGAGGCCCGGCCGGAGGAGGTGGCTGCCTCGCTGCTGCTGGTCTTCCTCGGCCGGCTCGGGCTCGGGCTGATCCGCCAGGGCATGGCTCTGCCGGTGCTGATCCTGGCGCTGGTCTGCGCCGGCGTCGGGCTGGTGCTGCCGATGCCGACCCAGGTGCTGCGCCTCGTCCTGGTGCTGGGCGGCGGCGTCATCGCCATCCGCGCCGCCATGACGGTCGCCACCGGCCGCTCCAAGCTCAGTCAGGCCGAGCGCGACAAGCGGATGGACCGCGTCGCGGCACGCGTGCAGCACGCCAGCCGCTACATCGGCCCGGTCGCCGTCGCCTTCGCCGCGGTGCTGCCGCTGACGCCGCTGGCCGACCGCATGATCCTCGACATCGGCATCCTGCTGCTGACCTACATCATGCTGGGCTGGGGCCTGAACATCGTCGTCGGTCTCGCCGGCCTGCTCGACCTCGGCTATGTCGCCTTCTACGCGGTCGGCGCCTATTCCTACGCGCTGCTCGCCCATTATTTCGGGCTGAGCTTCTGGCTCTGCCTGCCGCTGGCGGGCGTGCTGGCCGCCTGTTCGGGCGTGCTGCTGGGCTTCCCGGTGCTGCGGCTGCGCGGCGATTATTTCGCCATCGTGACCTTGGGCTTCGGCGAGATCATCCGCATCATCCTGGTCAACTGGTACCAGTTCACCGGCGGCCCCAACGGCATCTCCGGCATCCCGCGGCCGAGCTTCTTCGGCATCGCCGACTTCTCGCGCAGCCCGGCCGACGGCATGCCGGCCTTCCATGAGCTGTTCGGGCTGGAATTCTCGCCGCTGCACCGCATCATCTTCCTCTACTACCTCATCCTGGCGCTGGCGCTGGTGGTGAACCTGTTCACGCTGCGCGTGCGCAAGCTGCCGCTGGGCCGGGCGTGGGAGGCTCTGCGCGAGGACGACATCGCCTGCGCCTCGCTCGGCATCAACCGCACCAACATGAAGCTGGCGGCCTTCGCCATCGCCGCGATGTTCGGCGGCTTCGCCGGGTCCTTCTTCGCGACGCGCCAGGGCTTCATCAGCCCGGAGAGCTTCACCTTCATCGAGTCGGCGATCATCCTGGCCATCGTCGTGCTGGGCGGCATGGGCAGCCAGATCGGCGTGGTGGTGGCGACGCTGCTGGTGATCGGCCTGCCCGAGGCGTTCCGCGAGCTGGCCGACTACCGCATGCTGGCGTTCGGCGCCGGCATGGTGGTGATCATGCTGTGGCGTCCGCGCGGCCTGCTGGCCCACCGCGACCCGACCATCCTCCTGCATGGCGGCGGGAAGCCCGCCGCGGGAGCCGCGAAATGAGCGCCCCCATGGACAATGTTGGGATGAACAACGACAAGCCTTTGCTGAGCGTCGAACACCTGACCATGCGCTTCGGCGGGCTGGTGGCGAACAACGACGTGTCGTTCGAGGCGCGGGCCGGCGAGATCACCGCGCTGATCGGCCCGAACGGCGCCGGCAAGACGACGCTGTTCAACTGCGTCACCGGCTTCTACACGCCGACGGTGGGGCGGCTGACGCTGCGTCACCCGGCGGGCAAGGAATTCCTGCTGGAGCGGATGCCGGGCTACCGCATCGCCCAGCTGGCCGGGGTGGCGCGCACCTTCCAGAACATCCGGCTGTTCGGCGGGATGAGCGTTCTGGAGAACCTGATCGTCGCCCAGCACAACAAGCTGATGCGGGCGTCCGGCTTCGCCATCGCCGGGCTGCTCGGGCTTCCCGGCTTCCGCCGGGCCGAGCATGAGGCGGTGGAGCTGGCGAAATACTGGCTGGACCGGGTGCGGCTGACCGAGTTCGCCGACTGGGAGGCCGGCAACCTGCCCTATGGCGCCCAGCGCCGTTTGGAGATCGCGCGGGCGATGTGCACCGAGCCGGTGCTGCTGTGCCTGGACGAGCCGGCGGCCGGGCTGAACCCGCGCGAGTCGGGGGAGCTGGCCGAGATCCTGACCTTCATCCGCGATGTGCGGACGCCGCGGGGCCACCGCACCGGCGTGTTGCTGATCGAGCATGACATGAGCGTGGTGATGCGCATTTCCGACCATGTGGTGGTGCTGGACTATGGCCGGAAGATTTCCGACGGCACGCCTGAGCATGTGAAGAACGACCCGGCGGTGATCCGCGCCTATCTCGGCGAGGACGAGGACGAGGCGTTGCCGCCGGAGGTCGCCGCCGACCTGAACCTCGCCCGGAAGGGAGCCTGATCCATGCTGAAGGTATCGGGCGTCCACACCTTCTACGGCGCGATCGAGGCGCTGAAGGGCATCGACATCGAGATCGGCGCCGGCGAGATCGTGTCGCTGATCGGCGCCAACGGGGCGGGCAAATCGACGCTGCTGATGACGATCTGCGGCAGCCCGCGGGCGCGCCAGGGCCGGGTGTTCTTCGAGGGCGAGGACATCACCGACCTGCCGACGCACGAGATCGTGCGGCGCGGCATCGCGCAAAGCCCGGAGGGGCGGCGCATCTTCCCGCGGATGACGGTTCTGGAGAATTTGCAGATGGGCTCGATCGTCGCCCAGCCCGGCAGTTTCGAGCGCGAGCTGGAGCGGGTGCTGACCTTGTTCCCGCGGCTGAAGGAGCGCATCAACCAGCGGGCCGGGACGATGTCGGGCGGCGAGCAGCAGATGCTGGCGATCGGGCGGGCGCTGATGAGCCAGCCGCGCCTGCTGCTGCTGGACGAGCCGAGCCTCGGCCTGGCGCCGCTGATCGTGAAGCAGATCTTCCAGGTGATCCAGGAGATCAACCGGGAACAGAAGATGACGGTGTTCATGGTGGAGCAGAACGCCTTCCACGCGCTGAAGCTGGCGCACCGGGCCTATGTGATGGTGACGGGGAAGATCACGATGACGGGGACGGGCGCGCAGCTTCTGGCCGACCCGGAGGTGCGGTCGGCCTATCTGGAAGGGGGACATTGAGATGGAGGCGCTTCTCGGGTCTTCGCTGCCGGTCTTCGTGTTCCTGACGGTCCTGGTGTTCGGCGGCTGCGGGGTTCTGACCGGCCAGACGCTGGCGGAGGGGTGGAAGCCGGTCTCCAGCGTGATCGCCTATTCGCTGCTGCTGGGCGTCGGCGACCGCTTCCTCGCCTGGGGCCTGTTCGGCGGGCAGCTGTTGTCGCTGTGGGGCTTCATCGTCCACACCGCCGTCATCGCCCTGATCACGCTCACCGCCCACCGCGTCGCCATCGCGCGCCGCATGGTCAACCAGTACCCGTGGCTCTATGAGCGCGCAGGGCCCTTCGCTTGGAAAGAGCGCAGCGGGACCGAGGCCTAGGGCGAAGGAATTAGACCGTACGGCTGATTGGTGCCCGCGAAACTGTCGCAGGTCGCGCCACTTGGGGTATGGTAATCTGAACACCGCCGGAGGGGACCCGGCGGCAAGGCCCGCAAGGGCCGGGGGTATGTTGCAACAGGGACCATTCATAGAACAGGGAGCAAGCACACCCATGAAATTCAAGCTGTCCCTTCTCGCCGCCATCGCGGCGACCGCGCTTTCCGCCACGGCCGCCAAGGCCGACATCGCGGTGGCCACCGCCGGCCCGATCACCGGCCAGTACGCCACCTTCGGCGAGCAGATGAAGAAGGGCATGGAGCAGGCCGTGGCGGACATCAACGCCGCCGGCGGTGTCCTGGGCCAGAAGCTGAAGCTGGAGGTCGGTGACGACGCCTGCGATCCCAAGCAGGCCGTCGCCGTCGCCAACCAGCTGGCCAAGGCCGGTGTGAAGTTCGTGGCCGGCCACTTCTGCTCCGGTTCGTCGATCCCGGCCAGCCAGGTCTATTCCGAGGAGGGCATCCTGCAGATCTCCCCGGCCTCGACCAACCCGAAGCTGACCGAGCAGGGACTGAAGAACGTCTTCCGCGTCTGCGGCCGTGACGACCAGCAGGGCGCGATCGCCGGCAAGTATCTGCTGGACACGTACAAGGGCAAGAACGTCGCCATCCTGCACGACAAGTCGGCCTATGGTAAGGGTCTGGCCGACGAGACGCAGAAGGCGCTGAACGCCGGCGGCCAGAAGGAAACCATCTACGAAGCCTACACGGCCGGTGAGAAGGATTATTCCGCTCTGGTTTCCAAGCTGAAGCAGGCGAATGTCGACGCCGTCTATATCGGTGGCTACCACACCGAGGCCGGCCTGATCGCCCGCCAGATGAAGGACCAGGGCCTGAAGGCCATCATCGTGTCGGGCGACGCGCTGGTGACCAACGAGTACTGGGCCATCACCGGCGACGCCGGCGAGGACACCATGATGACCTTCGGTCCGGATCCGCGTGAGAAGCCGGACGCCAAGGCCGTCGTGGAGAAGTTCCGCAAGGCTGGCTATGAGCCGGAAGGCTACACCCTGTACACCTACGCGGCGCTCCAGATCTGGGCGAACGCGGTGAAGCAGGCGAACTCGACCGACGCGGCCAAGGTCGCCGACGTCCTGCGCAAGGGCAGCTACGACACCGTCATCGGCAAGATCGGTTTCGACGCCAAGGGCGACGTCACCAGCCCGGCCTATGTCTGGTACAAGTGGCACGCCGGCCAGTATGCCGAAGTGAAGTAAGCGAAGCGCGACCGCGTTCCGCGAAAAGGAGAGGGCCGGCACGACGTGCCGGCCCTTTTTCCATCGGCGCCCTTTTCCTATCGGCAGCGTCTTGCGGCCCAGCCGGGGAACGGGTCAGGGAATGGGGCGGGGAACATGGGAGGCCCCCGGTTGCGCCGCAGCAATGCTTGGGGCCGGGGCCGGGGAGGAAAGCCCGCCTGCCGTCCGTCGGCCCGAGCGTTCGCTCAACAATCCTTCGCAGGTGCGCATCACATCCCGCCAGAAGATGGCGGCACGGGTGTGATTGGCGGCCGTGAGTTCGACGAGACGAACGCGGCTCATGCGAATCGCGGTGTCTCCCAGTTCATCGACCAGGCGGGTCGCGAAGACAAGCACGTCGAGATCGGTATCCATGACCGCTATGAACCCACGGCGGCGGCTTTTGTTCCACTGTGAAACCGCAGTGCGGCAAAAGGTCATCGGGGGTGCTCCGGTCGTGTTGCGTTGCAACAGCGCAAATGCGGCATCGGCAACGAGTCACCGAACGGACACTCGCCACGACGGGGGTGTTTTGTGCTTCAATGGCGCCCTTCGCGGCGACCGTGACGGCCGCCGGTATGGGACGGGTTTTGGAGAACGAAAATGCGCAGGAAGCGCGAGGTGGTCGAGGGACAGATTTATCGCAAGCTGTCCCCCAGCGGCGGCTATTGGGAAGTGGTCGCCATCCGCAAGGACGGCATGGGCACCCAGCATGCCCAGATGAAACGGACGGATGATCCGAAGACGTTGAAGACCCTGTCGGTGGCGACCCTGCTCGATCCCCACGAGTTCGAGATCGTCACCGAGTGAGCGCCGTCAGGCCGGTTCCATGACAGCAAGGCGGTAAAGGTCGGCGTCCCGCATCCCCCCGACCTGCCGCCCGGCGATCCGCTCCAGCCGCCCCTTGCGGATCAGGTGGTTGAGGTGGGCGACGGCCTCGCCGACGGCGAAGAGCATTTGTTGCGGGTCGAGCGGGCGTGGGAACAGCGCCCGCGTCACCGCCGCCGCGGTCTGCGGCGCCGTGCACAAAGCTTCGATTTCGACCAGCCGCTCGGCATGATGGCGGGACAGGTCGCTGGCCCGGCGATGCAGGCCGAGAAAAGGGCGCCCATGCGAGGGGAGAACCAGAGTGTCGGCCGGCAGGACGCTCCACGCCTCCAGGCTGGCGAGATAATCGGCGAGCGGATCGGCCTCCGGTTCCGTCGGCCAGACGCTGATGTTGGGGCTGATCCGCGGCAGGATCTGATCGCCGGAAATCAGCAGAGGCGGGCTGTCGCCCTCGGCCGCCCGGTACAGGCTGACCGGTTCCGCCGAATGGCCGCTGCCGCCGACCATTGTCCAACCGCCGCCGCCCACCGGCAGCCGGTCGCCGGCCCGCAGGCGGGTCAAGGTCGCCGGAACGCCGGGAACCCCTCGGCTGTAGCCGTCCTTGCGGGCGAGCAGCGCCGCCAGAGCCTCCTCCTCCAGCCCGCAGCGGCGGTAGAATCGCTCAGCCACCGCGTTGGCGGTGTCGCCGCCGCCAGCCGACAGGATGCGGGCGAACAGCCATTCGGTCAGTGACGTGGCGAACTCGGCACCGGTCTGTTCCACCAGCCAGGAGGCGGCGCCGATGTGGTCGGGATGGAAATGGGTGGCCACCACCCGCTCCACCGGACGCCCGCCCAGCGCGTCGCGCAGCAGCGCCTCCCACACCGCGCGGCTGCGCCGGTCGCCCAGCCCGCAATCGACCAGCGTCCAGCCGGCGGCCCCGCCATCCAGCGCCCAGACATTGATATGGTCGAGCTGGAAGGGCAGGGGCAGCCGGATCCACAACACGCCGGGCGCCACCGCCTGCCATCCTCCGGGTTCCGGGGTGGCGCAGAGGGGGTAGTCGACCGAATCGTCCGGGGTAGAAGCCATCGCGGTTTTGTCCAAGCCATTGTTATCACGAAAAGAAATGTCTATGGAGCTGCTGCGGCGGATCTGCAACAGGGAAAATGGGTGTACGGAGCCGGGATTGGAAGCCATGCCAGCGGCGTCCATTGTCGGGGCCTGAGCCCGTTCTGTCACGCGTTTCGCCGCAGGCCGGGACGTCCCGATCCGCCAACGCCGTCAACCATGGGAACAAGAACATGACGATGCGTGGGTTTCTGCTGGGCACGGCACTGGCCGCCGCCCTTCCCGTCCTGGCCGCTCCGGCCGCCGCCCTTGCCGGCACCGAAGGCTTCTATGTCGGCGCCGGCGCCGGCGTGAACTGGACCGAGGATGCCGACCTCGGCAGCTATCCGGCTCCGGGCCTGGGGCTGAAGGAGAAGTTCAAGATCGGCGGCATCGGCGACCTGTCGGTCGGCTATGCCTCCGTGATGGGGCTGCGCGCCGAGCTGGAGGCCGCCTGGCGGTGGCGCAACGGCATCGACAGCACCAGCAGCGCCACCCCCGCCTCGAACGGGCTTGGCGGCCGGACCAGTTCGGTCGCCTTCATGGGCAACCTGCTGTACGATATCGATGTCGGTCTGCCGATCACCCCCTATATCGGCGCCGGTGCCGGCATCGCTGGCGTGAAGCAGACCTTGAACGGCGCCAGCGACCGCGACTGGGTCTTCGCCTATCAGGGCATCGTCGGCGCGTCCTATGCGATCAACGACAAAGTGGCGCTGACGCTCGACTACCGCTATTTCGCCACCGTCGATCCGGAGTTCGAACTGGGGCCGGTGACCTCGAAGGGCGAGTACCGCAACCACACCATCCTGGCCGGGCTGCGCTATAGCTTCGGCGGGCCGGAGCGCGCCACGCCGGTCGCCGCCCCGGCTCCGGTGGCACCCCCGATGGCCGCCCAGCCGCAGAGCGAGTATCAGGTGTTCTTCGATTGGGACAAGTCGGCGATCACGCCGAATTCCGACAAGATCATCGCCGATGCGGCAGAGGCCGCCGGCCGGGCCCGGGCCGTCCGCATCCAGGTGATCGGCCACACCGACACCTCCGGTTCACCCTCCTACAACCAGAAGCTCTCGCTGCGCCGGGCCGAGGCGGTGCGCAAGGCGCTGGTCGGCCATGGCACTCCGGCCAACATCATCTCGATCGAAGGTGTCGGCGAAAATCAGCTGATGGTTCCCACCGGTCCGAATGTGCGGGAGCCGTCGAACCGCCGCGCCCAGATCATGATCAAGATCTCCTGATCCGGCGGTTCCGGCCGGCGGGCGGGGAGAGGGCATGGCTCTTTCCCCGCGACGGTCTGCAACCCTTCCGGCACGCGGCACGGGGGGAAGGGCGCGTGACGTGCGAAGGAGGTAGCGCGGACCGTTGCGTCAGCGTATGACGGTGCGGTAGGCAGGCATTTCCGGTCCGAGACATTACATGCAGGTTCTGATCGCCGATGATCACTCCATCGTCCGCAGCGGCTTGACCCATTTGGTGGGTGAACTGGACGAGCGGGCCACCGTGGTCGCCGCCACGAGCTTCGGCCAGTTGAACGCCATCCTTGACGCGTCACTGAATGACGGGGCGATGCAGGATGGGGGGGCAGCGTTCGACCTGATCGTGATGGATTTGCGCATGCCCGGTCTCGGCGGGCTGGACGATGTCGAGGCGCTGGTCAAGCGCGTGGCGCCGGTTCCGGTCGCCATCTTCTCGATGATCGAATCGCCGGATGAGATGCGCGCCGTGCTGTCGCGCGGCGTCCGGGCCTTCATTCCGAAATCGACCGATGACGTGCTGGTGGTCAACATCCTGCGGCTGGTGATGGCCGGCGGATCCTATGTGCCGCCGGTGCTGGGCATGCCGGGGACTCCGGCGCCGGTCGCGACCGCCGCAGCACGGAACGCGGCGCCCGGCATTTTCGACGGGCTGACCCGCCGCCAGCTGGAGGTGCTGGATCTGTTGGCGCAGGGCCTGTCCAACCAGGAGATCGGCGAGCGCCTGGGGCTGAACCTGTCGACGGTGAAGACCCACGTCACCGGCGTGCTGAAGGCGCTCGGCGTCGGCAGCCGCACCCAGGCGGTGCTGCTGGTCAAGGAATCGGGGCGCGACCGGCTGGCGTGAGGGCGCGCTCTACAGGATGGCGTTCAGCAGCGAGCCGCGGCCGCCATAGCTGCCGCCCGAGCCGCCGAGCAGCATCGAGGCCGGATTGGGCGAGGCGCTGCCGGCCCCCAGGATCGAGGCCAGCCCCTGCAGCTTGGTGTTGCCGCCGAAGGGGTTGTCGGCCTTGGCCGGCTGCTTGGCGATGGTGTCGTAATCCTTGCTGTAGCCGCCCATGCGCAGCTGGACGCCATAGCTCTTGGCATCCTTGACCGGCACGTCCTTGTCACGGGCGACCCGCAGCGTGTAATCGCCCTTGTCCAGGGTCATTTGGCCGGATTTCAGCTTTTGGAAAGCGTCATAGGCGGCTCCGGCATCCTTGTTGCTGTCGGCGAGGACCTTGCCGCCGCGATCCATCAATTGCAGCCGGACGCCGGCATCGCCGACCGTTCCCAACGACGCGGCGCCGGCGGTGGGAACGGAGAATTTGTAGAAATCGACCGGGTCGTTGGAGGCCAGGGAACTGAAGACGTTCAGGCGGCTGGTGTCCTTCACCAACGTGCCGATGTTCGTCGCGAATGGGGCGGTGGTCATCGCCGACTTGTTGACGGTCTGCTCGTAGTTCTGGACCTTGTCGGCCGCGCCGCCATTGTCAGCCGCCTGTTGCTGCACGCGCTTGACCGCGGCGTCGATCGACTGTTGCAGGCTTTGGGCCATGCTGCCGACATCGGCGTAACTGGACAGGCTGACCATGGCGAACTCCCCTCTTCACGCATTCCCGGACGGAATGACGATCAAGGGGATTGCAGGATGCGGGCCAACGCCGACCCCTTGGCAACAAATGGTTTCGTGGTGGGTAACGATATGCCGGGCGGCAGATTCGTGCCGGCCGGGCGGCAGCATTTGCCCATCATTCCCGTTGGGATGCGCGTCGACAGGGGTGGAGCCTGCATGGCGCATGGACGTGGCGGTCAGAACTCCTCTGACCGCCGCGTCACACGATCGACAGCATCGCCGCCGCCGGCGCTTCCAGGGCATCGGCAAGGGCGCGCAGGCCGCGGGCGGCCTCGTCGCGGCTGCCCGGCATGCACAGGCCGACGCGCACCGCATGGGGGGCGCTGGCTCGGCCGACGGCGAAGGCGTCGGCCCCGGCGACGATCACCCCGCGGCGCCGGGCCTCGCCGATGAAATCCTCGCGGCGCCAGGGCTCCGGCAGCACCAGCCACAGATGTTGCGCCGCCGGGTGGCCATAGACCGTTTCGGCCGGCAGGATGGAGCGGGCCAGCCGCTGGCGGGCCAGATCCTCCTCGCGCTGGGCGGCGACGATGCGGTCGGCGGTCCCGTCCTGGACCCAGCGCGCCACGACCTCCGCCGGCAGGGCCGGGGCGGAATATTGCAGGGCACGGATGGTGGTCTCGACGCGGGAGCGCAGGTCCGGCGGGGCGACGACGAAGCCCAGCCGCAGTCCGGCGGCAAGGCTTTTCGACACGCTGGAGACATAGAGGGTGATGTCGGGCGCGATGGTCTGGATCGGCACGGCATCCGGCACCATGAAGCCGAACACGTCATCCTCGATCAGGATCACGCCATGGCGGCGGGCGATCTCGACGATCTCGCGCCGGCGGGCGGCCGGCATCACCACCGCCGTCGGGTTCTGCAAGGTCGGCACCAGATAGACCGCCTTCGGACCCAGCCGGCGGCAGGCGCTGTCGAAAGCGTCGGGCACCAGACCATGCTCGTCGATGGCAACGCCTTCCATATGGTAGCCCTGGGTGGCCGCCAGCGCCTTGGTGCCGATGTTGGTCAGCCGCTCCGCCAGGATGATGTCGCCGGGGCGGGCCACGGCGGCCAGCGCCACCGCCAGCGCATTCTGCGCGCCGGTGGTCAGCAACACCGACTCGGCGGTCGCCTTCACCCGGTGCTGGCGCTCCAGCCAGAGGGCGGCGGCGGCGCGATGGTCGGGCAGGCCGGCATGGGGACCGTAGCCGAGCAGCGTCGCCGCATGGCCCGACGCCGCGATGGCGGTCAGGGTCTGGCCGAAGCTCTGGACCGCCACGGCATGCTCGGGGCGGAGCGTGGTCATGTTGACGGTCGCGGGACCGGCTGCCGCCATCCCGGCGGGCGGCCAGCTGAGCGGCAACGGGGTCGCCGACGGACGCTGGTCGAGGACGAAGGTGCCGCGCCCGACCTCGCCACCGATCAGCCCGCGCTTTTCAGCCTCCGTATAGGCGCGGGTCACCGTTCCCACCGTCACGCCGAGGCGGAAGGCGAGGTCGCGGTGCGTCGGCAGCCGCGTGCCGGTGGGCAGGGCGCCCTCCGCGATGTCGTCGGCCAACGCGTCGGCGATGACGCGATAGAGCGGGCCGGGACGGCCCTCCAGGTTCGGGGTCCAATTTGTCATGGGGACAAATGTGGCATTGTCCCGGCTTCCTGGCAAGGTCCGCGCGATTGTCCCCCTTCATGAGGGTGGAAGATCCGAACAATCCGTGAAGTCGCCGCGCCGGGCTGTTACGCGCCACCTTGTGCCTGGCTGGCGGAACCGATAACGTCGCTGTTGGGCATGGTGGACAATCCGCCATCCATCGCAGTCCGGTACGGGTGACAATGCACACCATCGCGGTGGTCGACGACGATCCCATCACCCGCGAGACCCTGAAGGCCTATCTGGAAGGGGAAGGCTATCGGGTGATGCTTGCGCGCGACGGCGATCAGCTGTCGGCGCTGCTGGCGCGCGGACGGATCGACCTGCTGCTTTTGGACATCCGCTTGCCCGGCAAGGATGGTCTGGCGGTAACGCGGGAGTTGCGGGCGACCTCCAACATCGGGATCATCCTGATCACCGGGCGCTCCGACCGGATGGACCGGCTGATCGGGCTGGAGCTGGGGGCCGACGACTACATCACCAAGCCGTTCGAGCCGCGCGAGATCCTGGCCCGCACCCGCAGCCTGCTGCGCCGCATCGCCAAGCCGACCCGGCCGGCGGGCGGGCGGGTGAAGCGGTTCGACGGGTGGGAGCTGCATCTGGACAAGCGGCGCCTGCGCGATCCCGGCGGGGAGGATGCGCGGCTGACCTCGGCCGAATTCGAACTGCTCGCCGCCTTCGTCGAGCATCCCGGACGGGTGCTGAGCCGGGACGATCTGCTCGACCTGACGCTGCGTGGCGACTCCGTGCCCTATGACCGCTCCATCGACCGGCTGGTCCGCCGGCTGCGGCGGGTGGTGGAGCACGATCCGGCCGACCCCAGCCGGATCGTCACCGTCCATGGCATGGGCTACATGTTCCAGGCTGCGGTGGATTGATCGGACGCCTCTGTTCAGCGGCGCCAGGACCCCGTCGGCATATCCGGCACCGGTCCCAGCGAGTTCCCCCTGCAACAAAGCCATCACTTCGCCGGTCAGTCGGCATGACGCATCAGGTCCGATCCCAGACGGCTCCGGTCCAGGGCCATCAATGGCTGTGATAGAAACCCGCACAGACTGACGGCCACGCCGAACAGTCCGGCAACGATGAACATCCCGCGCACCCCGAACACCTCGCCGAGCGGCGTCAGAAGCCCCAACCCCACGGGGGCCGCCAGTCCCATGACCATGTTCATCAGGGACAGCACACGCCCGAGCAGATGGTTCGGCACGATGGTCTGAAGCACTGCGGTCAGCGGAGCGTCGGCGAGCACGAAGGTCAGCCCGCTGATGACCCACCACGCCACGGCCACTCCGAAAAGACCGCGTGGCGCCAGAGCCGTGAGAGCCATCGCGCCACAGGAGACGGCAAAGCCGAACAGAATCCACGGCATCGGTCTGCGCGGCGCCAGTGCGGCCACCAGCAGGCCGCCCACCCCCATGCCGACACCCGACAGGCTCTCCATCAGGGCCAACTGGCCGGTGCCGCCGCCGAAATGCTCCTTCACCAGCAGCGGCACCAGCGTGAAGACCGGCAGAAAAGCCAGCACGACCCCGCTGAGCAGGAGAAAGAGCTGTCGCAGGCCGGGTGTCCTCCAGACCACCTCGACGCCCTCGCGGAACTCGCGCCAGAGGCCGGCCTTCCCGCCCTCCGGCGCGAGGGCTTGCGGGATGCGGAAAAGCAGCAGCGGCGCGATGCCGAGAATGGCCGTGGCGACATCGATCGCCAGGGCCCAGCCGATCGGCATCACGGCGATGGCGAGCGCCCCCAGCGGGGCGGCGGCGACCAGGGTCAGGCTGTGCACGGACTGTTCAAGGCCGACGGCGCGAACCAGGAAGCCGCCCGGCACCAGCATCGGCGTGCTGGCCACCATGGCTGGCTCCTGAAAGCCCTGCATCGCGCTGCGGATCGCCATCATCGTCAAGGCATGCCACAGCTCGATCCGATCAGTCAGGAACAGCGCGATCAGCACCAGCATGCACAGGGCGGACAGGCCGTCGGCCGCGATCATCAGCAGGCGGCGGCTGTAGCGATCGGCGAAAATCCCGCCAAGCGGGCCGAGGACCGCCTGGGGCAACAGCGCCGCCATGCCGGCCGCGGTCAATGCCGTGATGCTGCCGGTGGTGTCGGTGATCCACCAGATCAGCACGAACTGCGTCAGGGCCGACCCGATCAGGGACAGCGCCTGGCCGCCGAGGATGGCGTAGAAGCGCAGGCGCCAGCCGCCACCGTCCGCTCCGATTGTTTCATCTCCGGTCATGGTCGCGTCTCCGCCATGGCTCGACGGTTCATCCGCCGGATCTCAATGCGTTCCTTCCAGCCCATCACGAACACGAAGAAGACGGGAACGAAGCCGATGGCCAGCACGGTCGCGCTGAGCATGCCGCCGAACACGCCGGTGCCGATGGCGTGCTGGGTCTCGGCACTGGCGCCCATGGCGATCATCAGGGGCACCACGCCGAGACCGAAGGCCAGGGAGGTCATCAGGATCGGGCGCAGGCGCAGGCGGGCGGCGGCCACGGCGGCCTCCACCAGCCCCATGCCCTCCGCGCGCAGCTGCTTGGCGAACTCGACGATCAGGATGGCGTTCTTGGCCGACAGGCCGATCACGGTGATCATGCCGACCTTGAAATAGACGTCGTTGGGCAGGCCGCGCAGCATCACCGCCAGTACCGCGCCGAGCAGGCCGAGCGGCACCACCAGCATGACCGACACCGGAATGGCCCAGCTCTCGTACAGCGCGGCGAGCACGAGGAACACCACCAGCATCGACAGCGCCATCAGCATCGGCCCCTGGGCGGTGGATTGCCGCTCTTGCAGCGACTGGCCGGTCCAGGCGATGACGAAGCCGGATGGCAACTGCGCGGCCAGCCGCTCCATCTCGGCCATGGCGGTGCCGCTGGAGACGCCGGGTGCGGCGTTGCCGGAGATGCGCACGGCGGGCAGGCCCTGGTAGCGGACCAGTTGCAGCGGCGTATCGATCCAGACCGGACGGACGATTTCCGACAGCGGCACCATCCCACCGGCCGTGTTGCGCACATAGAGTTTGAGCACGTCGTCGATTTGCATGCGCGCCGACGCGTCGGCCTGGATGATGACCTGCTGCATGCGCCCGGCATTGGGAAAATCATTGACGTAGGTCGACCCCATCGCCGTCGACAGCATGTCGCTGACGCTGGTGAAGCCCACGCCCAGCGCTTCGGCCTTCTTCCGGTCGATGTCCAGGCGGACGCTGGTGCCGGCGGGCAGACCGTCGGGATAGACGCCGGTCACGAGCCTGCTCCCCGCCGCCAGCTCCAGCAGGCGCGCTTCGGCGGCCTTGAGGGCGTCATATCCCTGGTTGGCGCGGTCCTGAAGGCGCAGCGTGAAGCCGGAGCTGTTGCCCAGCTCCTCGATGGCGGGTGGCAACAGGGTCATCACCGTCCCTTCCGTCGTGCCGGCCATCGCCCGCTGCGCGAGGTCCGCCTCGCTCCTGGGGGTGGCGCCGTCGCGTTCGCCCCAGTCCTTGAGCATGGTGAACCCCATCGCGGCGTTGGTGCCGGAGCCCGAGAAGCCGAATCCCACGATGGTCAGGTTGGGTCCGATCGCCGGGCGCGCGGTGATGTGCTCCTCGAACGTCTGGACGATCTTGAGGGTGCGGTCGATCGTGGCGTCGGCGGGAAGCTGGATGGAGGTCATGAAGTAGCCCTGGTCCTCCTCGGGCAGGAAGGAGGTCGGCAGTTGCCGGAAGGCCAGCGACAGGACCGCGACCAGCGCCGCGAAGACCAGCATCACGCGGCCGGTGCGCGTCACCAGCCCGGCGACGCGCCGCTCATACCCTTGCGTCAGGCGGTCGAAGCCGCGATTGAACCAGCCGAAGAAGCCGCGCTTCCCATGATGCGCCGGGTCGACCGGCCGGAGAAGCGTCGCGCAGAGCGCCGGCGTCAGGGTCAGCGCCAGAAAGGCGGAGAACAGGATCGCCACCGCCATCGACAGCGTGAACTGCCGGTAGATCACGCCGACGGAACCGCTGGCCAACGCCATGGGAATGAACACGGCGGTCAGGACCAGCGTGATGCCGATCACGGCGCCGGTGATCTCCTTCATCGCCTTGACCGTCGCGTCCCTGGGGGACAGCCCCTCCTTGGCCATGATGCGCTCGACATTCTCGACCACGACGATGGCGTCGTCGACGATGATGCCGATGGCGAGCACCATGCCGAACATGGTCAGCACATTGATCGAGAAGCCCGCGGCCAGCATCACGGCGAAGGTGCCGAGCAGCGCGATCGGCGCGACGATGGCCGGGATCAGCGTGTAGCGCACATTCTGGAGGAACAGGTACATTACCAGGAAGACCAGGACCATCGCCTCGGCCAGCGTCTGGATGACCTTCTCGATCGACACCTTCACGAAGGGGGCGGTGTTGAAGGGAATCGAATAGCTCATGCCGGTGGGCAGGGTCCGGCTCAGCTCCTCCATGCGGGCCTGCACGCCTTCGGCGGTCCTCACCGCGTTGCCGCCGGGGGTGAGCTGCACCGACGCGGCGGTGGTGGCCTTGCCGTTCTCGCGGTTGATGAAGCTGTAGGACTTGGCGCCGAGTTCGACGCGCGCGACATCGCCGAGCGTCACCTTCGAACCGTCGGGGGTGGCACGGAGCACGATGCCGGCGAACTCCTCCGGCGTGGTCAGCTGCCCCCGGACGGTGAGCGGCACCGTCACGGCCTGTTCCGACGGCGCCGGCGCCGCGCCGATGCTGCCGGGAGCGATCTGGACATTCTGCTGGTTGATCGCCGCCGTCAGGTCGCCCATCGACAGGCCATGGGCCACCAGCTTGGCCGGATGGACCCAGACGCGCATCGCCTGCTCGGAGCCGAACAGCTGCACGCGGCCGACGCCGTCGATGCGCCGCAGTTCCTCGACGATGTTGCGCGCCATGTAGTCGCTGAGCGCGGTTTCATCGAAGCGGCCATCGTCGGATTTCAGCCCGACGATCATCAGGAAGCCCGATGTCGATGATTCCACGGTCAGGCCATTCTGGCGCACCGTCTGCGGCAGCCGCGGCTCGACGGATTTGAGCTTGTTCTGCACATCGACCTGGGCCAGGTCCGGATCGGTGCCGGGCCTGAAGGTGGCGGTGACCGTCGCCGTTCCCGAGGCGTCCGTCACCGATTCGAAATAGAGCAGGTTCTTGACGCTCGACAGCTCGCGTTCGATGAGGCTGATCACCCCGTCGTTCATCGTCTGCGGCGAGGCTCCGGGGTAGGTCGCCGAGATGCTGACGGCCGGCGGCGCCACCGACGGGTAACGGGCGATCGGCAGCTGTGGAATGGCGATCGCGCCGAACAGGATGATGAACAGGGCGATGACCCAGGCGAAGACCGGGCGCTGGATGAAGAATTGAGGCATGGCGGGATTGTCCTGTTCGCTCAGCGCATCGCGGCGGCGGCGGGCTGGGAAGCCGGCCAGTCACGCGCGGTCGCCTGGACGCCTTCGGACAGACGCTCCATGCCCTCGACCACGACCTTTTCCCCGGCTGCGAGGCCGGCGCTGATGCGATAGCGACGGTCGACCAGTTCGCCCAGCTCCACCGGCTTGAGGGAAGCCAGGCCGTTCCGGTCGAGCGTCCACACCTGCGGCAGGCCGCCGATGCGCAGGATCGCCTGTTGCGGCAGGGTCAGGGCGTCGGCGTAGCTGGTGCGCGGCACCCGCGCGCGAACGAACATGCCCGGCAGCAGGTCGCGTTCCGGATTGTCGACGAGGATGCGCAGCAGCACATTGCCGGTGCCGGGATCGACCGAGACGCCCGAGAACAGAACCCGCCCGGTCGCCCCGTACGCTTCACCGCCGTCGCGCAGGATGGAGACCGGCAGGCCGTCCCTGGACTCCGCCTGCCGCGCGGCCAGGGCCTTGCGCAGGGGGGCCAGCGAGGATGCCGGCTGGCGCACGTCGACATAGACCTGATCGATCTGCTGGATGCGCGCCATCGGGTTGCCGTCGTTGCCGCCGACCAGCGCCCCTTCCGTCACCAACGCCTGGTCGATGCGGCCGGAGATCGGCGCCTCCACCGTGGCGAAGGTCAGGTCGAGTTCGCGGCGGGCCAGCGTGGCGCGGGCGTGCGCCACATCGGCCGCGGCCTGATCGCGTTGGAACACCGCCTCGTCATAGGCCTGACGGCTGACGGTATCGGTCCTGACCAGCGGCTGCAACCTCGCCACCTGCAGCTTGGCGCGTTCCAGCCCGATCATCGCCCGTTGCAGGGCGGCGGCGGCCATGTCCACGTCGGCCTTGAAGGGCGCCGGGTCGATCTGGAACAGCGGCTGGCCGGCTCGCACCTCGCTGCCCTGCTCGAAGTTCCGGCGCCGCACGATGCCGCTGACCTGCGGCCGGATCTCGGCGACCCGCAGCGCGGCGACACGGCCGGGCAGATCGTCGGTCAGCTCCAGTCGGGACGGTGCCATGGTGAGAACGGAAACCAGCGGGGCCGGAGGGGCCGGGGCCGGTTCGGATCGCTCGCACCCCATCAGCATCACGGCCAACAGGGCACAGGCGCCGCCATGGCGCCACAACCGGGTGATCCTCATCGATTTTCCTTAAAGGCGCGGACGTGTATCGGCATAACCGCCGGCGATTTCGCAGCAGCCGATTGCGGTTGGTTCGAGGTAGTGTGGAGAGTCGATGGAGTGTGGAAATTAATCCGAGACGCCGCGATGCCCATGACGCCTCCGCCCGACGCCAGCCCGGTTTCCCAGGCCTTGATCCTCATCGCCGAGGATGAACCGGAAATCGTCGATATCCTCGCCGTCTATCTGGCCCGCAGCGGCCTGCGCACCGTCCATGCCACCGATGGCCGCCGGGCCTTGGAACTCCACCGGTCCCTCAGACCCGACCTGGTGCTGCTGGATGTGAACATGCCGCATGTCGACGGTTGGCAGGTCCTCTCCGAGATCCGGCATCTCGGCACGACGCCGGTCATCATGCTGACGGCGTTGGATCAGGACATCGACAAGCTGATGGGGCTGCGCATCGGTGCCGACGATTATATCGTCAAGCCGTTCAATCCGGCGGAAGTGGCGGCGAGAATCCAGGCGGTGCTGCGTCGGACGCTGCCCGGCGCCGGCCGCGGGAACCAGCATGTTCTGCAAGCCGGCCCGTTCCATATCGACCTGGACAACCATGAAGCCATGGTGGAGGTCGACCATCACCGCCGTCCCCTGAGCCTGACGCTGACCGAATTCAATCTTCTGGCGCAGATGGTGCGCGCGCCCAAACGCGTGTTCAGCCGTGCCGAATTGTTGACCACCTGCCTGCCCGAAGGCGACGCCCTGGAGCGGACGGTTGACAGCCACATCAGCAAGCTGCGCAGGAAATTGGAGGAGGTCGGCGTTTCCGGCGTTCCCGTCGGGATTCGCGGTGTCGGCTACAAGCTCTGGAGCGGCGAATGAGGTTGGTCGGTCTCAGCCGGCAGATCGTCCTGACCATGGCGGCGATCGCGCTTGGCGTCACGCTGCTGGTGGTGCTGACCTCCTACACCTTCTATTATGTCGCATTCACCTACTGGCCGGACCATTTCGACCCGGCCAGTTGGGTACCCACCACCGGTGCGGAGTGGATCTGGCTGGTCGCGACCACCTTCGCCGGGCTGGTGATCGCCATCGCCGTCGCCGTCAATCTGGCGCGTCGCATCCTCGTACCGCTGAACTCGGTGGCGGACGGCATCCGTCGCGTCGCCAAAGGGGATTTGAACGCCCGCGCGATCGCCGGGGACCGGTCTTTGGGCGAAGCGGCCCTGCTCGCCGACGACTTCAACGCGTTGGCGGATGAACTGCAACGCGTGACCGAGGAACAACGGTTCTGGAACGCGGCGATCGCCCATGAACTCCGCACGCCGGTGACCATTTTGCGTGGCCGGCTGCAAGGCTTGGCCGAAGGTCTCTTCACACCGGATGAAACCCAGTTCAGGAGCCTGCTGACCCAGGTCGAGGGGCTGGCCAGGCTGATCGAGGATTTGCGGGTGATCAGCCTGGCCGAAAGCCGCCATCTCGATCTCCAGATCCGGGAGACCGACCTTTCCGCTGAAATCACGGAGATCGTGGAGGTCTTCAGCAGCTCCCTCGCGTCGGCCGGGCAACATCCGGTTCTGGATTTGGACGAACGGCGCGTCCGCTGCGATGCGGTTCGAATTCGGCAAGCGCTGCTGGTCCTGCTGGAAAACGCCCGCCAGCATGCGTCACCGGGGGCGATCCATATCCGAACGCGCCTGGACGATGGCTGGTGTCACCTGATCGTCGAGGATGAGGGGCCCGGCATTCCGGACGGCTTCGTCCCGCATCTGTTCACGGCCTTCCGGCGTGCCGACTCAACGCGCTCGGGTGGACGCAAGGGAAGCGGGCTGGGTTTGGCCGTCGTTTCCTCGATTGCCCGGGCGCATGGAGGTCAGGTTGGTTATGCTCCGTCCGCCAAAGGGGGGGCGCAATTCAAATTGTCCTGGCCCAGCGATAGCGGGTTCGGAATGGTCTGACGCTCCGGAGCCGGTATCGCCCGCTGAAGCCGGACATGGAAGTCCGACTCTCCCCCGCCGACACGCGGCGGGAAAAGGAACGGGGCGAAGGCCGGGCGATCAGACCGCCGGTCAGGGTTCGGCGGTCGAGGCTCGGCGCTGCGGACGGGGGGCGGCGCCCTCCTCCTCCGGCTTGCCCGGCTTGCGGAAGGTGCTGAGTTCGGAAATTCTGCTTACGGTCAGGCCGTTCAGGCGGCAGCCGGCAACCTCGATGATCTCGAAGCCGATCTTCCGGGGATAGCGCGCGGCAACCCGTTCGCGCGCCTCGCGGTCGCCATCGGCGATCAGCAGGAAGCGGCGGATCCCGGTCCAGCCATGGAAGCCGCCCTGGCCCAGCAGTCCGGCGGAGGGGTGGAAACGGACGGTGACCTCCCAAAAACGGCCAGGGCGCGGCTCGTTCCGATCGAAGACGTAATAGCGCTCCATGGTGGCCGACCGCTTCTGCTCCACTTCCAGGATGGCGGCCTGCATGTCGACCTCCGCCTTCTGGACGCGCTTTTCCATATCCGCATATTGCTGCGCCAGATGGCCATAGTCGGCGGAGACGTCGGAGACCTCGCCGCTCACGTCGTCGATCTTGCCCTTCAGCTTTGACATCGCGATCCGCGTCAGGATGAGCTGACGGCGCCAGTAGCGGTTGGACAGGACGGTCAGAACCATCAGGCCCAGGGCGAAATACAGCATCATACCGGTCATGCCGCCGGCACCTCGGCTTCGATTTCGGCCTCCGGGTCGGGGGCGAGCGCCAGCGGCACCACGGGCGAGCAGATCAGGCCGGTACGATCGGAGAAGCTGCTCCGTACCGTGATATAGGCGATTTCGGCCGACGGGGCGGTGATGTGCGCCACGTTGCGGTACTCCCAGATCTGGCGCGAGAACACGACATCCTTGCGGTCCAGCTCGTTGAACGTCGGGCCGACCGCCAATTTCGACCAGTAGATTTCGCCGTTTCCATCCAGGTCGCTCAGTTCATGCACCAGCTCGACCTTCGCATATTCGAGAGCCTTCAACTCGGTCAGCGCCTTCTGACGCCGGCCGTTGAACTCGGTCAGGCGGGCCTGGAGCGTGATCAGGTCGACGCGCTTGCGCTCGATCCGCTGACGCCATTCGGCAAGCGCCACGCGCTTCTTTTCGAACAGGCGCAGATTCATCGCTTCCCGGGTCTTTTCAGCGCTGACACGGCCGACATCGACGACGATGGAAAGTCCAAGCGCGGCGGCGCTGGCGATCAGAAGAAGCATCCCCAGGAAATCGGCCGAAATGACCATTCGCCCTCCGCCAGACGCACCGGATGTTCGCGCCGCCGCGACGACGCATCCCGCAACGATCGGAGAAGGGCCGCCGCGCCGCCCCCGTTAGACCCCGTCGCGCCGCCGATCATACCATCGCGCTCGGTGTCAGGGTTGTCATTTTTAGCTGAAATAAGGGTAAGCCCGCCTTCTCCATAGGGGTTTCCGACCGGACGGCGCGCAAGCGGAGATGCCCGGACGTCCGGTCGCGACCCTGTTCGCCTGCCGGATTTTCAGTCGGTGCCGCCAGTCGGCTCGAAGCGCATGGCGATCCCGTTCATGCAATAGCGTTTGCCGGTCGGCTGCGGTCCGTCGTCGAAGACATGGCCGAGATGGCCCTTGCAGGCGGCGCAATGAACCTCGGTGCGCGGGTAGGCCAGCTTGTGGTCGGTGGAGGTTTCGACCGCTCCGGGCAGCGGTTCCCAGAAGCTGGGCCAGCCCGAGCCGCTCTCATACTTCGTTTCGCTGGCATAAAGCGGTTGACCGCAGCCGGCGCAGCGGTACAGGCCCTCCCGCTTCTCGCCGTTGAGCGCGCTGGTTCCTGGATATTCGGTGGCGTGCTGACGCAGCACCTTGAACTGGTTCGGCGTCAGTTCCTTTCGCCAGTCCTGATCGGTCTTGGCCAATCGCGTATTGTCCGATTCGGGCATTCCGCCGGTCTCCCCTGCTGATGGTCGCTGGTCCGAACCCACTATATTGGTTTGCCTTCTCCCCCGACCAAGCCGATGGCGGAGGCAATCACGCGGTTGTGACCGGCGCGACCCCCGGATCGGACCAAAATGGCCATGGTGTCAAAAGAATCTTGCCCGCCCGAAGGGGGAGGGAACGGCGCATGGCTTCCGGAATCGAACCATTTCCGGTAATATCCAGAGAGTCGACAGTCCGGGGCGATGTGTCCGGGACGGCAATGCCGGGGCAACGACGCGCCGCATGATGGATGAACGCTACCTCCGGGCGGTTCGCGACGTGCTGGTTCGGCACCAGCAATGGCTGCTGCGCGACCCGGCGGGGCAGGGGCGGCGCGCCAATCTCAGCTTCTACGATCTGTCCGGGCTCGGCCTCAACCGGGTCAACCTGTCGGGCGCCAAGCTGACCGGCGCCAGCCTGGCGCGGACGCGGATGGCCGGCACGCTGCTGTCGAAGGCCGACCTGTACGGCGCCGACCTGTCGAAGGCCGACCTGACCGGCGCCCAGTTGCAGGGGGCCGACCTGCGCGGTGCCAGGGTGGATGGCGCCAGATTGCAGAATGCCAACCTCCAGGGTGCCGACCTGCGGCGCGGCATGGTGCTGGATGGCGGCGAATTCCGGGCGGCGGGCAACAGCGACGGCACCACCACTTTCGTCGGTTGCAGCCTGTCCCAGGCGGTGCTTGCCGATTGCCGGATGGCGCAATGCGATTTCAGCGGCAGCGACCTTTCGGGCGCCGATCTCAGCGGCAGCGACCTCAGCGGCGCCATCCTGATTGGGGCCGATCTGACCGGGGCGACCATGCGCAAGGCGACGCTCGACGGCGTGCTGATGTGCGGCGCCAAGCTGAATGACGAGCTGCGCGTGGCGCTGGAGCGGCATGGGGTCGATGTGGACGGCACCGGCCTGACCACCACGGCGGCGCGGATGAGCGAACTGATCGCCGAGCATCAGATCTGGGTCGACAAGCTGGGCAAGGGCGGGGACCGCATCCAGTTGCAGCGGATCGATTTGCGCGGCTACAATTTCGCCAACCAGCTTTTGTGCGGGGCGGTGATGCGGTTCTGCGGGCTGCGCGGGGCGGATTTCTCCGGTGCCAAGCTGATGATGGCGGATCTGTCCTACAGCGACCTGCGCGATGCCGACTTCACCAGCGCCGACCTGTCCGGCTGCAATCTGGAGGGTGCCAATCTGGCCGGCGCCAAGCTGTGGCGGGCCAAGTTCCGCAAGGTGGACCTCAGTGGCGACGGCAGCCGGCTCTGGCCGACCAGCTTCGCCAAGGCCCGTCTGAACGGCGCCGACCTGCGCGACGCCAGTCTTGCCGGCGTTGTTCTGCGCGGCACCGACCTGACCGCGATCAAGACCAGTTTCGCCACGCTGAAGGGCGCCGACCTGTCCGCCGTCCGTGGCGGGCTCTCTTCCGAGGCGCCGGCCTGAGGGTTCCGGGGAAGGCTGGGCGGAGACGGTTTCAGCTGCCGTCCGTCACCGGGATGTGGCCGGTGATGATGCCGCGACGGGCGGCCTCCACCGCCTCCAGCATCGTCGGGGTCACGAGGGATCTGTTATTCTCGTCCATCGCGTAGTCGAGGGCTCCGTCCGCCAGCCCCAGCGCCACCGTTCCGGCACCCCATTTGCCCTGATGGGCGGCCTGGAAGCTCGATTCCACCGCCAGATCCACCCGCTTCAGCATCGAGGTCAGGATGGTGCCGGGGTAGAGGTAATTCTGGTTGCTGTCGACGCCGATGGCCAGCCGCTGCGCCTCGTTCGCCGCGGCGAAGATTCCGAAATTCGAAACGCCGGCACCGGCGAACAGGACATCGGCCCCGCGTTGGAACTGGCTGCGCGCCACCTCCGCCCCGGCGGAAGGATCGTTGAAGGCGGCCGGCGTCGTACCGACGAAATTCACCAGAAGCCGGATGTCGCCGCGGGCATGGCGGGCCCCCTGTTCGAAGCCGGCGATGAACTTGCGGATCAGCGGGATGTCGAGCGCGCCGATGAAGCCGATGGTGCCGCTCTTCGACGCCAGCGCCGCCAGCACGCCGACCAGGAAGGATCCCTCCTGCTCCTTGAAGGTGACGCAGCGGATGTTCGGTCCCTCCGCCACCGCATCGATCAAGGTGAAGCGCACCGCCGGATGGGCCGGCGCCAGCCGGGCGATCGGCGTCGCATAATAGAATCCGATGGCGACAAGATCGGTCACGCCGCGTCGGAGCAGCGAGGCCGCCCCCTGATCGAACTGCGCCGGCGTGGAGGGCAGATATTCCGGGACGGGAATGCCGCTGGCCGCCTTGAAGCGCTCCGCCCCGGTGAAGGCGCCCTCGTTGAAGCTCTTGTCGAATTTCTGCCCGGCGGCATAGAGCAGCCCCGGCCGGATCGCCGCCGGGCCGGTGCCCGCCCGGGAAAGGCGAGGCGACAGCGCAAGCATGGTGCCGGCGGCGCCGAGGGACAGGACGGACCGGCGGGTGGGGTGCGGCATGGCGCGGCCTCCGGCGCGGGAAAAGCCCAGGATCCGGGGGAAGCCCAGGATCCAGACTCAATTTTAGGCATGAGTCTCGCGGTGGAACCAGGATTTTTCCCGTCCTATGCGGTCGCCATGAGGTGCGAGGCGTGGTGGGGATGGGCCAAGGCACGGATTGTCGCGGCGTCATTCCGTCGCAGCCGGCTCAGGGCAGCCATGCCGAGACGGGACTTTGCGTTCGGCGGCGGGAGGATCAGCTTGAAGCCTGCGGACTCCGTCCGTCCGATTCCCCCCCTCCTTCGCCATTCGGATTTTCTGATGCTCGCGCGTCTTGCCGCCGTCCGTTCCCGGTCCCCCGCCGAAAGTCCCTTCTTCATCGCGGCGCTGGGCGTCCTGATGTCGTTCGGCCCGATGGGCACCGACATGTATCTGCCCGGCATGCCGGCGATCGGCCGCGACCTGCATGCGGCGCAGGATCAGGTTCAATGGACGCTGTCGGCCTTCTTCCTGGGCTTTGGCGTCGGACAACTGCTGTGGGGCGCGTTGAGCGACCGTTTCGGCCGGCGCATCCCGGTGGCGACCGGCATCCTGCTTTATGCCGTGGGCTGTGTCGGCTGTTCGCTGACCGTCGATGTCGGCCATCTCGCGGCTTGGCGTTTCATCCAGGCGGTGGGGGCCTGCGCCGGGCCGGTGCTGGTCCGCGCCATGATCCGCGACGTGTTCGAGCGCGACCGCGCCGCCAGCGTCCTGTCGATGATGATGCTGGTGATGGGAGCGGCTCCGATCATCGCGCCGCTGATCGGTGGCCAGATTCTGATCTGGGCGAACTGGCGCTGGATCTTCGGGGCCCAGGCGGCCTTCGGCGCGATCGCGATGCTGGCGCTCGCCACCCTGCCGGAAACCCATCCCCCGTCCAGGCGGACCAGCCTGCGGCCGATGGGGTTGTTCCAGTCCTACCGCAGCTTGCTGACCAACCGGCGCTATCTCGGCTATGCGGTGGGGTCGTCCTTCATCTATGCCGGGATGTTCGCCTTCATCTCTGGTTCGCCCTTCGTCTATATCGAGTTGTTCGGGGTGCGGCCGGAGAATTACGGCTTCCTGTTCGGCATCAACATCGTCGGCATGATGATCGTCAGCACGATCAACAGCCGTGCCGTGATGCGCTTCGGTTCCGACAGGATGCTGCGGATCGGGGGCTGGTTGTCCGCCGCCAGCGGCATCCTGCTGGTCGCCTGCGTCCTGGGCGGCTGGGGCGGGCTGTGGGGGCTGGTCGGCTGCCTGTTCCTGTTCATGTCGCTGACCGGCTTCTGCTTCGCCAACTCGATGGCCGGCGCGTTGCAATCCTTCCCGCAGATGGCCGGCAGCGCCTCGGCGCTCGCCGGCATGCTGCAATTCAGCAGCGGTGCCGTGTCTGGTTGGGCGGTCGGGCTGATGGCCGATGATACCGCCCTGCCGATGGCGGCGGTGATCGGTGGCGCGGCGCTGGTCAGCCTGGCGCTGAATCTGTGGCTGGTCCGTCCGATCCGCCGCCGCCTGCCGGCGGCCTGAAGCACATGAAAAACAGCGTCGATCCGGGCCGAGCCGTGTAAGCTGCGGCGTGAATCGAAGTCCGCCGGCCGCAGATGAGCCTGGCGCGGCAAGAGGAGACGGCGATGCCGCAGACCCCGCTTTTCAAGTCCATGCCCCGGCTCGGCCGCCGCGACCTTCTGGCCGGCGCCGTGATACTTGGCGCCGGTGCCGCCGCCGCGTCGCTGTCCCCGCCGGCTTCCGCCGCGACCGGCTTGCGTGTCGGCTACATCCCGATCATTCCGATGACCCAGCTCTACGTCATTACGGGTGAGGGCTGGGCCGGGGACGCCGGGTTGAGCTT
>NC_013859.1:0-15000 GCF_000010725.1 Azospirillum sp. B510 | reverse complement strand
CCCCCTGGACGATCGGACTGAGGTCGAGAACGGAGAAGGGGATCATGGCGCAATCCATACTGGGAACCGTGAGGGGGACCGGCTGGCGGCCTGCTGTCGCTTTTCAAGGTATGGTCGCGGCGGGGCGAGTTCCACGGCGCCCCGCCGCGCGGCTGCCTTGCATCGGCACGGGATGGGACATCCCGCCCCCGACGAAACACCCAAGAAAAACGCCGGGTCCATGAAGGACCCGGCGCCAGTGATTGATTGAACGGTGGTTCGGTCGGGATCAGTCCCCGGCCGCCGGCTGCGGCATGGCGCCGTGGCCGGGACGGCGGCGGACGAACAGGCGATAGACGGCGACGAAGAAGACCGGCACGAACAGCACGGCCAGCAGCGTGGCCGAGATCATGCCGCCCATCACCCCGACGCCGATGGCGTTCTGGCTCTCCGACCCGGCGCCGGTGCTGATCGCCAGCGGCAGCACGCCGAGGATGAAAGCCATCGAGGTCATGATGATCGGCCGCAGCCGCTGACGGCAGGCTTCGGCGGCCGCCTCCTTCAGATCCATGCCCTGGTCGTAGAGCGACTTGGCGAACTCCACGATCAGGATGGCGTTCTTGGCGGACAGGCCGATGGTGGTCAGCAGGCCGACCTGGAAATAGACGTCGCTCGGCAGGCCGCGCAATGTCGCCGCGATGACGGCGCCAATGACGCCCAGCGGCACCACCAGGATGACCGATACCGGCACCGACCAGCTTTCATAAAGGGCGGCCAGGCAGAGGAAGACGATGATCATCGACAGGGCGTAGAGCGCCGGCGCCTGCGATCCGCTGAGCCGCTCCTCGTAGGACAGGCCGGTCCATTCGTAGCCGATGCCCGGCGGCAACGTCTTCATCATCGTCTCCATCTCGGCCATCGCCTCGCCGGAGCTGATGCCCGGCGCCGCCGCACCCTGGATATTGACGGAGGAGGAGCCGTTGTAGCGTTCCAGCTTCGGCGACCCGTAGGTCCACTGAGCCGTGGTGAAGGCGGAGAAGGGCACCATCTGGCCGCTGGCATTGCGCACATACCAGCGGTCGATGTCGCTGGGCTGCATGCGGTAGGGGGCATCGGCCTGGAGATAGACCTTCTTCACCCGGCCCTGGTCGATGAAGTCGTTGACATAGGAGGAGCCCCAGGCCGCCGACAACGTGGTGTTGATGTCGCTGAGCGACAGGCCGAGCGCGCTCGCCTTTTCCCGGTCGATGTCCAGCTTGAACTGCGGCGTGTCCTCCAGACCGTTGGGACGGACGCCGACCAGCTTCGGATTCTGCGCCGCCGCGCCCAGAAGCTGGTTGCGCGCCTGCATCAGCCGGTCATGGCCGAGCCCGCCGCGGTCGACCAGCTGAAGGTCGAAGCCGGTGGCGTTGCCGAGGCCGGGAACCGACGGCGGCAGGAAGGCGAAGACCACCGCGTCCTTGAGCTTCGACATCGCCCCCATCACCCGGCCGGCGATCGCCTGCGGCTTCTGCGACGGCAGCGGACGTTCGCTCCAGTCCTTCAGCCGGACGAAAGCCATGCCGGCATTCTGGCCGCGGCCGGAGAAGTTGAAGCCGACGATGCTGAAGAGACCCTCGACGCTGTCCTTCTCCTTTTCCAGGAAATAGGCGGTGACGGCCTTGGCGGTCTCGGCCGTGCGCTGGGAACTGGCGTTCGGCGGGGCCGACCACAGCACGAACAGCTGTCCACGATCCTCCGTCGGCAGGAAGGAGGAGGGCATCTGGACGAACAGATAGCCCAGACCGCCGAGGATCAGCGCATAGGCGAGGAAATAGCGGCCGAGCCGGTTGACCGCCCCGCGGACACCGCGGATATAGACCCGGCTGCCGGCGTCGAAGCCGCGGTTGAACAGGCCGAAGAAGCCGCCGCGCGCCGGGCCGTGCCCCTCGCCGCCATGCCCCTGATGGCCCGCCACCGGCTTCAGGATGGTGGCGCAGAGCGCCGGGGTCAGCACCAGGGCGACCAGCACCGACAGAGCCATCGCCGAAACGATGGTCAGCGAGAACTGGCGGTAGATGGCGCCGGCCGACCCGCCGAAGAAGGCCATCGGCACGAACACCGCCGACAACACCAGGGCGATGCCGACGAGCGCGCCGGTGATCTGGTCCATCGACTTGCGCGTCGCCTCGCGCGGGGACAGCCCTTCCTCGCTCATCACGCGCTCGACATTCTCGACCACGACGATGGCGTCGTCGACCAGAAGGCCGATCGCCAGCACCATGCCGAACATCGTCAGCACATTGATCGAGAAACCGAAGACCGACAGCACGCCGAAGGCGCCGAGCAGCACCACCGGCACCGCGATGGTCGGGATCAGCGTCGCGCGGAAATTCTGTAGGAACAGATACATCACGACGAAGACGAGGACGATCGCCTCGAACAGCGTCTTGATGACCTCATGGATCGACAACTGGACGAAGGGGGTGGTGTCGTAGGGGTAGATGACCTCGATGCCGGTGGGGAAGAAGGGCTGAAGCTCCGCGACGCGGGCCTTGACCGCGGCGGCGGTGTTCAGCGCGTTGGCGCCGGTCGCCAGCTTGATGCCCATGCCGGCCGCCGGCTTGCCGTTGTAGGCGGCATTGATCTCGTAGGTCTCCGACCCGATCTCGATCCGCGCCACGTCGCGCAGCCGCACCTGCGACCCGTCCGGGTTCACGCGCAGCAGGATGGCGCCGAACTGTTCGGGCGTCTGCAGGCGCGATTGGGCGGTGATGGTGGCGTTGATCTGCTGGCCGGCGATGGCCGGGGCGCCACCGAGCTGGCCGGCGGAGACCTGGGCGTTCTGGGTCTTGATCGCGTTGGAGACGTCGGTGGTGGTCAGGGCGAAATTGTTAAGCGCGTCGGGGTCGAGCCAGATGCGCATGGCATGCTGCGGCCCGAAGACGGTGACGTCGCCGACCCCCTCGACGCGGCTGATGGTGTCCTGCAGGTTGGAGGTGACATAGTCGGCGATGTCGCCCTGGCTGAGACGCCCGTCACCCGACACGAAACCGACCACCAGCAGGAAGTCGTTGCCGGCCTTGGAGACCTGGAGGCCGCGCTGCTGGACCTCCTGCGGCAGCAGGGGAACCGCCAGTTGCAGCTTGTTCTGCACCTGGACCTGGGCGATGTCGGGGTTGGCCTGCGGCTCGAAGGTCAGGGTGATGGTGACGTTGCCGGAGGAGTCGCTGTTGGAGGACATGTAGCGGAAATTGTCGAGCCCGGTCATTTTCTGTTCGATGACCTGGGTGACCGTGTCCTCCAGCGTCTTGGCGGAGGCGCCGGGATAGCTGGCGGTGATCGACACCGTCGGCGGTGCGATCTTCGGATATTGTTCGACGGGCAGCCGCAGGATCGCCAGCGCGCCGGCCATCATGATGACGATGGCGATGACCCAGGCGAAGACCGGCCGGTCGATGAAGAATTTTGACATGGGGGTGTTCCTGGGGACGGTTCCTGGGTCAGCGTGCCGACGCGGCCTTTTCAGGCAGCGCGGCAAGGGCGTTCTGGGCCGGAACCGGCTTCACCTCGGCCCCCGGCCTGACCTTCTGCAACCCTTCGACCACCACCCGTTCGCCGGCGGCCAGCCCGTCCGAGACCAGCCAGACATTGCCGACCGGGCGTTCCGCCTTGATGGGGCGCGGCGCGACCTTGTTGTCGGCCCCCACCACCCAGACGCGCGCCGAGCCGTCCGGCCCACGGGCGACCGCGGCCTGCGGCACGGTGATGGCGTTCTCGGCCACCCCCTGCTCGACACGGGCGCGGACGAACAGGCCGGGCAGCAGTTCCTTGGTCGGGTTGGGGAAGACCGCGCGCAGCTGGACCGAGCTGGTGCCCGAATCGACCGTGACGTCGGAGAATTGCAGCTCGCCCTTCTGGGGATAGGCGGTATCGTCGCCGCTGGCGTTGCTGTTCAGGAACAGCGTCACCGGAATCTTGCCGGGCTCCGCCGGACGGATGCGCCCCGTCGCCATGTCGTCGCGCAGCTTCATCAGCTGCGAGGCGGTCTGGGTCACGTCGACATAGATCGGATCGAACTGCTGGATGGTCGCCAGCGCGGTGGCCTGATTGGCGGTGACCAGCGCGCCCTCCGTCACCGCCGACTTGCCGATGCGGCCGGAGATCGGGGCGAAGACCTTGGTGTAGTTCAGGTTGATATTGGCGAGGTTGTAGGCCGCCTTGGCGGCCGACACCTGCGCCTCGTTCTGCTTCAGCGACGCCTGGACGTCGTCGAAGTCCTGCTTGCTGACCACGCTGGTCTTGACAAGATCGCTGTAGCGCGCCGCCTTGTTGCGGGCGGCCTGCAAATTCGCCTCCGCCTTCTGGACGTCGGCCTGGGCGCTCGCCAGCGACGCCTCGTAGGTGGCGGGATCGATCTGGTAGAGCTGGTCGCCGGCCTTCACGTCGCTGCCCTCGCGGAACAGGCGCTTCAGCACGATGCCGCTGACCTGCGGACGGATTTCCGCCACGCGATAGGCGGCGGTGCGGCCCGGCAGCTCGGTGGACACCGTCAGGCGCTGCGGCTCGATGGTGACGACCGACACCTCGGGCGGGCCGCCACCCTGGGGCTGGCCGCCCGCCTGCTTCTGCTGGTTGCAGCCGGCGAGCACCGCGATCAGGCAGGCGGCCGCGGCGACCGTCATGAATGGATTGGATCTCGACATCTCTTTCCTCGTCTCGGCGCCGCGCGTCTGCGGCCTCCGTCTCCCTGCTACGCCGGGCTTCGGGAGGTCCGGCACATCCCCGTTGCTTCGTACTGTCTCATACAGTACACTGTACTGGACGATACATTCAGAATGCTGCAACGCGCAAGGGGGTTCCGCAGATGCCCGATATGGGGCTGGAACATGGAAAGTCGATCCATGTCTCGGTAACGGATCGTGGTCATGCGCGCTGCCGGGCATTGCTGGACGCCGCCGCCGCGCTGTTTGTGGAAAAGGGCTATGCCGCCACCTCCCTCAGCGACGTGCTGGAATTGGCTGGCGGGTCGCGCGCGACGCTCTATGCCCATTTCAACGACAAGGACGGTCTGTTCCGCGCCATGATGGAGGAGCATTGCGGCCGCGTGCTGGAGCGGATGAGGGCCGGCGTCATCCCGGACCAGGACGCCGACCCGGAAGCGCGGCTGATCCGGATCGCTCTGCACCTTGCCGAAACGCTGATGGCGCCGCAGACCATCACCATCCTGCGGACCCTGATCTCGGAAGGCGCCCGCATCCCCGATCTGGTGGAGACCTTCGTCCGTCTCGGCCCGGAGCGCAGCCGGGCGGAAATGGCCGAATGCCTGCGCACTCTGGACGCCTGCGGACGAATCCGCATCGCCGATCCCGAACTGGCGGCGCAAGCCTTCAGCGGGCTGGTGACGGGAAGCCTGCTGATGGAACGGCTGATCTTTCCCGGACGGCCGATCGACCGGACGGCGGTCGAAGACTATGTCCGTTCCTGCGTCGGACTGTTCCTGCGTGGCTCCGCCCCGGCCCCGGCCTGACCCGCGGGACCACCGGCCCGGCTCCAGCGACGGTTCCGGCACGGGTTGAATGAAACGAGAGGTCCGGCAACCGGCCGGCAGCCGAAGAAAACGGCCGGGCCATGAGGGGGAAGGCGACGATGACCAGCACCACGCACCACCATCACCCGGCCAAGGAACCATCCACCTGCGGACCGCGCGGCATGGCCCGCCGGAAGGCAATCCTGGCGGCCGCCCGGCGCCTGTTCATCGAGAAGGGGTTCGAGAAGACGACGCTCAGCGACATCATCGCCTTGGCCGGTGGATCGCGCGCCACGCTGTATGAGCATTTCGGCGACAAGGACGGCCTGTTCCGCGCCATCCTCGAGGAGGACAACGCCATGATCCTCGCCGGCCTCGCCCCCGCCCAGGCCGACGAGCGGGTGACGCCGGAAGATGGGCTGACCGCCTTCGCCCTGCATCTGGTCAAGGCCCTGCTGAAGGAGGAGACGACGAGCATCATCCGCATCCTGATCGCGGAGGGCGACCGTGTGCCCGACATCGCCGAGTCCTTCTTCCGCATCGGGCCGGAAAACGCCATCGGCCGGCTGGCGGACTATCTGCGGAGCCTGTCGGACAAGGAAATGCTGCGCATCGACGATCCGGCCGTCGCCGCCCAGGCTTTCCTCGGCATGGTCACCGGCAATCTGGTGATGCGGCGCCTGATCCTGCCGCAGAGCGCTCCCACCATCCCCGATCTCGACCGCTATGTCCGGCAGGCCGTCCAACTATTCCTGAACGGTGTCCGCCCGCCCACCGCCGCCCACCGCCGCCCGGAGGCGGCTGACAGCGGCGGCTGACAACCGCGACGCGGTCAGGCCGTCTCCACCACCTCCCCGTCCCTTCCGGGGGCGCGGCCGGCCTTGGTCAGCGGTTCGGCGATATCCTCCAGCCCCTTGCCTTCGGCATCGACGCCATAGACCAGGGCGACCACGCCGCCCACCATCATCACCACCGATCCCAGCACATAGCCCCAGAACAGCGGGTCGCGCGCCGTCCCCTCCCCCACCAGCCAGCCGAACAGCAGCGGCCCGCTGGCGCCCACCACCTGGGCGATGGCGAAGAAATAGGAGATCGCCTGCGCCCGCACCTCCAGCGGAAAGATCTCGCTGACCGTCAGATAGGCCGACGAGGCGCCGGCCGACGCGAAGAAGAAGGAGACGCACCAGAAGACGGTGTGCGTGTCCGCCGTCAGCACCCCTTGGCGGAACAGGAAGGCGGAGACCAGCAGCACGCTTCCGGCCAGCAGATAGGTGCCGAAGATCATCCGCCGCCGCCCGACGCTGTCGAACAGCGGCCCCAGCAGCAATGGCCCGATCAGGTTGCCGGCGGCGAAGGGAAAGAAATAGAGCGCCGTCCGAGAGGGGTCGAGATGGTAAAAATTCTGCAATACCAGGGCATAGGTGAAGAAGATCGCGTTGTAGAGGAAGGACTGCGTCACCATCATCGTCACCCCCAGAAGGGTGCGTGACGGATATTGCCGGAAGAAGACATCGACCAGCTGTGCATAGGACACCGAATCCTCCGGAACGACGCTGATGGCCCTCCGTGGATCGACCGGGGCCAGCGTCTTTCCCTGGGCGCGCACACTGGCCTCGATGCCGTCGACGATGCGTTCGGCCTCCGCCTCCCTGCCATGGGTGACCATCCAGCGCGGACTTTCCGGAATGTGCCGGCGCAGATAGATGATGAAGAGCCCCAGCAGCGGACCGATGAAGAAGGCGATGCGCCAGCCGAGAGCCTCCGGCACCAGCGCATGGTCGAGCAGGAAGACGCTGCCGACCGCGCCGATCATCGCTCCGCCCCAATAGGTGCCGTTGACGGCGATGTCGACCCGGCCACGGAAGCGCGCGGGGATCAGCTCGTCGATGGCGGAGTTGACGGCCGCATATTCACCGCCGATGCCCATGCCGGCGATGAAGCGCCAGACATGGAGGAACCAGGGCGTCCAGGCGAAGCCGGCAATGCCCGAGGCGATCAGGTAGAGCGCCAGCGTGGTGATGAACAGCCGCTTGCGCCCCCAGCGGTCGGTCAGCCGGCCGAAGACCAGGGCGCCGACCACCTGACCGATCAGATAGACGGTACCGGCAAGCCCGACCTCGGCGCTCGACATGCCGAGGCTTTCCTTGTAGCCGGAGGCGGAGATCAGCTGGATCTCGATGCCGTCCAGGATCCAGCTGACCCCCAGCCCGACCACAACCATCCAATGGAACCGCGCCCAGGGCAGGCGGTCCATCCGGGCGGGAACGAGGCTGCTCACCGCGACGGCACCTTGTCTTGCGGTCATGTCGGGAGGACTCCTCTGGCTGGCGGGCGGCCCTTCCGTGAAACGCCGCGTGCCGCCGGAAGGTTTCCCGCCATCGCGGAATATCCGGTGCCCGCATGATCCCCGCCCCCATTTCCTGTTGCGCTTATCGGACTGATCTCATTAGCGTATCCGGCCATTGGCGGAGCGGGGCGCCGCCGCCCGGCCCCGCGCATCAAGGACGCATTGCGATGAAGCCCGAAATCCTTTTGGTCGAACCGATGATGCCCGCCATGGAGCAGGCTCTGGACGCGGCCTACATCGTCCATCGCCTGTCCGCCGCGCCGGACCGCGACCGGCTGATCGCCGAGATCGGCGGCCGGGTGCGCGCCGTCGTCACCGGCGGTGGAACCGGGGTGGCAAACGCGGTGGTCGATGCGCTGCCGACCCTGGAACTCATCGCCATCAACGGCGTCGGCACCGACGCGGTCGATCTGGAGCATGCCCGCAGCCGCGGCGTGCGCGTCACCAACACGCCGGACGTGCTGACCGACGATGTCGCCGATCTCGCCATCGGGCTGATGATCGCGGCCTCGCGCCGGATGATGGTGGGGGATCGCTTCGTCCGCGCCGGCCAATGGCCCAAGGGCAAGCTGCCGCTCGCCCGCAAGGTCAGCGGCAAGCGGCTGGGCGTGCTGGGGCTGGGCCGCATCGGCGAGGCCATCGCCAAGCGCGCCGAGGCCTTCGGCATGACCGTCGCCTACACCAACCGCAAGCCGCGCGAGGGCGTATCCTACCGCTTCGTCGCCTCTCCGGTCGCGTTGGCGCGGGAAAGCGACATCCTGGTCGTGGCGGCGTCGGCCGGGCCGGATGCCCGCAACATGGTCGGCCGCGCCATGCTCGACGCGCTGGGACCGGACGGCATCCTGATCAATGTCGCCCGCGGCAGCGTGGTGGACGAGCCGGAACTGCTGGCCGCCCTGACCGAGGGCCGGATCGGCGGCGCCGGGCTGGACGTCTTCGCCGCCGAACCGACCGTGCCGGAAGGCTTCTTCGGCCTCGACACCGTCGTGCTGCAACCGCATCAGGCCAGCGCCACGGTGGAGACGCGGACGGCGATGGCCCAGCTGGTGCTCGACAATCTGGAGGCCCACTTCGCCGGCCGGCCGCTGCCGACCGCGGTGGTGTGAGGCCGTTTCCCTCCCCTTTCCCCCACCATAGAGATTGATGATGACCGATACCGTGGACGCCCTGATCGCCGCGCGCGAAACCCGCCGGTGGCTGGCCGGGCTGGAAAACCGTCCCGCGACCGAGGCGGACGCCTACGCGATCCAGGACGCCGTCGCCCGCCGCCTCGGCCCCGTCACCGCCTGGAAGGTCGGCGCCGCGGCGCCGGACGCCGAACCCTTCCGCGCGCCGATCAACGCCGCCACCGTCTTCGAGGGCACCGACCATCTGCCGGCCAAGCTCTTCCAGGTCATCGGGGTGGAGGCGGAGATCGCCTACCGCTTCGGCCGCGACCTGCCGGCGCGCGAGCAGCCCTACAGCCGGGAGGAGGTGCTGGACGCCGTCGCCTCGGTCCATCCGGCCTGGGAGATCGTCGACACCCGCTTCGCCGGGTTCGGCAGCCAGGACAGGCTCAGCCACATGGCCGACCAGTTCAACCACGGCGCGCTGGTGGTCGGCCCGGCCATCGCCGACTGGCGGTCGCTCGATCCGCTCAAGGAATCGGTGACGCTGGAGATCGACGGCGAGACCAGGGTCGATGTCGTCGGCGGCAACAGCGCCGGCGATCCGGTCCGCCTGCTGGTGTGGATGGCCAATGTCGGGGCCAGCAGCTTCGGCGGCCTGCATGCCGGCGAAGTGGTGACGACCGGCTCCTGCACCGGCACCGTCTTCGTCGAGCCCGGCAGCCGCCCGGTCGCCCGCTACGGCACCATGGGCACCATCACCCTGAAGATCGACTGACCGAAGAGCGACCAAGCGGGTGGGATGGGGGGCTGATCGTCGCCGGCCCCGCGCCCATCGCCGCCTTTCCCGCCGGTCAGGGCAGGATGTGCCCCAGCCGCTGGCCGAGCGCCGTCAGGCCGCTGGAGGCGGGAACGTCGGCGCCGGCGACCAGATCGACCTGTTGGCGGACGGCTCCGTCATAATCGATGCGCAGCCGGCCGACGACATCGCCGCGACGGACCGGGCTGGGCAGCGGTTCGGCCAGGGTGGCGACGACATGCAGGCTGTTGCGGTCGGCGGGCGCCATGGTGACGGTCACGTCGTCGGCGACCGTCACCGGCACGCTGTCCTCCGCCCCCATCCACACCGGAGCCTGTTCGACCAGTTCGCCCTTGCGCAGCAAGGGATAGAGCTTGAAGCTGTTCCAGGCCCAGTCGAGCAGGCGCGTCGGCTCGTCGTTGCGGGACTGCGGGCTGGGCAGGCCGTTGACCACCAGCACCAGACGCCGGCCGTTGCGCTCCCCGGACGCGGTCAGGCCGTAGCCGCCGACCTCGGTATGGCCGGTCTTGATGCCGTCGACGCTGACCGGGTGGTAGAGCAACGGGTTGCGGTTGCCCTGGCGGATGCCGTTCCAGGTGAAATTCCGCTCCGACTCGTAATGATAGAATTGCGGGAAGTCACGGATCAGGCGGGTTGCGAGGATCGCCAGATCGCGGGCGGTGGTGTAATGGCCCGGATCGGGCCAGCCGCTGGCGTTCATGAAGTGGCTGTCGGCCATGCCCAGTTCGCGCGCCTTGGCGTTCATCAGCCCGGCGAAGGCGGATTCGCTGCCGGCCAGCCCCTCCGCCAGGGCGACGGCGGCGTCGTTGCCGCTGTCGATCAGCAGACCGCGCAGCAGATCCTCCACCCGCACCGTGCTGCCCAGCTTCAGGAACATGCGCGAGCCGCCCATCTTCCAGGCGGTCTGGCTGATCGGGAAACTGGTGTCGAGCGTCGTCCGGCCATGGACCAGCGCGTCGTAGGTCAGATAAGCCGTCATCATCTTGGTCATCGAGGACGGGGCCATGCGCTCCGCCCCGTTCTTGTCGAGCAGCACCGCGCCGCTGGACAGATCGACCAGATAGGCCTGCCTGGCCGCCGTGTCCGGCTGGGAGAGCGCCATCGCCGGGGTGGCGGACAGAACGGCGGCGACAAGCGACAGGATGCCGGCCAGACGGCGGATCAGTGCGGCGGAACGGCCCGCGGACCGTGGCGGCGGATTGACGACGATCACCCTATGGATCCCCTGAGACGGCGGATGGTTCTTGCGACGGCCGCTTCCATGAACCATCGCGGCACCGTCTTCACCCCTTATTTTCGCATGGGACCCACATTTAATGTGAAGACGCCGCCTGTTCAGGCCGGGTCGAGCAGCCGCGGGCCGGGGCCGCCGTCGCCGAGCTCGTCCCACGGGTTGCGCAGCGGACAGTCGCGGATCGACAGGCAGCCGCAGCCGATGCAGCCGTCGAGATTGTCACGCAGCCGCGTCAGCTTGGTGATGCGGTCGTCCAGCTCCGCCCGCCAGCGTTCCGACATCCCCCGCCAGTCGGCGGTGGTGGGAGAGCGGTCCAGCGGCAGCGCGTTCAGGGCGTCGGCGATCGAGGCGAGCGAGATGCCGAGCCGCTGCGCTACCTTGATGACCGCCACCCGCCGCAGCACGTCGCGGGAGAAGCGGCGCTGGTTGCCCGGATTGCGCCAGCTGCGGATCAGCCCCTGCGCCTCGTAGAAATGGATGGTCGAGACCGCGACGCCGGACCGGCGCGCCACCTCCCCCACCGTCATCTCCTTGTCATACTCCTCCGGCGCCAGCATCGTCGCCCCTCCCCCGCTTTTCCACGCTGTGACTATGGAAGCCTTTCCGCTTGACCTCAAGTTCGGTTGAGGTTTTAGCCTGCCCCGACTTTGCCGTCCAAATGGGCAATATGCCGATCGCGGCATCAGGGGAATGGGGTGCGAATGGCCGGGGGAAAGCTTGCCGCCTTGCGGAAACGTCTGGCGGGATTGGGTGAATTCATGTTCCGGCCGATCCTGCCCGGCGCCACGCTGCGCGACCGCATGATCGCCTGCTGCGGCGCGCTGCTGGGCATCGCCGCGACCGGGCTGCTCTGCCGCAACATGCTGGCCTACATGTCGAGCGCGCCGGTGCTGGTGGCGCCGATGGGGGCGTCGGCGGTGCTGCTGTTCGCGGTGCCGGCCAGCCCGTTGGCCCAGCCCTGGTCGATCGTTGGCGGCAACACGCTGTCGGCCGTCGTCGGGGTTCTGGTGGCCAGCGTCATCCCCGATCCGATGCTGGCCGGGGCGGCGGCCGTGGCGCTGGCCATCGCCACCATGTCGCTGACCCGCTGCCTGCATCCCCCCGGCGGCGCCGCCGCGCTGACCGCCGTGCTGGGCGGGCCGGCGGTGACCGAGATGGGCATCAAGTTCGCCTTCTTCCCCGTCGCGGTGAACTCCATCCTGCTATTGACCGCCGGGCTGATGTTCCATCGGCTGTCCGGCCACCGTTATCCGCACAAGCCGGTCAACACCCACCGCACCAGCGACCCGCCGCCGCAGCTTCGCCCCGCCCTGACCCAAGGCGATGTGGACGGCGCGCTACGCACCCTGGCGGAGACGCTGGACGTCAGCCGCGACGATCTGGGCGCCTTGCTGGTCAATGCCGAGCTGCACGCGCTGGAGCGGCTGCATGCCGACATCGCCTGCCGTGAGATCATGTCGCGCGACCTCGTCACCGTCACGCCGGAGACCCACCCCCAGGTGGCGCGCGCCCGGCTGCTGGAGCATGGCTTCCGGACGCTGCCGGTGGTGGATGGGCGGAACATGCTGGTCGGCATCGTCGGGCATGAACAACTGTCGCATGGCGACGCCCTCCATCACGGAGCGCGCATCGCCACGGTGATGGCCCCGGCGGCGACCGAACTGCCGGACACCCCGGTCTTCCGACTGCTCGGCCGCCTGTCCGACGGCCGCACCCATGATGTCGTGATCGTCGATCCGAATCGCCATGTGCTGGGCATGGTGACGCAGACCGACCTGCTGGTGGTGCTGGCCCGCACCGCCCTTGCCCGTGCGTTGCAGACCGGGACCGAGGAGCCCAATGCGACGCGCGGCTATCTGCGTGATGTGACCACGGGACGGACGTGACGGAGCGGTGAGCGGGATCCGCCTCTTCCCCCTTGCCGCGTTTCTCCCTGAACTCTGGTGACGGCCGTTTTGAGGACGGAAGCGTCACCAGAGTTCAACGCATGACAGGAGTGGCGTCACCAAAGTTCAGGACTCCGGGCCAGGACGCGTCTCAGGCGATGCGGGCCATCACCCGTTCGTTGATCGGCGGACGCGACGGATAAAGGATCAGTCCTTCTCCCGATTCCTCGACGCGGGCGTCCGGATAGGCGGCCATGGCGTATTTCAGGTTCGGGATGAATTTGGTCTTGAACTGGCGGACCAGGGCGTAACCGGCGCCGAACTGGCCGTGCAGGGCAGCCCAGGTGATGGGGGTCGGCTTGTCCAGCGAATGAAGCCGGTAGGCGAGCCAGATATAGACGTCGAGCGCCATGGACTTGCCGCTGATCGCCTTCAGGGCCTCTTCCGCCACCGGAACCGGGTGTTCGCGCAACGCCTTGAAAAAGCTGTCGCTCAGCCGCACGGTCTCGGTGAACAGGGTGCCCTGGCGGTCGTCGGGGCGGCGCAGTTGGATGGCGTCGGCGACGATCGATTCCTTGCTCTGCCGCCGGCCGCCGTCGGCATCGGTGAAGAAGGTGAGATGGCAGGCCGACAGCCGCGCCGCCTGATCCTCGACATCGCGATAGGCCTTGCCGCAGATCGGAATGTCCATCCGCTTCAGCCAGTCATGCATGGATCCGCCCAGTTCCACTTCCGGATTGCCGGTTTGGATGGCGCGGGTTTGGAGATAAAGCAGGATCATGCGCGCGCGGCTGCCATAGGGAACCCCGATTCGGCGCGTGACGCCGTTGCGATCCTCGATCACGCCGGGCTGAATGACCAGCTTTACCTTGTGGCCGGGCCGTTCCCAATGCTGGTCGTCGGGAAGCTGGCGGTGGGGCAGTGCCGTCTGGCAGAATCCGGCATAGGTGATCCCCAGCTTGCCGTTTTCCGCCGCCTGTACCGCGGCTGCGATGTCGATCAGCGGCCGTTCCTCGTCCGAAACGAGGGCCAGCGCGCCGTCGCGTCCGTGAGTCTCGATCAAACGATGAATGCTGCCCATGCCGACCTCCAGCCTTTGTCCCCTGACCGTTCTGCGAGCATCTGTCTTTCGACGATGCGTCGTGTGACGGGCCGATGACCGAACCTGCCAGATACAACACCCCGGATCGCGCCGAAGGCAATTTGAACCTTGGTGACGCAGGCTAATTGGAAGCTATTTGGAACCAGTTATTAGATTCGTCACCAAGGTTCAGGGGATAAGTCCGAGTCGCGTCACCATAGTTCAACAGGGGCGTCACCAGAGTTCATGGGGAAAAACCATGGCTCTGTGGACGAATCGTGGTGGTGCGGTGCGTGATTGTTTGAACCTTGGTGACGCTGGACCTGTCGATTCGGGGGCTGATCAGGGTGAAGGACCTTGCGGCGCGTCACCAAAGTTCAAGGATTCCAGGGGGTGGCCAGCGGATGGAAGGACGGGCTTTGCGGTCCCGGCTTCGGAGGTCCTGCGGTGTGGCATGGGGCATCCGGTGTTCTCCGCGACGGTGCGGGCTTTGGAGTTTCTGGACAAGTGTTTGAAAAATATGTCGTTTCAACCTCTCTGGACTGATACCCGGCAAAAGGAGGACCAATCCTGCCGTCAGTCATTCACCTGATTTCGTTGGGCGTCACCAAAGTTCAAATGCCTGATCGAGTCGATTCCAAGTCCGAGTCCATATCCAGGTCCATATCCAGGTCCATATCCAGGTCCATGTCCAGGTCCATGTCCGGGGCGTCACCAAAGTTCAGTCCGATGACTGGTCAGGCCCCCCTCGGCGTCACCAAAGTTCAAGAGTCTCGCCGAGTCGGTCCTGTCCTGTGCGTCACCAAAGTTCAAACACCGTCCGGCCGCCACGCCGTTCCGGTTCTGTCGGGGCGCGGTTGGGGGCGTCACCAAGGTTCAGGACTCCGGCCCCCCAGGGAACAGGACGGCCGCGTCGGGGGATAAGGGACGGGCGGCGCGACTGTTGTGGCAACTTCGTACGGGCTCCATTGACAAAGTTCCGGCAACTTGCTCAGACTCCGCGCGGCTGCCCAGGGGGGTGCCGAAGCCTGAGGGGGA
>NC_013857.1:490000-681723 GCF_000010725.1 Azospirillum sp. B510 | reverse complement strand
ATGGGAAGGGGCACCGAAATGAGCATCGACACGGGACACGGACCGGTGAAGCGTTTGCTGGTCAATGGCCCGAAGGGCGGGATCGGCAAGACGACGCTCAGCCGCAACATCGCGGTGGCGGCGGCGCTCGATGGCCGCATGGTCGCCACGCTGGACCTCGATCCCCAGCGCAGCCTGACCAAATGGTTCGCCAAACGTCCCGACGGCATGGCATCGATCACCCATTTCGAGGCGGGCATGACCCCCGGCGACATCCGGGCGGCATTGACCGGGATCGAGGGGTTCGACCTGCTGGTCATCGACACGCCACCCTCCATCGAAGACCATCCGGAGGAGTTCAAGCTGCTGGCCCTGTCATCCGACCTGATCGTCGTGCCGACCGGACAGAGCGATGACGATCTCGACTCCGTCCGGCCCTGGATGCGCTTCGTCCGTCGCTATGGCAAGAACGCGGCCTTCGTCATGAACCGGGTGAAGCCACGGACCCGCGGATTTACCGAGGCGCAGCGCAAGCTGCTAGGCGATGGCCGGATCTGTCCGGTCGAGGTGCCGGATTACGAGGACATCCAATTCACAGCCAGCCGGGGCATCGGTCTTTTGGAGCTGAAGGGCGGCAAGGGAGCCGAGCATGTCGCCGGCGTCTGGGCCTTCGTCCGTCACGAGCTGGAGCTGGCGCAATGAGCGGTTTCAAACAGGTTTCCAAGGCCCAGGCCCGTCGCCACATCGCGGTGGACGAGCGGATCGAGCGTATGTCCGAGGTGACGGTCGATCTGATACGGCGCGAGGAGTTCGTCCAGGAAATCTCCACGCTCTGGCGCAGCGCCCAGGAAAAATTCCTGCTGATCGGGCGTTATCTGGTGCAGGCGCGGGCACGATTGCCGCATGGCGAGTTCCAGGCGATGGTCGAGAACGAGCTGCCCTTCGGCTATCAGGTCGCCTACCAGCTGCGCATGGTGGCGGAGGCGGTGGACAGCGGGCGCCTGCCTGGAGCCAAGCTGCCGCCCAGCTACGCCACCGTCTATCAGCTCGCCACCCTGACCAGCGAGCAGTTGCGGCTGGCCGATCAGAGCAACCTGATCCGACCCGATGTCACCCGGCCGGAGATCGTGCGGTTCAAGCGCGACCTGCGGAACAAGGCCATCGACCATGTCAGCCACCGCGAGGCTCTTGAGGCCGAACGGGATCGTCTGCGGGAACGGCTGGCGTTGGTCGAGGCTGAACTGGCATCCCTGGAGGAATAAGCCGGTCGGGTTGGCGGCTGCGGGACGGATCGCGAGCAAACGCTCCAATCCGCCGGGCCGCGTCAGCCCGCAAGCAGGGTGGCCAGCCGCCCGACCGTCTCCTCCACCTCCGCCATCGTGGTGGTGCGGCCAAGCCCGAAGCGGAGGCTGGCATGGGCATCCGCCGCCGACAGGCCGACAGCCAGCAGGACATGGGACGGCTCTCCGGCGCCGCTGTGGCAGGCGGAGCCGGTGGCGATCGCCAAATCCGGCAGATCCAGCAACAGGTCGGCCGCATCGATGCCGGGAAGGGTGACGTTCAGGCAACCGGCCAGCCCGCCGGCGATGCCATCCTCCCGCGGACCATTGCGGCGGATGCCGGGCAGCCGGTCGCGCAGGAGTGTCCATAGCCGGTCGCGCAGTTCCGCGATACGCCGGGCATCCTCCTCCCGCCGCTCCCGCGCCAGCCGGCAGGCCGTCCCCAACCCGACGCACAGCGCTGTCGGCAGAGTTCCCGCCCGCAGCCCCCGCTGCTGACCACCCCCGGACGAAGCCGGCAGCGGCCGGAACGGTGGACGGGCGATCAGGGCGCCGATCCCCATGGGGCCATAGAGCTTGTGTCCCGACAGGCTGAGCCCCTGGAGACCGATGGCGGCCATGTCGAGCGCCTGGGTGCTCAGCGCCTGGACGGCGTCCGTGTGCAGAAGCGCGCCGTGGCTGTCCGTCACTCTTGCCAGCTCGGCCAGCGGCTGAAGCGTTCCAACCTCGTTGTTGGCCGCCATCACCGACACCAGCGTCGGCTTGGGCAGGGTCGCAAGGGTCCTGTCCAATGCGGAGGGATCGACGCGGCCGGCGCCATCAACCGGCAGGACCGTCGGCGGACTGCCGCGCCGTCGCAATTCCGGCAGGCAGCCAAGTATGCTGGCATGCTCCACCGCGGAGACGACGCAGCCGCCGCCCGCCGGCACCCCGCCCAACAGGGCGAGGCTGTTGGCCTCGGTGGCGCCGGAGGTGAAGATGACCTCGCCCGGCCGCGCACCGGCCAATGCGGCGATGTCCGCCCGCGCCTGTTCGATGGCGTCGGCGGCACGCCAGCCGGCCGGATGGGCGGCATGCGGGTTGCCGACCGCATCCGGCCGCATCCAGGGCAGCATCGCCTCCAGCACCAGCGGGTCGAGCGGCGTCGACGCGAGATGGTCGAGATAGATCATGGCGCAGTATCGCGCCATCGATTGGGGAAGGGGAAGGGGCTGCGCGTCAACGCGCCGGCTGGCCGGCGGGCGGCGGGTCGGGCCTCTGTTCCGGGCGCTCGGCGGATTGGGCGGCGGATTGCGGGCTGGCGCCGCTGACGCGCCAGACCGCGTTGCCGACATCGTCGGCGACCAGCAGGGCACCCTTGCCGTCCAGAGTGACGCCGACCGGGCGACCTCGCGCCTTGCCATCCTTGTCGAGGAAGCCGGTCAGCACGTCGACGGGTTCGCCCGCCGGCTTGCCATCGCGGAACGGCACGAAGATCACCTTGTAGCCGCTGGCCGGCTCCCGGTTCCACGAGCCATGCTGGCCGATGAAGGCGCCCTGCCGCAAGGTGGGCGGCAGGGCGCCCGCCCGTGAGAAGACCAGCCCGAGCGAGGCGGTGTGCGGACCCAGCGCATAGTCGGGCGGGATCGCCCTGGCGACGAGGTCGGGACGTTGCGGCTCGACCCGCCGGTCGACATGCTGGCCGTAATAGCTGTAGGGCCAGCCATAGAAGCCGCCATCCCTGACCGACGTCATGTAATCGGGGACGAGGTCGCTGCCGATCTCGTCCCTCTCATTGACCGCGGTCCACAAGGCGCCGCTCACCGGCTCCCAATCCATGCCGTTCGGGTTGCGCAGGCCCGACGCGAAGACGCGGTGCGCGCCGGTCTTGAGGTCGATCTCCCAGATGGCGGCCCGGCCCTGCTCCGCCTCCATGCCGTTCTCGCCGACATTGCTGTTGGAGCCGACGGTGGCGTAGAGCTTCGTCCCGTCCCGGCTGGCGATGATGCTCTTGGTCCAATGGTGGTTGATCGGTCCGGCCGGCAGATCGGCGACCTTCACCGGCTTGGCGGTGATGCGGGTGTCGCCCGGCTTGTAGGGCACCGTGACCACCGCGTCGCTGTTGGCGATGTAGAGGTCGGTGCCGACCAGGGCCATGCCGAAGGGGGAGTTCAGCCCCTCCAGGACGGTCTCGCGCACATCGGCCCTGCCGTCGCCGTCGCTGTCGCGCAGCAGGGTGATGCGGTTGGCGCTGGGAGTCTTGGCGCCGGCCTTGCCCATCACCAGCCCCATGACCCAGCCCCTGATTCCCTTGCCATCCTCCGGCTTGGGCGGGGCGTTGGTCTCCGCCACCAGGATATCACCGTTGGGCAGGGCCAGCAGCCAGCGCGGATGGTCCAGCCCGGTGGCGAAGGGCGTGACGCCCAACCCCTGGGCGGCGACCGGCTGCGTCCCCTGTGGCCAGCCGATGGCGTCGGCGATGTTGACTGTCGGGATCAGCGAGGATTTCGGTTCCGGCAGGGTCGGATTGGGGCCGGTGCCGGCCGACACCGGGAGCGTCGCCTGATCGCCGCAGCCGGCGAGCGGCAGGACGGCGACCGTCGCGGAAAGCATGAGGGCGAGCCGTGTGGAGCTGTGCATGCGCCGAAATCCCGCGTCTGTGGGCCTGGTAAGGAGTCCCCACGGTCAACGGCGGTGCCGGCGGGTTGGTTCCCCCCGGCTTTCCTGGGGGGTGTCAGCGGGTCATCACGGGCTGGGGATCAGAGGGATGGAGCGAGAGCCCGCAGTTCCGCCGCCAGAGCCGTGGCCAGCCTTTCGCCGTCGCACAGCGGCCCGTTCGCCATGCGGCTTCGCAGGCCGCGGCGCAGATCCGCCAGCCGCTGCGGCTCGGACGCCCAGGCGACGGCACGGTCCACATAATCGGCCGGGTCGGTGGCGACGCAGTCCGCCACCCCGGCCACGGTCAGGAAGGCCAGCGAGTGGCGGCTGGAGAAGGTCTCTCCCGGCAGGGTGATGACCGGAACTCCCATCCACAGCGTCTCCAGCGTCGTGGTGCTGCCGGAGAAGGGGAAGGGGTCGAGCGCCACATCGACCGACGCGCACCAGCGCATATGGTCCAGGCTGTTGGTCGCCCCGACCATCGTTACCCGGTCCTCCGCGATGCCGGCGGCGGTCAGCCGGCATCGCCACAGGGCGGCTGTGACCGGACAGGACAGCGCCTTGGTCTTCATCAGCAGGCGCGCGTCGGGCATCCGGTTGAGGATCGCCGCCCAGGCCGCCAGCACATCGTCGTTCAGCTTGGTCAGGATGTTGAAGCTGCCGAAGGTGACCGGCTTGCCGGACAGGCTGGGCGGCGGCGTCAGCGGCAGGGCGTCCCCGTCGCCCGGCGGATCGTAGGCGATGAAGGCGTCGGGCATGCGCAGAACCCGCTCGGCGTAGAAACGCTCCATCCCTTCCGGAACATGGTGACGGTCGGCGACCAGCGCATCCATGGCGGCGAGGCCGGTGGTCGCCATGTAGCCCGACCACGCCACCTGCAACGCCGCCGGCTTGCGCGCGAACACGCCGGGCCTGCCATGGGCGTTGTGCCCGGCGAGATCGATGAGGATGTCGGGCCGGTCCTGGCGGATCCGCGCGGCGACATCGGCATCCGACAGGCCGGCGACCGGTGTCCAGCGCGCCGCCGCCTTGCGGAAGCGCTCGGTCACGTCATCGGATTCACTCTGGTTGGCATAGAGCAGCAGGCGGATGTCCTGGCCGGGCAGCGCCTCCACCGTGCGGATGGCGAACAGGCCGGCGGGGTGGCGGCGGAAATCGCCGGACAGGATGGCGACGGTCAGCGGGCCCTTGGAGGCCGATGGCTTGCCGGGCTTCACCCAGCGGCCACGGTGGGGGATGCCATGAACCCTGTCCCAATCGCGGTGCGCCTCCAGCGCCGCCGCCGCCGTCACCCCTGGCCGGAAAAGCTGGAGATAGGCGAGGTTGGAGCGCACATCCGCCAGTGTGGGGTCGAGCGCCAGTGCCCGACGGTTCCCCTGATCCGCGGCGTCGAGCAGCCCCTGGCCCTGGCGGACCAGGGCGAGGTTGGCGTGGGCCTCCGCCAGCGCCGGGTTCCAGGCCAGCGCCGCGCGGTAGGCATCGGCCGCCGCTCCCAGCCGGTCGGCGCGCTGGAGCACTTCCCCCAGGCGCAGCAGGCAATCGGCCAGATCCGGGCGGGTGACGACCGCTTGGCGGGCCGCAAGTTCCGCCCCATCGCGGTCGCCCAGCGCCAGCCGGGCCACGGCGAGGTTGGACAGCGCCGGGGCATGATCGGGGCGCAGCGCCAGCGCGCGGGCAAGTGCCGCCGCCGCGTCCCGTGGCCGATCGAGCGTCAGCAGCAGCGAGCCGCGGTTGGCATGCACCTCGACGAATTCAGGATCGTCGGCCAGGGCGGCGCGATAGGCGTCGTCCGCCTCCGCCCGGCGGCCGAGTGCCGCCAGCACATTGCCGAGGTTGAAGCGGGCGCGGGCATAGCCGGGCCGCCGGGCCGCGGCCTGCCGGAAGGCGGTCGCCGCCTCCTCCAATCGTCCGGACGCCTCCAGCGCGTTTCCCAGATTGTAGAGCGCCTGGGCGAAGTCCGGCCGCAGGCGGATCGCCTGCCGGTGGGCGCTGACCGCCTCCTCCAGCCGGCCGAGCATCTTCAGGGCGCTGCCGAGATTGTCGTGATAGTCCGCAACCCTATGGTTGTGATGAATGGCGGATTTTATCAACTTTACCGCGCGGTCCGGCTGGCCCGACTGAAGATGGACCACGCCCAGCAGATGGGCGGCGTCGGCATGGCCCGGCAGGGCGTCCAGCACGGCATGGTAAAGGGCCGCCGCCTCGGCAAGCCGGCCGGCCTGATGGTGGGCCACCGCGGCAGCCATCGCTTCCTGGATCGTCGCCATGTCGACCGTCATACCGGTTGGCGTGGACGGGCGCCAGCGCTTTCCCGAACGGCGCCCCGAAGGCGGCGGAGGGATGATGAGGGCCCCCTGTCCGCGCCTGCGTTTTTTCAACACTTGACCCGGCGGGCCGGGACGGTCAGCTTGCCGGCCATATACAGCCCCGGCAAATTTCCATGAACCGACTGCAACGGTACCTGTTCCGCAACCTGCTGATCGCCACGCTCTATTCAACGGCGGGCCTGACGCTGACCATCTGGCTCAGCCAGTCGCTGCGCCTGATCGAGATCGTGGTCAGCGCCGGCGCGCCGATGGGCATGTTCCTGTGGCTGCTGCTGCTGACCGTGCCGACCTTCCTCGGCGTCGTGCTGCCGCTGGCGCTGGTGGGAGCCATCCTGTTCACCTACAACAAGATGACGACCGACAGCGAACTGGTGGTGATGCGCGCGGCGGGCGTCGGCCCCTTCTCGCTGTCGACGCCGGCGCTGGTGCTGGCGGTGGCGGTGATGGCCATCGTCCTCGTGCTGAATGTCTGGATCACCCCGGCCGCCCACCGCGAGCTGGTGCGGATGGAATACGCCGTGCGCAGCGATTATTCGCAGCTGTTCCTGCGCGAAGGGGTGTTCAACGAGGTCGGCGACCGGTTCAGCGTCTTCCTGCGCGACCGCGACAGCGACGGCAACCTGCACAAGGTGCTGATCCATGACGGCCGCCAGCCGGACAAGCCGGTGACGATCATGGGTGACCGCGCGCTGATGCAGACCGGGGCGGACGGCACCCGCTTCGTCGTCTATGACGGCAACCGGCAGGAGCTGGACCGCAAGACCAACCGGCTGTCGCAGCTGTTCTTCGAACGCTATGCCGTCGATCTGAAGGCGGTGGCGCCGCAGGCGGCGGATCGCTGGCCCGACGCCCGCGAACGCTCGACGGAGGACCTGATGTCGGGCAATGTCCCGGCCCAGGACGACCGCATGCGCCGCGGCCTGATCGCCGAACTGCACCATCGCTTCTCCTCGCCGCTGCTGGCCCTGACCTTCGCGTTGGTGGCGCTGTCGGCGCTGTTGTCGGGCGAGTTCAACCGGCGCGGCCAGTCCTCCCGCGTCACCATCGCCGTGCTGCTGGTGATGGGGTTGCAGGCCGGGGCGTTGGGGCTGACCAGCCTGGCCGGCAAGGCGACCGTCTTCGTGCCCCTGATGTATGCCATGCCGGTGGTGGCGCTGCTGCCGGCCCTGTGGGTGATGTCGCGGGGGCTGAGCCTGCGGCCCGGACGCCGGCGGGAGGAAGCCGACGCGGGCGCATCCGGGAATGGGGCGTCCGCCGGGCAGGCGTCATGAGCCGCATCCTCTTCATCACCTCCAACCGGTTGGGCGATGCGGTGCTGTCGACCGGGCTGCTCGGCCATCTGACCGAGGCCTATCCGGGTGGGCGGCTGACCATCGCCTGCGGGCCGTTGCCGGCGCCGCTGTTCCGCGCGGTTCCTGGGCTGGAGCGGGTGATTCCACTGGCCAAGCGTTCCTATGCGCGGCACTGGCTGCGGCTGTGGCTGGACTGTGTCGGCACGCGTTGGGATCTGGTGGTCGATCTGCGCAATTCGGCCGTCGGACGGCTGGTGCCGGCCCGCCGCCGGGTCTTTCACGCCAAGGCCGCACACCCGATGCACAAGGTGGAGGAGAACGCCGCCCTGCTGGGCCTGTCGCCGCCGCCGGCCCCACGCCTGTGGATCGACGCCGCGGCGCGGGCGCGGGCCGACGCCCTGATCCCCGCCGGCCCCGGACCTTTCCTCGCCATCGGACCGACCGCCAACTGGCTGGGCAAGGAATGGCCAGCCGACCGTTTCGCCCGGCTGGCCCTGCGCCTGACCGGGCGGGGCGGGCCGCTGGAGGGGCGGCCGGTGGCGGTGCTCGCCGCCGGACCGGAACGGGAGCGGGCACGGCCCGTGCTGGAGGCGTTGGGAGCCAAGGCCATCGATCTGACCGGACGCACCGATCCGATGGCCGCCGCCGCCTGCCTGGACCGGGCGGCCCTCTATGTCGGCAACGACAGCGGGCTGATGCACATCGCGGCGGCGGCCGGGGTGCCGACGGTCGGGCTGTTCGGCCCCGGCTATCCCGCGATCTATGGTCCCTGGGGGCCGCATGGGCGGGTGGTGGTCAGCGAGGTCCCCCAGCCCGAGCTGCTGGCCCGCGTCGCCGCCGATCCGAACGCCCGCGGCCTGATGGACGGCATCGGCGAGGACCGGGTGGCGGCGGTGGCGGCGGCACTTCTGTCCGAAACGCGGGGGGCTTGTGACCAGTTTGCGGTGATGGGCTGCCGGGACTAGGGGAATACCCCCGTTTCGTTGACAAAGCCGGCCGGATAACCCACACTTCCTTACCTACGCAAAGGGGCAGGTCCGCCCCACCGGATGGGTTTCCCCCGAGGGTTTGGAATGAAGCCGACTCCCACTTACGCCAACAAGCCGACCTCGGACAATCCGCGTGACGTCGAGGCCTGGGCCCTGGCGGAAGCGGCGCGCCGCATCATCGCCGCCAGCCATGCCAAGGACGAAAAGGCGTTCCGCGAAGCCCTTCAGCTGAATCAGCGCCTGTGGACCATCTTCCAGGCGGCGATCACCGAAGAGGATTGCGGTCATCCGCCGGAGGTTCGCACCAACATCGCCGCCCTGTCGTTGCTGGTCGATCGCGAGACGACCAACCGTCTGGTCGACCTGGATTTCGGCAAGATCGACACGCTGGTCAACATCAACCGCAACGTCGCCAGCGGCCTGACCGCCCAGGGCGAGTTCATCGCCGCCCAGCAGGCGACCCAGCCGCATCCGGGCACGCCGCAGGCCGCCGCCCCGGCACAGGGCCAGCCGCCCGCCGGGATGCGCCCGCCCGTGCCGCCGCGTCCGATGACGACCCCGGACGCGGCACCGGTCAACCGCGAATCCCTGCGCATCTCCATCTGAACAGTGGCATAGCGAAATGGAAAAGGGCTGGCGCCTGGGAAGGGCGCCGGCCCTTTTCGTTGTCTCCCGTCACTCCGCCGGAACCTCGCGTTCCAGCTCCTCCAGCCAGATACGGGCGTTGCCGTCGGAGGGCGCCCGCCAGTCGCCACGGGGGGAGAGGGAGCCGCCGGCCGTCACCTTCGGCCCGTTCGGCATCGCCGACCGCTTGAACTGGCTGAAGCCGAAGAAGCGGCGCAGGAACACGCGCAGCCAGTCGCGGATCTCGGCCGGGCTGTAGGCGCGGCGCTTGTCGAGCGGATAGCCCTCCGGCCAGTCGCCCTTGGTGGCGTCCGACCAGGCATGGCGGGCCAGGAAGGCGATCTTCGACGGGCGGAAGCCGTAGCGCAGAACATAGAACAGGGTGAAGTCCTGAAGATCATAGGGACCGACCACGGATTCGGAGCTTTGCAGCGCCTTGTCGGACCCGGCCGGCACCAGTTCGGGCGAGATTTCCGTCTTCAGGATGGCGTCGAGCGTCTCCGACACCTCCCGCTGGAACTGGCCGGTGCGGCCGACCCAGCGGATCAGGTGCTGGATCAGCGTCTTCGGCACGCCGGCGTTGACGTTGTAATGGGACATCTGGTCGCCGACGCCATAGGTGCACCAGCCCAGCGCCAGTTCCGACAGGTCGCCGGTCCCCAGCACGATGCCGTTGTGCTGGTTGGCGAGCCGGAACAGGTAATCGGTGCGCAGGCCGGCCTGCACATTCTCGAAGGTCACGTCATAGATCGCCTCGCCCCGGGCGAAGGGGTGGTCCATGTCGCGCAGCATCTGGTTGGCCGCCGGCCGGATGTCCAGTTCCTGCGCCGTCACCCCCAGCGCCGTCATCAGTTTCCAGGCGTTGGATTTGGTTCCCTCGCTGGTGCCGAAGCCGGGCATGGTGTAGGCGCGGATGCCGGTGCGCGGCAGGCCGAGCCGGTCCATGGCGCGGGCGGCGACGATCAGGGCATGGGTGCTGTCGAGCCCGCCCGACACCCCGATCACCAGCGTGCCCATTCCGGTGGCGCGCAGCCGTTGCACCAGACCGGCGACCTGGATGTTGTAGGCCTCGTAGCAATCCTGCTCCAGCCGCTCGGCGGCGGCGGGAACGAAGGGCAGGCGCGGCACGGTGCGCAGCAGCCCGACATCCTCCTCTCCGGCGTCGAGCCGGAAGGCGACGGTGCGGAAACCGCGGGTGGCGTCGCCGAACAGGCGCCGGTTGTCATCGAAGGTGCCCTGGCGCAGCCGTTCCTGCCGCAGCAGGTCGAGATCGACGTCGGCCACCGCCATCTGGGCGCCGTCGGGGAAGCGGTCGCTCTCCGCCAGCATCTCGCCGGCCTCGAAGATCGAGGTCTGGCCATCCCAGGCGAGGTCGGTCGTCGATTCGCCCGTTCCCGCCGACGAGTAGAGATATGCTGACAGACAGCGCGCCGACTGTGATTTCGCCAACAGGCGGCGGGTATCGGCCTTGCCGATGGTGATGTTGCTGGCCGACAGGTTGGCGAGGATGGTGGCGCCGGCCAACGCCGCCATGGTGCTGGGTGGCGCCGGGACCCAGAGATCCTCGCAGATTTCGGCATGGACGACCAGGCCGGGCTGATCCTCGGCGGAGAACAGCAGGTCGGGCCCGAAGGGGGCGGTCAGATCGCCGATGCGGATCGTTCCGCCTTCGGTGCCGGCGCCAGAGGCGAACTGTCGGCGCTCATAGAATTCCCGGTAGTTCGGCAGATGCTGCTTCGGCACCACGCCCAGCAACTCGCCGCGGTGGATCGCCACCGCCGTGTTGTAGAGCCGTCCATCATGGAGCAGCGGCGCACCCACCAGCAGCAGCGGCATCAGTCCGGCCGAAGCCTGGACCAGATCGAGGAGCGCCTGTTCCACCGCGTCGATCAGCGGATCCTGCATCAACAGGTCGTCGATGGCGTAGCCGGACAGCGCCAATTCGGGAAACAGCGCCACCGCCACCGACTTGTCATGGCAGGCGTGGGCCGCCTCCAGGATGGCGGCGGCGTTCGCCGCCGGATCAGCCGGAATGCAGCGCGTGGTGCAGGCGGCCACCCGCGCAAATCCGTGCCGATAGATCGAGGTGAAGCTCATGACCCGTTTCCGCTGCCTTGCATGCCGAAAGACGCTCCGGATTGTGGCGTCCATGATGCCAACATAGCAGGAATTTCGCGCGGGTCAGGTTTCCCGTTCCGGTGGCCTCCGGCTTTAACGCCTTTCGGACAGGCGACCTCCGCTGTCCGGTGGAGATACTTTAGTTAGGATACATTCGTCATAAAACCAAAGTCAAATCGATGGGGTGGGAGAGGTGATCCAATTAAAGTGACGACAGATAAGGTTGATGTCGGGCAACCGCCAAGTTGACCAAATCAACTGCGTTGGATATAGGCAGGGTATCGCTTGTGCCGGAAACGGGCAGGCCGATATTGGAAGGACATGTTTATCACCGTGCCAACGGATACGCCGACCACGCCGCCCGCTCCTCTTGACGCCGCATCCCCGGATGCCGGCGTCATCCCCGCGCTGGCGAATGACGGCGTGCCGCCGGAAAAGGTCTGTTGCATCGTCGGCATCGGCGCCTCGGCCGGCGGGCTGGAGGCGTTGCAGCGCTTCTTCGACGCGGTGCCCGGCGACGGCGACCTCGCCTATGTCGTCGTCCAGCATCTGTCACCGGTGCACAAGAGCCTGATGGTCGACCTGCTGGCCAAGCACACGGCCATGGAGGTGGTGCAGGCGACCGACGGCGTGCCGGTCCAGCGCAACACCGTCTATCTGCTGCCGCCGGGCAAGCATCTGAGCATCGAGGATGGCCGGCTGCGGCTGACCGCCAAGGATGTCGGCGGCGGCATGAGCCTGCCGATCGACATTTTCCTGACCGCGCTGGCCCGTGACCAGGGCCCCTTCGCCATCGGCCTGATCCTGTCGGGCACCGGCTCCGACGGCACGCGCGGCCTGATGGCGATCAAGTCCGCCGGCGGTTTCACCGCGGTGCAGAAGCCGGAGACGGCGCAGTTCGACGGCATGCCGCGCAGCGCGCTCGCCACCGGGCAGATCGACGCCACCCTGCCGCCGGAGGAACTGCCGGCCCGCCTGATCGAGCATGCGCGCAAGGCACTGGCCCGCAGCCCCCCGATGCGGAACTCCGGTCAGGCGGGCCGGCAGCGGCGCGAGGATGGCGACGACCCGCTGGCCCAGATCATCGCGGTCATCCGTTCCGTCACCGGCGTCGATTTCTCGCATTACAAGCTGGCGACCCTGTTGCGACGGATCGAACGGCGCATGCAGGGGGCCGGGCTGGACTCGATGGAGGATTATGCCGCCCTGCTGCGGCGGAACAGCGCCGAGACGGTCACCCTGTACAAGGAGATGCTGATCGGGGTGACCCGCTTCTTCCGCGACGAGGCGGCGTTCCGTGTCCTGGCCGACCGCGTGATCCCCGGCCTGCTCGCCAACCGCAGCCCAACCGACATGATCCGCGTCTGGGTCTGCGGCTGCGCCAGCGGCGAGGAGGCCTATTCCCTCGCCATCCTGTTCGCCGAGGCGCAGGAGCGGCTGGGCCGCAGCGTCGATGTCAAGATCTTCGCCACCGACATCGATCAGGACAGTATAGAACTGGCAAGTCTCGGCGAATATGGGGGCGCCATCGTCGAGGATGTGTCGCCGGAGCGGCTGTCCCGTTTCTTCACCACACGGGGGGATGGCTATGTGGTGTCGCGCGACATCCGCCGCATGGTGGTGTTCGCCGCCCACAACATCATGCGCGATCCGCCCTTCACCAAGATCGACCTGCTGAGCTGCCGCAACCTGCTGATCTACATGGATCAGCCGTTGCAGCGGAAGGTTCTGAGCCTGTTCCAGTACGCGCTGCGCCAGAGCGGCTTCCTGTTCCTCGGCACCAGCGAGACGCTGGGCGACCTCCAATCGGACTTCCACACCGTCGACAGCCGCAACAAGGTCTTCCAGAGCCTGCGCGCCGGGTCGTTCCGGCTGTCGCGGCTGCTGGTGCCGACGGTCGCGGCCCCGCTGGCCCGCCATGGCGAGGACGGGTCGTCCCAGGCGATGGAGGAGGGAGCGGCCATCGACGAGGCGATGGCGGCGCTGATGAAGGCCTATGTGCCGCCCTGCCTGCTGGTCAATGACCAGATGACCATCATGCATGTGTTCGGCGACGCCTCCTCCCTGCTGAAGGTGCCGGCGGGCGAGGCGACGCTGAATGTGCTGAAGCTGCTGCCGTCGTCGGTCGCCATGGTGACGGGCACCGCCCTCAGCCGCGCCTTCCGCTCCGGCGAGGAGTTCGCGCTGTCCAACATCCCGGTGAAGGACCGGGAGGGGGTGGTGGCGATCAGCCTGCGCGTCCAGCCCTATGTCGCGCGCAAGACCGGACGCCGTTTCGCCCTGGTCGTGCTGGACCGCGCCAACATGCCGCCGCTGTCGATGCCGGATTCCGACTTCGACCTGAATGCCGACGCCGCCGAGCGCATTCGCGGGCTGGAGCAGGAGCTGCTGTCGCGTGGCGAGAATCTACAGGCGACCATCGAGGAGCTGGAAACCGCCAACGAGGAATTGCAGGCCACCAACGAGGAGCTGCTGGCTTCCAATGAAGAACTTCAGAGCACCAACGAGGAACTGCAATCGGTCAATGAGGAACTTTACTCCGTCAATGCCGAATATCAGGCGAAGGTGGAGGAACTGACCGAGATCACCAACGACCTCGACAATCTTCTGCGCTCCACCGAGATCGGCACGGTGTTCCTGGACGGCGATTTCGTGATCCGCCGCTTCACGCCGGCGGCGGCCGGATTCATCAACATCATCCCGCGCGACATCGGCCGCTCGATCGCGCATCTGTCGACCAAAATCGACCATCCCGACTTCCTCGCCGACATTCGCAAGGTGTTCGACGATCAGGAGCCGGTGGAGCGCCATGTCCGCGTGCATGACGGACGCTGGGTGCTGACCCGAATCCTGCCCTATCTGACCGACAAGAGCCAGATCGGCGGCGTGGTGGTGACCTTCGTCGACGTCACCGCCACCAGGAAGGCGCAGGAGCGCTTGCAGAAGGTGCTGGACAGTCTGCCGGAGCATATCGCCGTCACCGACCGGCAGGGCCGGATCGTCATGGTGAATGCCGCCTGGCGGAGCTTCGCCGAACGCAATGGCGGGCCGGCGGTCGAACGCTGCGGGGTCGGCACCAATTATCTGGAGGTCTGCCTGTCCCCGGAGGCTGCGGCGACCGATGGCATCGCCGGCGCGGCGCATGACGGTCTGCGCCGCATCCTGGACCGCGAGGCCGATGACTTCACCATCGAATATCCCTGCCATTCGCCGGATGAGCGGCGCTGGTTCCTGATGCACGCCACCCGTTTGGACGATCATGACGGCGGCATCGTCGTCAGCCATATCAACATCACCAACCGCAAACTGATGGAGTTGCAGCTGTCACGGGACAATGAGGCGGGCGCCGCACGCGACGGCAAGGGTCATGAGGAAGCGCAATGACGGAGGATTCCTCCGGCCGCCTGCGGCGCCGCGCCGAAACCGCCCTTGATGGCGGCAATTTCGAGGCTGCCGACATCACCGCCACCTCGATGAAGGAACTGCTGCACGAGCTGTATGTCCATCAGGCCGAGCTGGAGATCCAGAACGAGGAGCTGCGCGGCGCCCAGCAGGCGCTCGAGGCCTCGCGCCTGCAATATCTCCAGCTGTTCCAGTCGGTGCCGCTGGCCTGTCTGGCGGTGAACGCCGCCGGCATCGTCGGCGAGGCCAATTCCGCCGCCGAGCGGCAGTTCGGCCTGCCGATGCTCCGTCTGAAGGGGCGGCCGCTGACCCTGCTGGTCGACAGCATCGACCATGGCCGGCTGTTCACCGCGCTCAGCCGGCTGCGGGACAGTGGCGCGTGGGTCCGGCAGGAGTTCCGCTATCTCGGTCCGCAGGGCGCGATCATCGACGGGCTGACCGATGCCCGGCGGGTGACGCTGGACGACACCGACCGCGGCGACGTGCTGTTGACCATCACCGACCTGACCGAGCGCAATGCCTGGTTGCGGGCGGTGCAGCAGGCCCGCGACGCCGCCGAACGTGCCCGCGCCGACTATCACCATATCCTCCAGTCGGTCGGCGACGGCATCCTGGGGGTGGACGCCGATGGGCGCATCCGCTTCGTCAACGCCGCGGCGACGGCGATGACCGGCCATCTCGACCTCGACCTGATCGGCCGTCCGCCGTCCGATCTGCTGGCCGGACCGGCTCCGCGGGGTGAAGCGGGCTTGGCCGGCGGCGAGGATGACCGCGAGGACGCCAGGGGCCAGGGCGCCGGATCCGCGGCGGGTGGGGCGGCCCGCGCGCTGGCCCTGTCGCTGACCGATGGACGGTCGCGCAGCGTCGCCTGCGAGACGCTGCGCCGCGAGGATGGCGGAACGTTGCTGGTGGAGGTCACCATCTCGCCCATGTTGGGGGCGGGTGGACGCCTTACCCCGATCGAGGACCGCATCCAGGGCGCCGTCGTCGCCTTCCGCGACGTCACAGCGCGGCGGACGGCGGAAGCGGCGCTGAACCTCAGCGAGCGGCGGCACCGGGTGTTGGTCCAGTCGCTGCACGACGCGCTGGCGATGACCGCCGCCGACGGCCGCAGCCTGCTGGCGAACGCCATGGCGGAGCGGCTGCTGGGCGGCCCGGCCCGCGCGTTGCTCGACCCGACCGCCGCCGCCTTCGACGGGGAGGGCGGGGCGGACGGTCATCTGGCGCCGGCCACCGCCCCGGCCACCGTGGTTCCGACCACCGCCGGCCGCCGTTTCATCGATGCCAATGGCAACCGGCTGCATGGGCTGCCCCCGGCGGCCGAGGCGGCGCGCAGTGGCAAGCCGGTGGTCGAACGCATCATCGGCGTGGTCGAGGGGGAGGAGGCGACCGCCCCGGCCCCTTCCCCCATTCGCTGGCTGCGGGTGTCGAGCCGCCCCGTCGCCGATCCGGCCGGCCGGGTGGAGGCGGTGGTGTCCAGCGTCGCCGACATCACCGCGGTGAAGGCGCTGGAGCGTGACCTGAATGTCGCGCTGGACGCGCGTGAACGATTCCTGGCGGCGGCGAGCCACGATCTGCGCCAGCCGGTGCAGGCGCTGCTGCTGCTGTCCGACCTGTTGCTGAAGGAAAGCCTTCCCGCCGGTACCCGGCGGATGGCGGAGCAGATCCAATCCTCGCTCGGCGGGCTGGGGGGCATGCTGGACGGGATGCTCGACATCTCCAAACTGGAGGCGGGACTGGTCGCCCCCCATCCGGAGCCGGTCGATGTCGGCGCCTTGCTGGCCCGTCTGCATGGGGAATTCGCCCCGCTGGCGGCGGCGAACGGGCAGAGCCTGCGTCTGGTGGCGCCGCCGCTGGCGACGCTGACCGATCCGGGCCTGCTGGAGCGGGTGCTGCGCAACTTGTTGGCCAATGCGCTGCGCTATGCGCCGGGCGGACGGATCCTGCTCGGCGTGCGCCGCCGCGGCGACCGGTTGCGGATCGAGGTCTGGGACACCGGCATCGGCATCGCCGACCAGCATATCGACCGCATCTTCCAGGACTTCTTCCAGGTCGGCAACGCCGCCCGCGACCGGCGCGAGGGGCTGGGGCTGGGGCTCAGCATCGCGCGCCGGCTGGTCGCCATGCTTGGCGGCAGGATCGACGTTACCTCCTCGCTTGGCCGGGGCAGCCGCTTCACCGTCTGCCTGCCGCTGACCGAGGCTCTGGCTGAGGGTGGCGGGGACGAGGTGGGCACCGCCGGCCACCCTGACCGATCCGCCGCCGGCCGGCTGGTCATGCTGGTGGAGGATGACGCCGTCATCCGCATGGCGCTGGTGCTGATGCTGGAGGAGTGGGGCTATCGCGTGGTGGAGGCGGGCAGCGGGGTGGAGGCCGGCGCGTGCCTGGACAGCCTGATCGGGGCCGGCGAGGCGCCCGATCTGATCCTCGCCGACTATCGTCTGCCGGAGGGCACCACGGGGCTGATGGTGATGGACATGGTCCGCCGCCGGCTGTCGCGGGACGTTCCCGGCGTGCTGCTGACCGGCGACACCTCCGCGGACCGCCTGCGCGAGGCGGCGAGCGCCCAATGCGCGCTGCTCCACAAGCCGATCCAGCCCAGCCGCCTGCACGAGACCCTCGTCTCGGCGCTGCCCCTTCCGGCCGGCCCGCCGGCTTCATCATGATCCGGCCGGCCGCGGTTCCGACCGCCGGCTTCCGCAAATCGGGATAACGACGATGATCGTTTAGCCTCTCGGCTTTTCTTGACCCACGTCAATGCTGGCGGTAGGGGACACTCCAAACTGTGCGGGTCGCCGGCCTGACGATCGCTCAAGATCGACGGCCCGAAGCGGGAACGGTCCATGCCCAACACCACCTATGCCAGTCTTGCCCGCCGTGCCGCGCGCGCACGGGCGGTCAGGCTATCGGCGCTGCTGTTCGGCGGGCTGTTCGTCGGCTTTCTGGTTCTCGTCGCGGTCTTTGTCGAGTATCGCCGCGCCATCGAGTGGGTTGACCACACCCACACGGTCATCTCCACCGTCCAGGAACTGCAATCCGCCCTGTCCGAGGCGGAATCGAGCCAGCGCGGATATCTGCTGTCGCTCGACCGCCGTCATCTGACTTTTTACCAGGAGGAGACGGAGCGCAGCCGGATGCTGCTCGACCGCATCGGAGCGCTGACCGCCGACAACCCGGTGCAACAGGACACGGTGAAGTCCCTGCGGTCGCTGACCGCCGACCGGCTGAACGGAATGGCCGAGGTCCTGCGGCAGGCGGACGAGGCGGGGCTGGAGCGGGCGCTGGCGATGGTTCGGGCAGGTGCCGTCGCCAGCGGGATGGGCGCCGCCGCGACGGCGGAGACCCGGCGGCTGACCGCCACCATGCGGGCGGAGGAGGACAGGCTGCTCGACCGGCGCAGCCACCATGCCACCCTGCTGGAACTGCTGATGGTCGCCTACGGGCTGGTCTTCGTGGTGGGCACCGGTTGGCTCGGCTATTCGACCGTCCGCCGGCTGGAGCGCGACTATCAGGCCGAGCGGGCGGAGGGGCAGGCGCTGGCGGCCGCCTTGCGGGAGAACAGGGGGCTGCTCGAGGAGGTCAACCACCGGGTCAAGAACTCGCTTCAGATCGTCGCCAACCTGCTCCGGACCCAGGCGCTGAAGCATCGCAGCCATGACGTGCGGCAGGAGCTGCTGGACAGCAGCGGCCGCGTGCTGGCGATCGCCGAGGTCCACCGCCACCTCTATGGCGAAGGGGCGGTGCATGACATGGTCGAACTGTCGGACCTGATCCGCAGCATCGCCGAGAACGCCGTTCCGGCCATGGGCTCCGGCGAGCCGGCGATGACCGTCACGGTCCCCCTGCCGCTGCCCGCACCGGTGGATACCGCCGTTCCGGTGGCGCTGATCGTCAACGAGTTGCTGGCCAACAGTTACAAGCATGCCTTTCCCGGCGGTCGGCCGGGCACCGTCAGGGTGGATCTGGGAGTGGATGGCGACGAGGTCCATATCGATGTCGCGGATGACGGAATCGGTCTGCCCGAGGAGGTCGCGAGCAGCGGCGGCGGCTTTGGCCTGAACACTGTCCGCAATCTGACACGGCAGATCCGGGGTCGGTTGGAGATCGAGCATTTGACTCCGGGGACACGCTTCCTTTTAACTTTCCCCATGAAGTCGCGGACGCCAACCCAGGCGTGATGCTTCCGGAGATCTTGGAAAAGTTATAAAGAAGCAATGAAGATATTGATTATAGAGGATGAATATCTGATCGCGGAGGGTGTGTCCCTGACGCTCCAGTCCGCTGGTCACGAGGTGACGGGGATCGCCGACGATCTGTCCACCGCCGTCGCCCTGGCCGGACGGGAGAAGCCGGACATGGCCTTCGTCGACATCAAGCTGGCCAACGGGTCCAGCGGGCTCGATGTCGCGCGGGAATTGAAGATGATGGGCATTCCCTGCGTTTTCGCCACCGGGAACCCGCCCAACAAGGCCCAGGCCGGTGGGCTTGGCCTTGGCTATATCGCCAAGCCCTTCTCGCCGCGGGTTCTGGTCCAGACCGCCGCCTTCGTCTCCGCGTTGCTGTCGCCCTGCGCGCCGGCCGCGACCGCGCCGAACGGGTTCGTCAGGCTGCAATGACGGGAATCATGCGCCGCGCCCGCGGTCGCGGGCGATAGCGGGTTCCGACCCTTTCCGAACCCGCTATCAGAAGCCGGTGAAACGGGTGAAGGAGGAGGCCGCTTCGCGTTCAGTCGGGAAGCTGTTTTCCGGGGCCGACCAGTCGGCGAAGCCCAGCGCCATGCCGCTGGCGATGATTTCGGTGTCGGGCAGCCCCAAATGGCGGGCGGTGATGGCGTGGCGATAGCAGAAGGCCGCCTGCGGGCAGGTCTCCAGCCCGAAGCCGCGGGCGACGAGCATGACATTTTGCATGAACATGCCGAGGTCGAGCCAGCCGCCCTTGCCCATGTCGCGGTCGATGGCGAAGAACAGCCCGACCGGCGCGCCGAAGAACAGCCAGTTGCGGCCATGCTGGCGCGCCATCTGGTCGCGGTCGCCCTTGCCGATGCCGAGCGCCCCATAGAGAGCCCAGCCGACCGCCCGCCGTCGGCCGAGATAGGGTTCCCGCCAGCTTTCCGGGTAATAGGGATATTCGGCGATCTCCGGTTCTCCTGCCTCGTGAGCGGCGAGCAACTCCGCCGACAGGGCGTCCCGCGCCGCTCCGGCGATGGCGTGCACCTTCCAGGGCTGGATGTTGGAGCCGCTCGGCGCGCGGGCGGCGAGATCCAGGATGCGCAGCACCGTCTCCCGCTCCACCGGGGTCGGCAGGAAGGCGCGGACGCTGCGCCGGCCGCCGACGGCGTCCAGGACGGGCAGGGGAGGGGAGCTTCCGTTCGGATCAATGGCCATCGTTCGCGACCTCCACCCTGGGCTCATGCCGGACCGGAAAGTTGACGGAGCGGGCGATGAAGCATTTCTCCGCCGCCTGATGGTGCAGGGCGAGTGCCGCATCCGCGTCCGATCCGGGAGCCAGGGTCACCCGCGGCCGCAGCAGGACGGCGGTGAACTGGCCGGCGCCGTCGGCCTCCTCCGCCATCAGCCCCTCGGCGTCGTCGGAATAGGCGGTGACGACGATCCCGGCGGCCGAGCAGAGATGCAGATACCAGAGCTGGTGGCAGGAGGACAGGGCGCCGACCAGCAGTTCCTCCGGGTTCCAGCGTGCCGGATCGCCGCGGAAGGCCGGGTCGGACGTCGCGGGAATCGCCGGCTTCGTCCCGGCGCACAACGCATGGTCGCGGCTGTAGGCCCGGTAGGCCGATGTGCCGGTGCCGAGATTGCCGGTCCAGTCGAGCCGGACGGCGTAGCGGTGTTCCCTATGCGCCATGACCCTCGTCCCTCCTATTCCATCACGATCATCAGAAGCGCGGGCAGGCCGATGAAGGCCATGGTGGTGGAGCCCAGCACCATGCCCGCCACATCCTCCGGCGCGTTGCCGTAGCGCAGCGCCCACAGATAGTTGAAGACCGCCACCGGCATGGAGCTTTGCACCAGCACCACGCCGCGCGCCGCGCCGGTCAGCCCCATCGCCCAGGCCACCAGCAGCCCCATGGCGAAGCCCACCGCCAGCCGGAAGCCCGACATCGACAGCGCCCGCAGCGCTCCGGACAACCGAAGCTTCGACAGCGCCACCCCCAGCGAGAACAGCATCAGCGGCACGGCGCAATTGCCGAGCAGGGTCGTGCTGTTGCCGATCCAGACCGGCAATGGCAGCCCGGCCAATTGGATCGCCACCGCCAGCGCCACCGCGTAGATCGTCGGCGTCCGCGCCATCTGTCCCAGGTCGAAACGCCCGGCCGCCAGCGCCGGCCCCAACGTGAACTGGCCGACCGACATCACCGCGTAGAACAGCACGGCGAGGCTGAGACCGTTTTCCCCGAAGGCGAACAGGCAGACCGGCAATCCCAGATTGCCGGCGTTGGGGAAGGCCATCGCCGGCACATAGACCCGCAGCGACAATCCCGTCGCCAGCAGCACCGGCACCGAGGCCAGCGCCGTCAGCGCCATGCAGGCCGTCGCCGCCAATGCCATCTCCCCCATCACATCGGCTGACAGATGCAACCGGGTCAAGGCGGAGAAGACCAGGCAGGGCGAGGACACGTTGATCGCGAAGGTGGTGATGAAGGCGCTGTCATAGGGCAGCTTTCCGCGGGTCCAGCCATAGCCCAAGGCGGCCACCACGAAAACCGGGGCCAGGACGGCGAACGCATCGGACAGCAGGGCGAGGCTGGGCATTGAAATGGGCATGGAAACCGGAGGAGGACAGCGTCTTGGTTGAGGGACAGGCGAATTGTCCGCCACCTTGGCGGCAATCCCGTCCCGCGTCATCCCCGCAGACATCGGCCATCGCGCAAGGCTGCCGCGCAAAGGAACCGGTTGCGGCATCGCCCGAGCGTCTGCCGACCCTGCCCGAGTCGTGGCCCTTCCGGCGCTCCGGCCTGCGCGCATGTGTCGCGGTTGGTTCGCAATTGGGATTGTACCTGAGGAACAAAGATAGCTTTTAAGCGATATTTGCTTAATACAGGTAACGATTTGTAACGAAGCTTGAGCGATAATGGGGACTCACACTAGGGTGCGATGGCCTCATTCTGCGGATTCGTATGACAACTTCGTCCGATGCCAAGACCGTTGTTCGACCTATGAACAACAGGGCGCAGCAAACCAAACGACAGGCCAGCCTGAACAACCGCAGGTTTTCATTGCGTTCTGTCTTGCTGTGGATTCTATTGTTGTTGTCTGCGGGTTTGTTTCTTGCGCTGGCGGCCCTGCCCGTTGGAAGATTTGCAAGTGCCGCGATCTCAGCCGGTGTGGTTGTGGCGGCTTTCGTGTTGGGGCGCTTCTCCCAACGGTTCTGGCATGCCCGGACCCTGACCGTGCTGCTGCTGGCCTTCGTCACCTTCCGCTATTTCTTCTGGCGGCTGACCGGCACGCTGCCGCCGGGGGACGATCTGGTGAATTTCGTTCCCGGCGTCACCCTGTTCGCCGCCGAAGCCCTGTCCTTCGTGCTGTTCCTGACATCGTTGTTCGTGATCATCGATCCGCTCGAGCGCGAACCGGCGGCACCGACGGGCGATCCGGCCTCCTGGCCCAGCGTCGACGTCTACATTCCCTCCTACAACGAGGAGCCGGAACTGCTTGAGACGACGCTGGCCGCCGCGGTCTCCATCGATTATCCGCGCGACAAGCTGACCGTCTATCTGCTGGACGACGGCGGCACCGATCAGAAGCTGGCCCAGGCCAACCCCGAGTTGGCCGCCGCGGCGAAGGAACGGCGCGAGACGCTGACGGCGCTGTGCGAACGGCTGCACGTCATCTACATGAGCCGGCCGCGCAACGAGCATGCCAAGGCCGGCAACATCAACCACGCCTTCCAGAAGACATCGGGCGATCTCGTGCTGATCCTGGATGCCGACCATGTCCCGACGGTGGGCATCCTCAAGGCGACGGTGGGATTCTTCCAGCGGGATTCCGGCCTGTTCCTGGTCCAGACGCCGCATTTCTTCGTCAATCCCGACCCGGTCGAATACAACCTCGGCACCTTCGAACGGATGCCGAGCGAGAACGAGATGTTCTATTACTCGATCCAGCCGGGGCTCGACCGTTGGAACGGGTCGTTCTTCTGCGGATCGGCCGCCATCCTGCGCCGCGCGGCGCTGGAGGAGGTCGGCGGCTTCAGCGGCGACACCGTGACCGAGGATTGCGAGACGGCGCTGGAACTGCATGCGCGCGGCTGGCGCAGCGTCTATCTGCCCCGTCCGCTGATCGCCGGTCTCCAGCCGGAGACCTTCGACAGCTTCATCGCCCAGCGATCGCGCTGGACCCAGGGCATGGTCCAGCTGTTCCTGTTGAAGAACCCGTTGTTCAAGCGTGGGCTGACCATCGCGCAGCGGCTGTGCTACCTCAGCACCATGATGTACTGGTTCTTCTGGTTCTGGCGGCCGATCTTCCTGCTGTCGCCGCTGTGCTACGCCCTGTTCGGGCTGGAGATCTACCGCATCAATCTGCCGGACTTCGCCTGTTTCGTCATTCCGCATGTCTTCGCCGCCGCCTTCCTGTCGCAGTTCCTGCATGGACGGATGCGCTGGCCGCTGTTCTCGGAACTGTACGAGTATCTTCAGTCCTTCCATGTCTCCCGCGCGGCGCTGGCGACGATGATCCGGCCGCGCGACCCGGTGTTCAAGGTCACGGCCAAGGGCCAGTCGGTGGAGGGCGACGGCTTCTCCCCGCTCGCCACCCCCTTCATCGTCACCACGCTGCTGCTGACCGCCGGGCTGGTCGCCTGCGGCTGGCGCTATTACCTGTTCCCCGAACACCGTGCCGCCATCGTTCCGGTGGCGGTGTGGTGCTCCCTGAGCCTCCTGCTGGCGCTCGGCGGTCTCGCCGTCGTCTATGAGCGCAAGCGTGTCCGGCGCCAGGAACGCTTCACCGTCGACCGTCCGGCGGTGCTGAAATTCGCCGATGGCACCAGCATCGACCTGACGGTCGCCGACGTGTCGGCCGGTGGTGTCGGCCTTGTGGTCGAGCCGAGCTGGCGCGACCTGCTGAGCCTGCCCGACCAGACGCCGGTGCTGACCATCGCCGCGACCGAGACGGAGGCGGCGACGACCACCGGCGTGCGCATCTCCCGCATCGAGCCGCGCAACGGCGAGTTGGCGGTCGGTGCCGGATTCGCCCCGCGCGACCGCCAGGACATCGTGGAGATGGCGCGCTTCGTCTTCGGCAACAGCGTCGGCTGGGACAGCGTCCTCGACCGCAAGCGGGTGGCCGCGCCGACCTTCTTCGGCGGGCTGCTGTTCTTCGCCACGCGGGTGGTGCCGCGGCTGGGGCATGTGCTGCTGGCCCTGCCCGGCGCGCTGCGCCGCATCCTGACCTTCCAGGCTCCCTAGATGGCGGGCATGCGCAACCATACCGGCGCGGGCCGGCGGGCCAGGATGCTGCTGGCTTCCCTGGCGGTTCTGTGCCTCTGGGCCGGCTGGGCGGCGCCGGTGTCGGCGGCCGACCGGCGGGTGATCCCGCTGTCGAACCTGCGTGACGGCCAGCCCGAGGTCACCCTCAACGGCGAGACGGAGACGGTGGCTCTGCGCGCCGTCCTGCCGCCGGTGATCGGGCTGGCGTCGGCCATGCTGACGCTGACCTACGAGAACGGCATCGACATCCTGCCCGAGAAGGGGGCGCTGTCGGTCTTCATCAATGGCGCGCCGGTGGCGGATCTGCCGCTTTCCGCCTTCAAGGGGCCGGTCAACGCCTCCATCACCCTGCCGGCCAACCTGATCCGTCCCGGCGAGAACCAGATCGTCTTCCAGACCAGCGCCCAGCACCGCGCCATCTGCACGGTGCGCGGCACCTATGACCTGTGGGCGCGGGTCAATCTGGCCGCCTCGTCGCTGACCCTTTTGTCGGATGGCGGCGTTCCGGAGCCGGACCTGGCGATGATCCGTCAGCTTCTGGCCGCGGCCGACCGCGCGCGCGAGCCGCTGGCGATCCTCCAACCCGGCAGCGAGATCGACGCCGATCATCTCGGCTGGGGCTCCATGGTGGCGCAGTCCTATGGCCTGCTGCTGGGCGATCAGACCCCGCGGGTGGTGGCGGTTCCGGTGAAGCCGGCGGGCGGTGTGGCGCCGACGTTGGAGAGCCTGCCCCTGCCGGGCAGCAAGAACATCCTGATCGGTACCCGCGACCGCATCGCCCCGCTGTTGGGCGAGACGCGCGCCGCCGCCATCAGCGGCCCATTCCTTGCCGTCTATCCCGTTTCCGCCACCACCGGCGGGAGCGCCGATTCCCTGCGTGGCGGCTTCGTCGCCGTCGCCTCCGGCCGGACGCAGCAGGAGGTCGACCAGGCGGTGATGCGGCTTGCCGATCTGTCCCGGCCGCTGCCGACGCAAACCGCCATGATCGTGACCGACGCGAGGGCGCCGGCGGTCCCGCCGACCGCGCCGGCGCAGGTGGAAGGACGCTACCACCTGTCGGAGCTGGGCTTCCGGACCGTGCAGCACAGCGGCTATCGTTATAGCGGCCGCATCGGCCTGACCCTGCCGGTTGGCTTCGCCCCGGTCAGCGACCGCTCCATCCTGTTCCATGTCAACGCCGTGTTCGAGGGCAATCTCGGCCCCGGCGCCGTGCTGAACGTCCGGGTGAACGGCAAGTCGGCCGGCGCCATCGAGGTCGACAAGCGGTCCAGCGGCGTGATCGACAATGGCGAGATGCCGCTGCCGATGGAGCTGTTCCGGCCCGGCCCCAACCAGATCGAGATCGAGGCGGAATTGCCGCCGGCCGGCGGCACCGACTGCGTCTTCGCGGTGCGGCGCCCGGGCTTCACCCTGCTGGACAGCTCCAGCATCGAAATCCCCGGCTTCGCCCGGCTGGTCACGCTGCCCAATCTCGGCGGCTTCGCCAACACCGCCTTCCCCTATGGCGGCATGGCCGCGGGAGAGCATGCGCCGCCCTTCGACCTTGTCGTCGTCGGGCGCGATCCCGCCTGGTTCGGGGCGGCCTGGAGCCTGACCGCCAAGCTGGCGCAGCGGGCGGGTGACCTGATGGCGGTGGTGCCCTATGTCGGCTGGGACGGCGTGCCGGACGACAATGCCCTGATCGTCGGCCCGGTCGCGGCACTGCCACAGGCCGTCTTCGCCTCCGCCCCGCTTCCAGCCGACCGTCTGGCCAGCCTTCTGGAGGCCGGCTCCCTGATCGCCCAGGCCAAGGCCCGCGGCGAACCGATGGCGAGCGCCGACCGCCGCGCCCTGGCGGAGCGGCTGCGGCTGGGTTGGTCCGGCAACGGCGCCCGTCCGCCCACGGCGCGGCCGGGGGCGGGGACGCCGCAGAGTCCGGGGCAGCCGTTCGCCCTGGCGGGCTCGGCCCTGGCGGCCGACGGCGGCGCCAGCAACCGCTGGCAGCGCCTGGCCGGCGATGCCAAGGAGCAGTCCGGCGGCGGGCGGAGCTGGGTGCCGGACTGGGCACGGCGGGTCATGGCGGCGGCGGCGCGCTATATCAGCCACTGGACGGTGGAGGAGGCGCAGATCGACGTCGTGGCGTTGACCGAGAACGCCGACATGCTGCCGGAGGCGGCCCTGCTGCAATATCGGGGGCAGGGGGCGGAGCCGCTGACCTGGACGCTGCTGACCGCGGCCGATTCGCGCGCCATCGACCGGGCGATGCGCAGCCTGGGCGATGCCGGATCCTGGGACAAGCTGCGCGGCGGCGGGGCGCTGTGGAGCAGCGCCGCGCCTGCCGTCACCAGCCTGGAAGCGTCGCATCCTTACCAAATCATTCTCAATCCCTTTGACATCGGCAATCTGATCCTGATTCTGGCCCGCAACCTGTCGCAGCGGATCGAGCTTCTGTTCGCCCTGCTGCTGGGGACGGGGGTCGTGCTGACGGCCAGCATGCGCCTGCTGCTGAAGAGCGGGCATCGGGAACGGAGCGGGTCATGACGGCATCGCGTCGCGGGGTCTTGATCGGAACGGCGGCCCTTGGACTGGCCGCGGCGCTGCCGCGGACGTCACGGGCCGCCCCGTTCGACGCGGCCGCGTGGCGCCGCTATGCCGAGCGCTTCCTGCTGCCGGAGGGGCGCATCGTCGACACCGGCAACAAGGGCATCAGCCATTCCGAAGGGCAGGGCTACGGCATGCTGCTGGCGGCGGCGGCCGGCGACCACGCCGCCTTCGACCGGCTGTGGGGCTGGACCCAACGCGTGCTGATGGTGCGCGGCGACGGTCTGGTCGCCTGGCGCTGGACGCCGGATGGCGGGGTCGCCGACCGCAACAACGCGTCGGATGGCGACATGCTGATCGCCTGGGCGCTGCTGCGCGCCGCCGAGGTCTGGCAGGCCGAAGCCTACCGCTCCGCCGCGACCGCCATCGTCAAGGCGCTGGCCGCCGGGCTGCTGGTGGAGCAGGCGGGGCTGACCGTCCTGCTGCCGGGGCGCGACGGCTTCCGCAAGGGCGACACGCTGGTCCTCAATCCCAGCTATTGGATCTTTCCGGCCATCCGCGCCTTCGCCGCCCTGGCCGGCGGCGAGCGCTGGAACCGGCTGACCGATTCCGGGCTGATCCTGCTGTCCAAGGCGCGCTTCGGCGAGTTCCAGCTGCCGCCGGACTGGATGACGCTGGATGCCGCCGGGACGGTGGGCATCGCCGACGGCTTCAAGAAGCAGTATGGCTATGACGCCATCCGGGTTCCGCTCTATCTGGCCTGGGACGGCTACCGCGATCCCTATTATTTCCACCCCTACGCCAGTCTGGCGGCGAAGTTCGGCGGCAAGGCGGTTCCCGCCACCGTCTCGTTGCCGGGCGGCACCACCACCCAGGTGGCGGCGTCGGTCGGCATGCTGGCGGTCTACCGGCTGGCCTGCCGGCTGGCGGGAAACGGCGATGCGGTGACGGTGCCGCCGCCGGCGCCGGACGACGATTACTACTCCGCCACCTTGGCCCATCTGTCAGCGCTGGCGGCACAAAGCCTGGGAATCGATCCGTGAGCCGTCCTCTCCTGCTTCCAGCCCTTGTCCTCGCCGGCATCGCCGTGACCGCCGGCTTGACCGACGCCCGCGCGCAGTCGAACGGCGGCGCCCGCGCGCTCGCCCCCGGCGTGAAGGTGGAGGTGGCGCCCGCCCCCGGCAGCGGCTCCGCCCCCGCCGCCGGCAAGGTGGACGAGACGGCGTTGCGTTACTACGCCCGCATCGGCGACGGCGAGCGGCTGGAGGCGGAGATCGCCCGCCTGCGGGCACTCGATCCCGGTTGGGAACCGCCGAAGGACCTGTTCGCGCCGCAGCCGACCACCCCGGGCGTCGACGAGTCTCCGTTCTGGAGCCTGCTTTCCGCCGGCAAGGTGGCGGAGGCGCGGGCGGCCGTGGCCGAACAGCGGCGCAAGTCCCCCTCCTGGCGGCCATCGGAAAAGCTGCTTCAGGAGATGGACCTCGCCGAGAGCGCCGGGCGCATCCGGTCCGCCAGCGATACCAAGCGCTGGCAGGATGTGGTCGATGCCGCCGCCGCGACCCCGGAGGCGGTGGCCTGCAACCGGCTGGACAATGCCTGGCGGCTGGCGGAGGCCTATGCCGAGCTGAAGCAGACCGACCGTGCCTTCGACACCTACAAGACCATCGTCACCACCTGCCCCAAGGCGAAGGAGCGGCGCGACACCATCTTCAAGGCGTCGCGCTATTTCGGCCCCGACCGGCTGCGCGAGCTGAGCGCGCTGGGCGCCACCGCCAATCCGGCGACCGGGGAGGATTACTCCACCGTCCGCACCGCGGAGGCGGAGCTGGAGACCGGCCGACTGCTGGAGCGGCTGGGCAACGCCAAACCGGGGGCCAAAGCGGGAGCCCTGTCTGCGGCCGACCTGTCGCGGGTCCAGGGGATCATCCGCGACAAGCAGGATGCCGACGGCGCCATCGCGCTCGGCTGGTATTTCCAGAAGCAGAGGAATTTCGCCGAGGCGCAATCCTGGTTCTCCCAGGCCAATGGCTGGGCGCCGTCCGACAAGGCGGCGGAAGGGCTGGTCCTCGCCTACAACGGGTTGGGCGAGAAGGCGCAGGCCCGTGCCGCCGCCGCCCCGTGGAAGGGGAAGTCGAGCCGCGTCGATCAGGCGCTGAAGGCGGTCGATCCGCCGCGCGCGCCCGCGTCGGGCGGGCGCGGCGCGCCGCAGGGACCGAGCGAGCTGGACCGGGCTCTGGCCCGCCATGATTTCGCCGAATGCCTCGCCATCATCCGCAACACCATCTCCAGGAGCGGCCCGACCGCCGCCCTGGTGCAGCAACGCGGCTGGTGCCTGTTGGAGCTGAAACGCCCGTCGGAGGCCGAAGCCGCCTTCGCCGAGGCGCAGACCCTGGCCGCGCGCGAACCGGCCAAGGCGCCGGCCAAGGCTGGGGCGCCGGCGTCGTCGTCCGCGTCGGGTCAGGACTCCGCCCAGGCGTCCGGTCGCACTCTTTCGGCCACGGGCCTGCCGCAGGCGGCGACGCCGGCGCAGGAGAACGCCTATGGTCAGGCCGTGGCGCGGCTGGCGACCGGCGACACCGCCGGCCTGACCCGTGATCTGCCGCGCGCCAACATGACCCCGGCGCAGAAGGCGGAAATCCGTGCCGCCCTGATGGCGACGGAGGCGAACCGGGCGCTGGAGGACAAGCGCTACAACGACGTGCTGCGTCTTCTCGACGCCCGCAAGGAGTTGGAGCCGGAACCGCGGAATCTCGGCATCCTGCGCGGCTGGGCGCTGTACAACCTCTGGCGCTATGACGAGGCCTACCGGCAATTCAAGTCCATCGACGACCGGCTGAGCACGCCGGAGTCGCGCGAGGGCGTGAGCGTCACCTGGAAGACGATCTACCATGACTGGTGAGGGAGCCCCGATGCCCGAGACTCCGACATCCGCCGCCCCGCGGTTCCCCATGGCCCGGCGCCGTTGGCGCAATGCCGCGCTGTGGACGGTGCTGGCCGCGGCAACCCTGCTGACCTCCGGCTGCGCCGGCTGGGTTCGTGACAATCTGACCCAGACGCCCACGCCCTGGCGGCGGATCCAGCCGGCGGCGCTGCCGGTGACCTTGCCGGACAGCCGTGACTTCTCCATCGTCGCCGCCCGCATGCGCGATACCGGCGCCGTCTACAAGACCTACATCGTGGCGTTGGCCAACCCGACGATCCTGCCCGGCGAGAACCGCCTGACCATCGACGTCCACACCCTGCCCGACAGCCTGTTCGGCGCCCTGGTCCAGCCACCGCGCGTTTTCCCCGTGCCGCTCTATACGATGGAAACGCTGACGGAGACGACGCGGCACGAATTTCCCGACATGCGCGTGAAGGTCGCCGACGCCGCCCGCCGCAACCGCTATGGCGACTATGACTATGTCGTCGCCCAGGACGAGGCGAACAGCTGCGTCCTGGCCTGGCAGCTGATCACCGACCATAAGCGGATGCTGCCGGAGCGGATCGAGGCGGTGCGGCTGGAATACCGGGTTTGCGGCGTCGGTTCCAACATCCGGGCCTTGCTGGCGCCCTTCGACGGCCTGTCGTTGACCCTGCCGGAAACGGTGCTGGAAGCGCAGGATCTGGGCGGACTGTAGGGGAGCGGGCGGGACAGCCGCGTCCCTTTGCTGTAATCAGGGGTGGACCCGCGTCTCCAGAGTTCAGGGCCCGCCCGCGATGACCACCGTATCCGAAGCGCTGCGCCTGGCCGTCGGCCTGCATCAGGGCAACCGGCTGGCCGAGGCGGCGGACATCTACCGGAAGATCATCGAGGCGGCTCCGGCCGTCGCCGATGCGTGGCATCTGCTGGGCGTGCTGCACCACCAGTCCGGGGAATCGGCCGAGGCGGTGCGCCTGATCGGCGAGGCGATCAGGCGGGATCCCCTGTGCGCCGCTTACCATGACAATCTCGGATCGGCATTGCGGGCGGTGAACCTGGCATCGCCGGCGGCCGGGCATCACCGGGCCGCGATGGCGATCGATCCCGGCTGGGTCAAGCCGTTCGGCAACCTCGCCGGTGCCCTGACCGACCTTGGCGACGGCGATGGTGCGGCGGGCGCTCTGCGCCGGGCCTTGCGGCTGGCGCCGGACAGCGACAGCTATCTGCTGCGGCTCGGCGACTGTCTCTATGCCCTGGACCGGACGGCGGAGGCGGAAATGCTGTACCGGCGCCTCGACACGCTCCAGCCCGGCCGTCCCGATTGCCTTTACCGGCTGGGCCAATGCCGGCTGGCGGCGAGCCGGCTGATGGACGCCGGGCTCGCGACCGCCCGGAGTCTGGTCGACCGCGCGGCGATGACGGAGGCCATCGCCTGTTTCGCCAGTGCCGCCACCGCCGGGCACGCCGATGCCGCGAAGAACCTGTTCGGCACCGCCATCGTCGCCATTCAGACCGGGGTGATGGACGATGGGACGCTGGAGCGGACCGCCGCCATCGGGCGGCGGCGCCTGATGGTGGAGACCAGGGACAGCGTCGCCCTGTCGGTGGTCTGCTATCACCTCTATCGGCGGGAGCGGCTCGACCTCGCCTGCCGCTATTTCCGCAAATACGCCCGTCACTGGACCCCGCCGGAGATCGCCGCCGATTTCGAGATGCTGCTGTGGTCGATGGTGCGTAGCGAGCCGGCCTTCTTCGAGCGTCTGACCGTCGAGCCGCCGGCCTGCTTCACCCGCGCCGGCCGCCGCCTGCCGGTTCCGCCCAAGGCCGATGGGAGGGCGATCCTGCTGGTGGGGTGCGATGGGGAGTATTGGCGCCGGTTCGGCGCCGGTTTCCTTGCCACATGGCGGGAGCGGGCGGGGACCTGCGCCCTGCATGTCCATGTCGTCAACCCGTCCGGCGCCATCGAAATGGATCTGATGCGGTTGGCGGGGGAGGGGGATGGAGCGCTGTCGCTGTCCTTCGAGACCATCGATCTCGGCGGCCTGCCGGAGCCGGTGCGGCTGACCTATTTCGCCTCCGCCCGCTTCGCGGTGACGCGGCAGCTCCTGCGGCGGGGCGCGGGGCCGGTGATCCAGGTCGATCTCGATGCCCATCTGCTCGCCGATCCGGGGGCGGCGATGGCGGAGTGGCCGGACTGGGACGTCGCGGTGATGCAGGACCGCCGCCGACGCGGGCCGACGCGTGATTTCCTCGCCGGCTTCCTCGCTTTCAACCGGACGCCCGCCGCGTTGCGCTATCTGGACCTCGTCGTCGCCTATATCGGCCGGCATTTCGACCAGGGGCGGGCGTTCTGGGGGCTGGATCAGGCGGCCCCCTATTGCACCCATGACCATCTGGCGCGCAGCGGTGCCGCACCGCGTCTGATCCGGTTCGATTTCGAAGCCTTCCCCTTCCTGCATTTCCTGGAAAAATAGCGATGCGGGGCGGCCTTCACGCCGCCTGCTTCACGCCGCCTGCGCCGGTCGGTCCCGCAACCCTTGTTCAAGCGCCCGCCAGCGCGGCTCCACCGCCTCGACCGCGCGCTGCTTGACCGGGCCGAAGCCGCGGATCTGCTGGGGCAATGCCGCCAGCTCCACCGCGATGGCGAGCCGGTCGGCCGACAGCCGCCCGGCGATCTCCGCCACCGTCGCCTCGTAGCGGGCGATCAGGGCGCGTTCCATCCTGCGTTCCGCCGTTCGGCCGAACGGGTCCAGCGCCGTGCCGCGCAGCCGTTTCAGCGCCGCCAGACCACGAAAGACCGGCAGGATCCAGGCGCCCAGCGTCATCTTGCGCGGCGCGCCATGGCCGTTGGTCCGCCGCGCCAGCAGGGGCGGGGCGAGGTGGAAGAGCGGCTTCCAGTCGCCCTCGAACCGGTCCTCCAGGCTTTTGCGGAAGGCCGGATCGCTGTGCAGGCGGGCCACCTCATACTCGTCCTTGTAGGCCATCAGCTGGAAGGCGCTGCGCGCCACCGCCTCGGCCAGCGCGGTCGAGCCGGGAGCGACGCGCGCTTCGGCCCGGCGTGCCCGTTCCACCAGCGCGCGGAAGCGGTCGGCATAGGCGCGATCCTGATAGGCGGTCAGGAAGTCCGCGCGACGCTCGACGATGGTGGCGAGGTCGGTCGCGGGAGCCTGTTCCTCCGTGCCAAGGGCCGCCAGCAATTCCGGCCGATGCGCGGCGAGCCGGCCGAAGGCGAAGGCGCGCAGGTTGGCGGCGACACCGGTGCCGTTCAGCTCGATGGCGCGGGTCAACGCCTCCAGCCCGACCGGCAGCAACCCTTTCTGGAAGGCGACGCCCATCAGGAAGACGTTGGCGAGGATGCTGTCGCCGAACAGGGCGGTGACCACCCGGTTGGCGTCCACCACCTCCACCCGGTCGGGTCCGGCGGCCCGGCGCAGGGAGCGCAGCAGGGATCCGGCGTCGGGCAGTTTGTTGCCGTCGCGGGTGAAGGCGCCGGTCGGGGCGATGCATATTTCGGCGGAAAGCACCCAGCGGGAACGGCGGAAAGCGCCCGGGCAGAACGGTGAAAGCGCCCAGCCGTTTCGGTGAATTCGCCCACCCGTAGGAGTGGTGGTATCGGGGTCCGAACCAGCCTTTGGCATCCCCATGATCTTTCCACGGCACAGGCCAAGGAGGATCGGGATGCCCCGAGCGAGGTCGGACATGCGGCGGATCAGAGAAGTCCTTCGTCTGCGGGATGAGTTTGGCGCCAGCCAACGGCAGATTGCCGATGCCTGCCGGCTGCCGCGCAGCACCGTGCGCGATTACCTGGAGCGGCTACGGGCCTCCGGGCTGCAGTACGCGGATGTGCTGGGCTGGACGGACGTCGAGCTGGAGGAGCGGCTGTTCCCGCCTCCGGTCACGTCGGCGCGCCCGGTGCCCGACTGGCGGCACATCAGCCGGGAACTCGGCCGCCGTGGCGTAACGCTGCGGCTGCTGTGGGAGGAATACCTGGAGGTCCATCCCGGCGGCTATCGCTACACCCAATTCGTCCAGCATTTCCGGGCATGGCAGGGTGCTCATGCCGAGCCGCGTCTGCGCCGGGAACATCGGCCGGGGGCGGCGATCGAGGTTGATTACGCTGGGATGACGCTGACCGTCGGGCTCGGCGCTGAGGCGCGGCAGGCCCAGGTGTTTGTCGCCTGCCTGCCGTATTCGGGCTACGTCTATGCCGAGGCGACCTGGACCCAGCAGGCGGAGGAGTGGCTGGCCTCCCACGCCCGGCTGTTCGAACATCTGGGCGGCGTGCCGGGCAAGCTGGTGCCGGATAACCTCAAGGTCGGCGTCAGCCACGCCTCCTTCTACGATCCGGCGATCAACCCGGCTTATCACGATCTCGCCCGGCACTACCGCACCGCCGTCCTGCCGGCCCGGGTGCGGCGCCCGCGCGACAAGCCCAGCGCCGAGAACGGCGTGCAGCAGGTCGAGCGGCGGGTGCTGGCCCCGCTGCGCGATACGCCCTTCGCCACGCTGGACGCCGCCAACGCGGCCTTGCGCGACAAGCTGGCCACCCTCAATGCCGCTCCCTTGAGCCGCCGGCCGCAGGACACGCGCGCCGGCCTGTTCGCCGCCGAGGAGCAGCCGACCCTGCGCCCCTTGCCGCCGGACCGCTTCGTGCCGGGCACCTGGGCGCGCCACAAGGTCCCGCCCGACTATCATCTCGCTCTCGACGGCGGCGTCTACTCGGTGCCCCACACGCTGATCGGCAAGACGGTCGACGTGCACAGCACCGCCGGCGTGATCAGCGTCTTCCTGCGCGGCAAGCGGATGGCCTGCCATGTCCGCCGGCAGGACGGCGCCACCGTGACGCTGGACGCCCATCGCCCCGCCAACCACCGGGCCGTCGCCCGCTTCACCCCCGATGCCATCCAGACCGAACTGGCCGCCATCGGCCCGGCCGCCGCGCTGCTGTTCGAACGCATCCTGGCCGGCGCCGATCACCCCGAACAGGCGGTGCGGGCCGGGATCGGCCTGATCCGCTTGGCGGCCACCCACGGCACCAGCCGGCTGGAGCAAGCCTGCCAGGCGGCGCTGGAGGCCAACGTCGGATCCTACCGCTACGTCCAGCGCTGGTTGACCGCTCCCCCGGCCACAACGGCGGACGCGGCCGGTGCCGGCGAGCACACCAATCTGCGCGGCCCTTCCTACTATCACTGACGGAGATACGATGATGAAGCACGTCAACCACGAGCGGCTGCGCCAGTTGCGGCTGTACGGCATGGCCAAGGGGTTGGAGGCGCTGGAACGCCTGCCCGATCGCGGCCAACTGGCCTTCGACGAGCAGTTGGGCACGCTGATCGAGCGGGAAGCGGCAGAGCGCGCCAACACCGCACTCGCCAGCCGACTGAAACGTGCCCGGCTGCGCCAGACGGCCTGCCTGGAGGACCTCGACCTGCGCACCCCGCGTGGGCTCGATCGCGGTGTTGTGCGCGAGCTGGCCACCGGGCGCTGGGTGAAGGAGAACCGGCCGGTTCTGATCACCGGCCCGACCGGGATCGGCAAGACCTGGCTGGCCTGTGCACTCGGCAACCAGGCGGCGCGGGAAGGCCACAGCGTACTCTACACCCGGCTGACCCGCCTGCTGGACGATCTGGCCACCGCCCGCCTGGACGGTTCGCTCGCCCGGCTGCTGCGACGGATCGCCCGGCTCGACCTGCTGATCCTGGATGACTGGGCGATGACCGAGCTGACCGCGCCTCAGCGCCTGGACCTGATGGAGGTGATCGATGACCGCCACGACCGGGCCGCAACCATGCTGGCCACCCAAGTTCCCGTGGCCAACTGGCATCGGCTCATCGGCGATGCCACCTACGCCGACGCCATCCTCGACCGCCTCGTGCATCGGGCCTACCGCATCGACCTGCATGGCGACTCCATGCGCCGCACCAAGGCCGATGCCGCCAGCGAAACCCCCGACACCTAAGGCCGGTGCTTGGCAACCAAACCCACAACCTTCATAACGTAAATCCAGGGTTCGGCCCCGGCTCCCACCAGCTTGCAATTCGGGTGGGCGCTTTCGCCGAAACGGTGGGCGCTTTCAACCGAAACGCCTGGGCGAATTCGCCGAAATACGCAGGGCGACATGGGCGTTCGCCACCACCCGCGTCCGGCCCAGCCGCACCGTCTTCAGCGCTTCCGGGGACGCCGCGACCACCGTATCGCAGGCCAGCACCAACTGTGCCCGCTTCGGATCGATGCGTGCCTGGTTCAGCCGCGCCGCATCCTCCGCCACGCGAAGATAGCTGTGGACGGCGCCACCCTTCTGGGCGAAGCCCATGAAGTCGAGCACCGAGGACGCCTTGCCTTCCAGATGGGCCGCCATCGCCAGCACGGCGCCGATGGTGACGACGCCGGTGCCGCCGACGCCGACGATCAGGATCTCGGCCAAGCTCTCGGCCAGCATCTCCGCCGGGTCCTCCGCCGCGCCGCGATGGGGGAGCGGCAGGGCCGCCAGTTCGTCGGCGAAGCGGGCGGCGACCTTGTCGGGGTCCGGCTTGCGCAAGCGGCCGCCGACCACCGAGACGAAGCTGGGGCAAAAGCCGTCGGCACAGGAATAATCCTTGTTGCAGCTGGACTGGTCGATCCGGCGCTTCACCCCGAATTCGGTCGGCTTTGGCTGCACCGATAGGCAGTTGGACTTCCGGCCGCAATCGCCGCAGCCCTCGCAGACCAGATCGTTGATCACCATCCGGCGGGCCGGGTCGGCCAGCGTGCCGCGCTTGCGCCGGCGGCGCTTCTCGGCCGCGCAGGTCTGCTCATAGACCAGGATCGTGACGCCGGGGATGTCGCGCATCTCGCGCTGGACCGCGTCGAGCTCCTCGCGGTGATGCACGGTGGTGAAGGGGGCCAGACCGCTGCGGCCGTCGTATTTCTCCGGTGCGTCGCTGACCACGGCGATGCGGGTGATGCCCTCCGCCGCCAGTTGGCGGGTGATGGCGGGGACGGAGATCGGGCCGTCCACCGGCTGGCCGCCGGTCATGGCGACGGCGTCGTGAACAGGATCTTGTAGGTGATGGTGGCCTTGGCCGCCACCGCCTGCCGGATCGCCAGCAGGCCGGAATGGAAATAGGTGCCCTCGCCCAGATTCTGGAAGATGTGCCGGCGCTTGCTGAAGGGCGCCTGCCCGATCCAGCTCACCCCCTCGCCGCCCATCTGGCTGAGGCCAACCGTGTCGCGGTCCATCCAGGACGCCATGAAATGGCAGCCGATGCCCGCCAGCGCCTTGCTGCCCTCCGGCACCCTGGTCGAGCTGTTGTGCGGACAGCCGGAGCAGAAATAGGGCGTGCGCGCCAGAGAGGGACCGGTGGCGGCGGGCGCCTCGTCCGGCAGCAGGTCGGCCAGCCGGGTGGAGAAATCCCGCTCGGGCAAGCGATGGCCGATGCGCTCCACCAGCGCCTTGGCGACGATCCAGGGGCGCAGCTCGCCGGTGGCGGGGAGGAGACGGGCGCCGAACTCGTCGGTCTTGCCGACCACGGCGCGCGGCCGCTCGCCGGCCGGCAGGTGGTACAGCAGATCCTTCAGCTGTCCCTCGACGACGGGAGCCTTCTCCTCGACCACCAGGATCTCCTCGGCACCTCGGGCGGCGGACAGGGCGAAATCCGGCTCCAGCGGCCAGGACAGGCCGATCTTGTGGACCGACAGGCCGATCTCCGCCGCCTCCGCCGGGCCGATGCCCAGCAGGCGCAGCGCCTCCATCAGGTCGAGATGGGCCTTGCCGGTGGTGACGATGCGCAGCCAGCCACCGGTTCCGAGGACAGTGCGGTCGATGCGGTTGACGCGGGCGAAGGCCTTCACCGCCGCGATCTTGGCGGCCAGCCGCTCCTCAATGGCGAGGCCGGGCAGATCGGGCCAGCGCTGATGCAGCCCGCCCGGCGGTGGCTCGAACGCCACCGGCAGGAAGCCCTGGTCCAGCGATGGCAGTTGAATGGTGGCGGCGCTTTCCACCGATTCCGAGATCGCCTTGAACCCGACCCAGGCGCCGGAAAAGCGCGACAGGGCGTAGCCGTAGAGGCCGAACTCCAGATACTCGCGCACGCCCGACGGATTCAGCACCGGCATCGACCAGGCGATCATCGCGAGGTCGCTCTGGTGCGGCATGCTGGAGGACACGCCGCCATGGTCGTCGCCGGCCACCGCCAGCACCCCGCCATGCGGCGAGCTGCCATAGGCGTTGGCATGCTTCAGCACGTCGCCGGAACGGTCCAGCCCCGGCCCCTTGCCGTACCACAGCCCGAACACGCCCTCGACGGTGCCTTCGCCGGAGGATTCGACCTGCTGGCTGCCCATGACGGCGGTGGCGCCCAGATCCTCGTTGATGCCGGGGACGAAGCGGATGGCGCGGGCGTCCAGATGCGCCTGCGCCTGCCACAGCGCCTGATCCAGCCCGCCCAGCGGCGAGCCGCGATAGCCGCTGACGAAGCCGGCGGTGTTGAGGCCGGCCCGGCGGTCGCGGTCGGCCTGGAGCAGCAGCAGCCGGACCAGCGCCTGGGTGCCGGAGAGATAGACCTGCCCCTCGGTCCGGCCATAGCGGTCGTCCAGGCGATAGGCGTGGTCGATGTCCGCCCGTTCCGGTCGCAGCCCTTTCGGCATACCGTCCATGTCCCGTCCCCCCGATTATCGTTCGTTGGGACGAGTGTGCGCCCTTCGTGGGCAAATGATTTTGCGGGTTGGCTCGGAATTGGGAGTGTTCGGAAAATCCTTTTTCTGATTGTTGGCTTGGCAAGCGAAGTCTTTGCGTGCGTTCGGGTGGAGTCACTCCCGCCGGGCGGCGCGGCGGTCGGCCCGCATCAGGGCGGCGCCGCGTTCAGCGATCATCACCGTCGGCGTGTTGGTGTTGCCGGAGGTCAGGGTCGGCATCACCGAGGCGTCGATCACCCGCAGGCCACGCAGGCCGCGGACCCGCATTTCGGAATCGGTGACGGCGGTGGGATCGTCCTTGGCGCCCATCCGGCAGGTGCCGACCGGGTGGAAGATGGTGGTGCCGATGTCTCCGGCGGCCCGCGCCAACTCCTCCTCGCTCTGGAAAGCGGGGCCGGGCTTGTATTCCTGCGGATGATAGGGGGCGAGTGCCGGCTGCGCCACGATGCGGCGGGTCAGCGCCAGCGCCTTGGCAGCCTTCGCCCGGTCGGCCGGGTCGGACAGATAGCAGGGGGCGATGGCCGGGTTGGCCCGGTGGTCGGCGGTGGTGATGCGGGTCCAGCCGCGCGAGGCCGGGCGCAGATCGCAGACGCTGGCGGTGAAGGCGGGGAAGGGGTGGAGCGGATCGCCGAACTTCTCCAGCGACAGCGGCTGCACATGATATTCCAGGTCGGCGGTCGCGACCTCGGGAGAGGATCTGGCGAAGACGCCGAGCTGGCTGGGCGCCATGGTCAGCGGTCCCTTGCGGAACAGGGCATATTCCAGCCCCATCATCGCCTTGCCGAACAGGCTGCCGGCCCGCTTGTTCAGCGTCACGATGCCGTCGACCTTGTAGATCATGCGCAGTTGCAGATGGTCCTGGAGGTTGGCGCCGACGTCGGGCGCGTCCAGCAGCACGGGAATCCCGAGTTTCCTAAGATGCTCCGCCGGGCCGATGCCGGAGCGTTGCAGGATCGCCGGGCTGCCGATGGCTCCCGCCGCCAGCACCGTCTCGATCCGCGCGGCCGCCCGTGCCGGCTCCCCCTTCATGGTGAAGCGGATGCCGGTGACGCGGCCGTCGGCGATCTCCACCCTGTCGATGGCGGCGTCGATGGCGAGCTTCAGGTTCGGACGGTCGAGCGCCGGGCGCAGGAAGGCCTTGGCCGCGCTCCAGCGCACGCCGCCCTTCTGGTTCACCTCGAAACTGCCGACGCCGAGATTGTCGCCGCGGTTGAAATCGTCGTTGCGGGGAATGCCGAGCTGCTGCGCCGCCTCGGCGAAGCGGTCGAGCAGGTCCCAGCGCAGCCGCTGCCGCTCCACCCGCCATTCGCCGCCGGCGCCGTGCAGCTCGTCGGCGCCGCGCCAGTAATCCTCGCTGCCCTTGAAGACCGGCAGCACCTCCCGCCAGCTCCAGCGCGAATCGCCGGTGAGGGCGGCCCATTCATCGTAATCGCGCGCCTGTCCGCGCATGGCGATCATGCCGTTGATCGACGAACAGCCGCCCAGCACCTTGCCGCGGGCGTAATGGATGCTGCGGCCGTTCAGCCCCGGTTCGGCCTCCGTCTTGAAGCACCAGTCGGTGCGCGGGTTGCCGATGCAGAACAGATAGCCGGCGGGAATGTGCAGCCAGATCCAGTCGTCCTTGCCGCCGGCCTCCAGCAGCAGGACCGAGATTTCCGGATCGGCCGACAGCCGGTTGGCCAGCACGCAGCCGGCGGTGCCGCCGCCGGCGATGATGTAATCGAAGCCGCCGAAGTCGAGCACGTCCACCATCCTTTCCTTCCCACGGAGTTTTATCGATTTTTCGGATTCATTAGATTGCTGACCGCGCGAACGATCCAGCGAAATTTCGCCGCAGCGCCGGCGGGAGGCCGCCGGCTTCATCGGTTGCTACACAGCGCGGTCGGTGGCGGCTATGGTGCGGCGGGACCCCATCACCAGCCACGGATGCCCTCATGAGCCGGACCGTCACCTATCTGTTCGATCCGCTCTGCGGCTGGTGCTACGGCGCCTCGCCGGCGGTCGCGTCGCTGACGGGCATCGGCGATCTGGCGCTGGAGCTGCTGCCGGTCGGCCTGTTCGCCGGTGCCGGCGCCCGGCCGCTCGACGAGGGGTTCGCCGCCTATGCCTGGGCGAACGACCAGCGTATCCATGCGCTGACCGGCCAGATCTTCAGCGAGCGCTACCGCACCGACGTCCTGGGCGGCTCGGGGCAGTCGCTGGACAGCGGCCCGGCGACGCGTGCCCTGACGGCGGTGGCGCTGACCGCGCCGGAGCGGGAGTTCGCGGCGCTGGCCGCCATCCAGTCGGCGCGCTATGCCGATGGGCGTGACATCACGGCGGCGACGACGCTGGCCGATGTCCTGACCGCGCTCGGTCTCGATGCCGCCGCGGCTCTTCTTGCGGAGGAAGGCGGAGCGCTGGCGGAGGCCATGGCCGTCCGGGTGGAGCGCGGCCGGCGGTTGATGGCTGATTACCGGGCCAACGGGGTGCCGACCCTGCTGTATGACGACGGCACCCACCGGCGCAAGCTCGACTCCGACATCCTCTTTTCCAAGCCCGGCAGGCTGGCCGCTCTTCTGCGTGCCGGCTGAGCGCGGCGCTCCATCGTCACTTGCGGTTGACCAGCGCCACGCCGCAGACCGCCACGGCCATGCCGGCCATCGCCACGATGCCCAGCCTCTCTCCGAAAAGCAGCCAGGCGATCAGGGCGGTGACCGGCGGGGTCAGGTAGAACAGGCTGGCGACCTTGGCCGCGGCACCGCGGCGGATCAGGGCGAACAGCAGGAAGATGGCGCCGACCGACAGCACGAGGCAGAGCCACAGCAGGGCGAAGACGAACTCCCCCGTCCACTGCACCCGCATCGTCTCGGTCAGCGGGGCGGCGACCGCCAGGGCGAGCGCGGTGGCGCCATATTGGATGGCGGTGCCGCTGCGCAGATCCATGCCGCCGCCATGGCGTTTCTGGTAGAGCGTGCCCAGCGTGATGCCGACCAGCGCCACCAGGGCATAGCCGAGCGGCACCAGATGCGCCGCGTCGATGGCCAGCTTCTCCCGCACCACCAGCCCGACGCCGGCGAGGCCGAGCAGCAGTCCCGCCCATTGCCGGCCGGTCACCCGTTCGCCCAGCAGCGGACCGGACAGGGCGGCGGTCAGCAGCGGCTGGATGCCAACCACCAGTGCCGTGACCCCCGCGGGCAGGCCGCGCGCCATGGCGATGAAGATGCCGCTCAGATAGACGCCATGCACCAGCAGCCCGGCCAGCGCGATCCGCCCGGCGGTCGGCCAGTCCGTGGGCCAGGGCGCCCGGCTGGCCAGGGCCACCAGCGCCAGCACCAGGGCGACCAGCCCCAGCCGGATCAGCAGGAAGGTCAGCGGCTCGACATAGGGGAGGCCGTATTTCGCCCCGATGAAGCCGGTGCTCCACAGCAGCACGAAAAGACCCGGCATCAGGCGCAGCCAGATCGGGCCGCTCCCCGTCGCGGTCTCACCCATTGGACATCCCTTCCCGGTCAGCTCACCGCCGGAACGGCCGGCGACGGTGGGGTCGGCTGGCGGCGTGCCTCGGCGACCGCCTGGATGTGGGAACGCAGGTTCGCGTCCTTCTGCACCAGCCGGCGGAAATCCTTCTCATCCAACACCAGCAATTGGCAATAGCCGAGCGCCCGCACATCCGCATTGCGCCGCTGGCGGGTCAGCAGCGCCATCTCGCCGAAGAAGTCGCCGGTGCCGAGCTTCACCGGCTCCGTCAGGTTGGGCACCAGCACCTCCACCGCGCCCGACGCGATGAAGAACATGGCCTCGCCGCGCTCTCCCCGGCGCACGATGGTCTCGCCCGGCAGCGCCAGCTGGGCGCGCAGCAGCGTGGCGATGGTGCCCACCCGTTCCGCCGGCAGGTCGGCGAACAGCGGCACCCGGCGCACCAGCTCCGCCACGTCGAAGCGGACATCCAGCTTCGGCAACCGTTCCAGCGCGCGGCGGCGCTTTTCCAGGTCGCGCTCCAGGTCGGTCAGCACCTCCTGGCTGATGATCGATTCGGCATACAGGGTCCGGTAGTCGGCCTGCTCCAACCGCAGGGCGGCGCGGCCGACATAGCGGCTTTGCAGCACCACCGCGTAATCGGGATATTGCAGTTTCAGCGCCGACAGCGCCTGATCGACGATGGCGAGCCGGCCGACCAGCATGCCCTCCAGTTCGAACGCCACCTCCTGGCCCAGCACGCGGGCCAGCCGGTCGCGGGTGAAGGCCAGCAGCTCGCGCAGCACGGTGCGCACGGCCACCAGTACCTCGAACCGCATCGACAGCCGCTTGGCCAGCGGCCGGTGGATGCCGAAGCGGCGTTGCAGCCAGCTCGCCACCCGCATCCAGGGGGAAAAGGCGATGAAGGGCTCCTCGAACTCGCGATAGCCGTTGCGGCCATGGCTCTTGACCGTTTCGAGCAGGCGCCCGCTGCGGCCGGAGAGCAGTTCCATCACCCCGCGCGACACCACCCCTTCGGAGAAATGGGCGAAATAGAGCTCCTCCTCGCGGTTCACCAGGATGACGAGGCCGATGGTCACGCGGTCCTCGCCGCTCAGCTTGGCCTCCTCCTGGCTGTCGCGGTCGATCTGCTTCAGCCGCTCCTCGTAGCGCGCGACCATCACCTCCTTGACCGCGCCGTCGACCTCATAGGTCCTGGCGACGGCGGTGACGCGATCGCGGATGCTGTCGGTGGACAGCGCCAGCGCCCGGTTGCGCATGGCGCGTTCCACCGGCGTCAGCTCGTCCAGCTTCAGCACGCGGATCAGCCAGCGCAGCGTGGTGCCGTTGACGAACAGCGTGACGAAGACGAAGCCGGTGACAAGCACCGCGACGAAGCTCTGGACGCCGTCCTTCACCCGGAAATTCTCGGTCACCGCCAGGGCCAGCGTCAGCGATACCGCCCCGCGCAGGCCACCCCACAGCATCACCGCCTTGTAGGAACCGCTGACCTTCTGCGCCAGCCCGGCCCAGGACAGCACCGGCAGCAGCCCGAACAGCACCACCGCCCGCGCAGCGAATGCCGCGGTCACCACCACCAGCACCAGACCGACCTCGGCCCAGCCGGCATTGGCCAGCAGGCGCGGCACCAGGATGGCGGTCAACAGGAAGATCATGGAGTTGGCCCAGAAGCCCAGCTGCTGCCAGACATGCTCCAGCGCCCCCCAGGTGGCGGGGGAGATGCGGGTCTTGCCGACCGAGCCGATGACCAGCGCCGAGGTCACCACCGCCACCACGCCCGACGCGCCGACATAATGTTCGGCAACCACATAGGAGAGGTAGGCCAGGGCGACCGTCAGCGTGATTTCCGCCATCGGCTGGTTGCGCATCGGCTCCACCAGCATGCAGACGATGCGGCCGCAGATGTAGCCGGTGACGACGCCGCCGGAGAAATCGCGCAGGAAATCCAGCGCCGCCGCCCCCGCCCCGCCGTTGGAGGTGCGGGTCAGCATGTCCAGCAGCAGGGTGAACAGGGCGATGGCCGCGGCGTCGTTCAGCAGGCTTTCGCCTTCGACCAGCGTGCTCAGCCGCCGCGGAGCGCCGAGGTCGCGGAAGATGCCGATCACCGCCGCCGGGTCGGTGGAGGCGACGATGGAGCCGAGAAGCAGGCAGGCGACCAGCGGCATCGGCGTGAACAAATTGACCGCATAGCCGACGGCGAAGGTGCAGACGAAAACCGCCACCACCGCCATCAGCAGGATCGGCCCGAGATCGTCGAACAGCCGCCGCACATCGACCGCCAGCGCCGTTTCGAACAGCAGGATCGGCAGGAAGATATGCAGCAGCACGTCGGACGAGACGTCCAGCTCCGCCAGCGAATTCAGGAAATCATGGATCGGATCCTGGCCCGGCCCGGCGAAGGTCTGGATCACGGCGCCCAGCGCCACGCCGACGCCGGCCAGCAGCACCGTATAGGGCATCTGGAAGCGTGCGGCCAGCGGCGGCAGGAAACTGACGAGGGCGAGAAGCCCGGCAACGCCGAGGATTTGGATGACGATGTCGTGCATGTTCCCACGGGGACGGCTGCGGCGTGGGCTGCACGGTATCGCCGCACTGTGGCAGGAGCAAGACCGCCAACCAGCGAATCCTGCGGCAAAAAATGGGCGGCGAAAAGGGGGTGGGGGAAAGGGAGGGTGGCGAGAGGCCGGTCAGCGCCAGCCGCCCTCCCGCGTCAGACCGGCCAGGATCCCGTCCAGAATGGCGCGCGTCGCCCGTGCGGCGGCCGACAGCGGCCGGCCGGCGGCATGGGCCAGCAGGATGGTCCGGTCGATCTGCGGATCGACGATGGGCAGGCCGGTCAGCCGCTCCGCCGCCGTGCCATGGCGGGCCACCCGTTCCGACAGGACGGTGTAGCCGCAGCCCTCGGCCACCAGCGCCTTGATCTGTTCCAGCGCGTCGATCTCCAGCGCGACGGTCACGTCCGCCCGCGCCACCAGCGCCGCATGCTCCACCTCCTCGCGCACGCCGTGCGGGCGGCCGGGCAGGATCAACGGCAGGGCCAGCGCCTCGGCGAAGGGGATGGCGTCGCGCCCGCGCAGCAGCGGGTCGTCCGCCGGCCCGACCAGATGCAGGCTTTCCCGCGCCACCAGTTTCGTGTCCAGCCCCCCCATCTCCTTCGCCCCGAACACCAGCGCCAGGTCGAGCCGCCCCGACAGCACCCATTCCAGCATATGGCCGGACAATCCCTCCACCACCCGCAGCCGGATTTGCGGATGGGTGCGGCGCACCGCCAGCGCCAGCGGCACGGTCAGCACCGGCCCCAGCGAGGTCGGGATGCCGACGGTGGCGGGTCCGGCCGGCACCGCCTCCACCGCGCGCACCTCGTCGCGCAGCCCGTCCATCTGGTCGATCAGCGCCGCCGCCCGCTGCGCCAGCCGCTGTCCGCTTTCCGTCGGCATCACGCCGCGCGCGGTGCGCAGCAGAAGCTGGCAGCCGAACTCCTCCTCCAGCCGCTTCAGATGCAGGCTGAGCGCCGGCTGCGCCACCCGCAGCGCATCGGCCGCGCGGGAGATCGAGCCATGCTCGACGATGCCCAGGAAATAGCGCAGCTGACGCACATCCATCCTTGCCGGTGCCCCTGCCATCCATACCGTGACACTATGAAGGGGCCGTTGGTGATCGTGTGTCAATATGGGGATCGCCCCAGCGCCGGAACGGTCGGCCTTCCGCACCGGCGCGGTTGTCCCATCCGGACCTGCGCGAAATAGTCTAGAGTGGCCGTCGGATATTTGTCTTGCCAGCGGGGAACCGATGGAGGTTGGGACGAAGGACATGGCGGAAGAGGGACCGGAATGGATGCGGCGGCATCCGGAGTTTCCGGCGGTGCTTGCCGAGTTCTGCGACCGGCTGGTCGGCCCGCTGCGCGGACAAAGGCTGATGATCAAGCTGTTCGGCCAGCGGGCGCCGACCGAGATCGCCGCCCGGATCGTGCTGATGCACGCCACCGCCCGCGCGCCGGAGGAACGGCCGACGCTGACCCGCATCCAGGAGCGCCTGCCCGGCACCCGGCAGACCGCCGCCTTCGTCGCCCTGCTGCGCGGGTTCGGCATCGTCCACACCGAACGCGATCCGCGCGACGCCCGCATCCGCTATCTGGTGCCGGGCCCGGTCATTCTGGACGGCCTGCGCGGCTGGTTGGCGCTGCATCTTTCCTGCCATCGCCGGCTGGCCGGCGGCGAGGATTTGGCGGAGAGGCTGCATGGCGACCCTGGCTTCCACGACCGGGTGCTGGGCGAATGCGAAATCCTGCTCGATCCGCGCCATCGGGCTCTGCTGCGCTTTCCCGAACTGGCCTGGCTCGACGAGCATGACAGCGGTCTCTATCTCGCCCTCACCCTGGCGGAACGCGGCCTTGCCCGGTCAGGTGCGGAGGATGGCTGGGTGGACGCGCCGGCCAGCGATCTCGCCCGCCTGCTGGGGGTGTCGCGATCCCACATCCGCAACCTGATCAACGCGATGGAGATGCGCGGACTGGTCCGGCAGGACGAGCGCCGCCGCCGGCTGCTGCCGACCCAGCATTTCACCGGGATGGTGGAACGCTGGGCCTGCCATCAACTGCACGGCATCGCGGCGGCGGCGCGCCGGGCCGCTTGGGATTGCGACGCTCTCCCCGCCGCCGGCCAAAACAGTGCCGGTCAAAATTATGTTGGCCAAAACAGCGTTGGCCAAAACAGCGTCGGTCAGAGCAGCCCGACCTTGCCGGTGGCGATGTCGTAAAGACCACCGACGATCCTCACCCGGCTGTCCGCCACCATCGGCGCCACGATGGGTTGGGCGTCGGCGAGGCGGCGGACGTTGTGGCGGACATTCTCCATGGTCGCCTCCGCCATCAGGTCGGCGGGCTTGCGGGCGATCGCCGCCTCGACGCCGGGCTTCAGCGCGTCGACCAGCCCCGGCAGATGGCCGGGAAGCTGCGCCCCGTCCTGGATCGCCTTGATGGTGGCGCCGATCGCGCCGCAGCCGCTGTGGCCGAGCACCAGGATCAGCGGGATGTTCAGCATTTTCACGCCATATTCCAGGCTGGCGAGACCATCGTCATTGACGAAATTGCCGGCCACGCGGACGACGAACAGGTCGCCCGGGCCCTGATCGAACAGGATTTCGGGCGAGACCCGGGAATCGGCGCAGCTGACGATGGCGGCGAAGGGGAACTGGGCCGCCGCCCGCGCAGCCCGGCCGACCGAGTAATCCCGGTTGCGCGCGGTGTTCGCCGCATAGCGGGCATTGCCGGCGGTCAGGCGCCGCAACGCCTTGTCGGGCGACAGGGGGGGCGGCGGGGGTGCCGCCTTATCCTTGGCGGCTTCCTTGGCCGTGGCGGCGAGAGGGGCCATCGTCAAGGCGCCGGCCGTGCCGGCAAGCGCGGCACCGGTCCTGAGCAGATGCCGGCGCGACAGTCCGGCCTCGGCCGTTTCGCACAACAGACACATTTCTAACCCTCCGCATTTCGGGGTCATTCTTGTCGAGGACGGGTGAAGCCGGCGACCGGCCGTGCCGCACCATCCATCGCCCCAGTGTTGGCATGGGGCCGCGCCGGGTGGTCGTCCAAAAATTGCAGGCATCGGGCGGAGACGCGGTTGTCACGGCCGCGCTCGCCGCGGCGGCTCCCCCCTCTTGATCGCCGCAAATGTGTTAACCATTTACCCATCAGGCGCCGGGCGATCGCGCATCTCGCGGATCGTGGACGCGCCGTCCCGCGCCGGATGGCTGGGCGGGAGACCTTGGAAACGGAGTGCCGGATGGACTTCGGTCAATTCACCGATCGCGCCCGCGGCGTGATCCAGGCGGCCCAGATCGCCGCCCTTGCCGAGCGGCATCAACAGCTTCTTCCCGAACATCTGCTGAAGGCCCTGATCGACGACACCGGCGGCGTCACCGCCCGTCTGGTGCGTGATACCGGCGGCGATCCCGATCTGCTGAAATCCGCGACCGAGGAACAGCTCGCCCGCGCTCCGGTCCAGGCCGGGGCCGGCGAAGGCCCGCAGCCGCTCTACATGTCGCCGGCGTTGGCCGCCGTGCTCCAGGGCGCCGTCGCCTCGGCCCGCACCGGCGGCGACCGCTTCGTCACCGCCGAACGGCTGCTGGAGAGCCTCGCCCGCCAGAGCGGCCCGCTGCGCGCCCTGTTCCGCCGGGCCGGTGTCGATGCCGACGCGCTGGCCGCCGCCGCCGACGCCCAGCGCAAGGACCATCCCGCCGATGCCGAGACCGAGACGACGTCCGGCGAGGCGCTGGCCCGCTACACCCGTGACCTGACGGAAGAGGCGCGGCAGGGCCGGCTCGATCCCGTCATCGGCCGTGACGACGAGATCCGCCGCACCATCCAGGTGCTGGCCCGCCGCACCAAGAACAATCCCGTGCTGATCGGCGAGCCCGGCGTCGGCAAGACCGCCGTGGTCGAGGGGCTGGCCCAGCGTCTGGCCGCCGGCGATGTTCCGGAAGGCTTGAAGGACCGCCGCGTCCTGGCGCTCGACCTCACCGCCCTGCTGGCCGGCGCCAAGTTCCGCGGCGAGTTCGAGGAGCGGCTGAAGTCGGTGCTGTCCGAGGTGGCGGAGGCCAACGGCCGCATCATCCTGTTCATCGACGAGCTGCACACGCTGATCGGCGCCGGCCGCACCGACGGGGCGATGGACGCCGCCAATATGCTGAAGCCCGCGCTGGCGCGCGGCGAACTGCGTTGCGTCGGCGCCACCACGCCGGACGAGTACCGCAAATACATCGAGAAGGATGCGGCGCTGGCCCGCCGCTTCCAGCCGGTGACGGTGGACGAGCCGTCGGCCGACGACGCCGTGTCGATCCTGCGCGGGATCAAGAGCAAGTATGAGGTCCATCACGGCGTGCGCATCGCCGACGCCGCGGTCGTCGCGGCGGTGACCCTGTCGGCCCGCTACATCGGCGACCGCCGGCTGCCCGACAAGGCGATCGATCTGGTCGACGAGGCGGCGAGCCGCCTGCGCATGGCCATCGACAGCAAGCCGGAGGCGCTGGATGCCGTCGACCGCCGCGTCGCCCAGTTGAAGATCGAGCGCGAGGCGCTGAAGGCCGAGCCGGACGCCGCCTCGCAGGAGCGCCTGCACGCCCTTGAGGGCGAGTTGACCGAGGCGGAAGCCCGCCAGTCCTCGATGGAGGAGGAGTGGCGCGCCTCGCAATCCCGCCGCACCGAGGGGCGCCGCCTGAAGGAGGAGCTGGACCAGGCTCGGACGAAGCTGGAGCGCGCCCAGCGCGACGGCGACTGGGCCAAGGCCGGCGAGTTGGCCTATGGCGTGGTGCCCGATCTGGAGAAGCGGCTGGCCGACGCCGAATCGCGCGCCAGCACCGAGCGGGACGAGGTGACGGCCAAGGATATCGGCGCCGTCGTCACCCGCTGGACCGGCATCCCGGTGGAGCGGATGCTGGAGGGCGAACGCCAGCGGCTGAAGGGCATGGAGGACAAGCTGGCCGAGCGCGTGGTCGGCCAGAAGGAGGCGGTGCGCGCGGTGTCCAAGGCGGTGCGGCGCGCCCGCGCCGGGCTGAAGGATCCCAGCCGCCCGACCGGCTCCTTCCTGTTCCTGGGGCCGACCGGCGTCGGCAAGACCGAGCTGGCCAAGGCGCTGGCCGCCTTCCTGTTCGACGACGAGACGGCGATCACCCGGCTCGACATGTCGGAATATATGGAGAAGCATGCGGTCAGCCGGATGATCGGCTCGCCTCCGGGCTATGTCGGCTATGACGATGGCGGATCGCTGGCGGAGCGCATCCGGCGCCGGCCCTATCAGGTCGTGCTGCTGGACGAGGTGGAGAAGGCGCATCCCGACGTGCTGAACGTGCTGCTTCAGGCGCTCGACGACGGGCGGCTGACCGACGGGCAGGGCCGCACCGCCGACTTCCGCCACGCCATCCTCATCATGACCTCCAACCTGGGGGCCGAGGCGTTGAGCGCCCTGGGCGATGACGAGGACATGGCCGGCGTGACGGTCGAGGTGATGGACGCGGTGCGCAAGGCCTTCCGGCCGGAGTTCCTGAACCGGCTGGACGATGTCCTGATCTTCCGCCGGCTGGGCCGCGACCAGATGGCGCGCATCGTCGATATCCAGCTCGCCCGCGTCAATGAGCGGCTGGCCGAGCGGGGCGTCATCCTGGCGGCGGACGAGGCGGCCAAGCGGCGGCTGGGCGATCTGGGCTGGGATCCGGCCTTCGGCGCCCGTCCGTTGAAGCGGGCCATCCAAGGCCTTGTCGAGGACCCGATCGCCGAGCGCCTGCTCGACGAGGAGGTCGAAGGCAGGACGACCATGGCCCTGTCGGTGGTCGACGGCCGGCTGGCGCTGGACGGCGTGGTGGTCGAGGAGGAGCGCGCCCACGGTTTCAAGGCGCCGGAACGCCCGCCGCTCGGCTTCGCCCTGCCGCCGGTGGCCGCCGCCGCCGCGGCGCGGGAGGCGTCGGTCCACTGACTGGTTGAAGCGCGAGGGGGAAGGGGGTGCGGGCTTTGCGCCCCTTTTCCCATATCCGGGGCTGCCGTTGCGTCGCTGCGTCTGCTAAATGACCGCTGCAACGCCGCACCGGACAGGGGGCAGACATGACCGGGACGACTCCTTCCAATTTGGCCTACCTGTCGACCTTCTCGCTTGCCGGTCAGGTGGCCCTCGTCACCGGGGCGGGCCGTGGGCTGGGGCTGGAGATCGCGCGGGCGCTGGCCGGAGCGGGGGCGCATGTGCTGCTGAACGGTCGCGATGCCGCGACGCTGGAGGCCCGCGTGGAGGAGATCGCCACCACCGGCGGGTCCGCCTCGGCGCTGGCCTTCGACGTGTCGGACCGGGTAGCGGTGCGCGATGCCTTCGCGCGGGTCGGGGGGGAGCATGGCCGGCTCGACGTGCTCGTCCAGAATGTCGGACAGCGCAACCGCAAGCCGCTGACCGAGATGACGGATGACGAGATCTCGACGCTGCTTGACATCGATCTGGCCTCCTCGCTGATTCTGGCGCGGGAGGCCGCGCGGTTGATGCTGCCACGGGGCCGCGGCCGGCTGATCGCCGTCACCTCGGTCGCCGGGCAGATCGCGCGGGCCAACGACAGCGTCTATGCCGCCGCCAAGGCCGGTCTGAACGGCATGGTGCGGGCGCTCGCCGCCGAATACGGCCCGCATGGCCTGACCAGCAACGCCATCGCTCCCGGCTTTTTCGCAACCGAAACGAATGCGGCCATCACGGGCGATCCCGAGCGCTCGGCCTATTTCGCCAACCGCACGCCGATGCGGCGCTGGGGCCGGCCGGAGGAGATCGCCGGGGCGGCGGTGTTCCTCGCCTCGGCGGCGGCGTCCTATGTCAACGGTCACGTCCTGGTGGTCGATGGCGGCGCCACCATCCTGATGTGAACCGACTGCCTTGCGATGCTGACGATTCCGATCTCCTGCGGCGATCCCGCCGCCCTGTTCCGTTCCTGGAGCGCCGAGCCTTGGGCGATGCTGCTCGACAGCGCGGCGCCCCATCCGCAAAATGGGCGTTACTCCTACATCGTTGCGGAACCGTTCCAGACTATCGAGGCCATCGGTGGTCAGACGCTGGTCGATGGCACGCCGATGGCCGGCAGTCCGTTCGACGCGCTGGAACGGAGCCTGGCGGCGTGGTCAGGCCCGTCCAATGGACCGGTTCCCTTCACCGGAGGAGCTGTCGGCTTCATTGGTTACGAGACCGGAACAGCTTTGGAAGGGCTGCGCTCCCGCCATGGCAATCCAGGTGGCCAGCCTGATTTGGCCTTTGGCCTGTATGACGTCGTCGCCGCATTCGACCGGCGGGAGGGGGCGGCCTGGGTCATCGCCGCCCGGCCGGAGGCGGAGGCGCGTGCTCGGCGCATGGCGGCGCGGCTGTCCATTCCGGCTCTGGAACAATCCCAGGGTCCGGCGCCCTTGCGCTGGCGATCGGAGCTATCCCGGCCCGACTATCTCGACCGGGTCGGGCGGGTGCTGGACTATATCCGCGCCGGCGACATCTATCAGGCGAATTTCACCCAGCGTTTCCTGGCCGATGCCGACAGGGGGCTCGACGCCTACGCGTTGCATGAACGGCTGCGGCGCCTCAGTCCGGCGCCCTTCGCCGCCTTCCTGAATTGTGGCCCCCGGTTGCGGCTGGCCGGGGCCTCGCCCGAGCGTTTCATCCGGCTGGGCGCCGACCGGACGATCGAGACGCGGCCGATCAAGGGCACCCGCCCGCGCCATTCCGATGCGGCGGCCGATGCGGCGGCGGCGGCGGAGCTGTCGGCCAGCATCAAGGACCGCGCGGAAAATCTGATGATCACCGACCTTCTGCGCAACGATCTGGCCCGCGTGTCGGAGGTCGGCAGCGTCAGGGTGCCGGTGCTGTTCGGGCTGGAAAGCTTCGCCAGCGTCCATCATCTGGTTTCGGTGGTCACCGCCCGGCTGCTGCCGGGGCTGGGGCCGGTCGATCTGCTGCGTGCCGTCTGCCCCGGCGGTTCGGTCACTGGGGCGCCGAAGATCCGCGCCATGCAGATCATCGACGAACTGGAGGTGGCGCGGCGCGGCGCCTATTGCGGTTCGGTGGCCTGGATCGGCTTCGATGGCGCCATGGACAGCAACATCGTCATCCGCACCCTGTCGGTGACGCCGGATGCGGTGATCGCCCAGGCCGGCGGCGGCATCGTCGCCGATTCCGATCCGGCGGCGGAGCATGAGGAAATGCTGGTGAAGGCCCGCGCCCAGTTGCGCGCGGCCGGTGATCCGGTGGCGGGGGAGACATGGGAGGGAATGGAATGACCATCTGGCTGAACGGTCGGCTGATCTCCGCCGTCGAGGCGCGGATCGATCCCGCCGACCGCGGCTTCACCCTCGGCGACGGGGTGTTCGAGACGATCCGGATCAAGGATGGCCGGCCGCGCCATCTGTCCCGCCATCTGGAACGGCTGGCCGCCGGGGTGGCGCTGCTGCGCCTGCCGCTGCCCTATGACGCGGGGGAGCTGAGCGGCGCCATGGCGGTGCTGGTCGCGGCGACCGGGACCGCCGACGGTGTGCTGCGCCTGACCCTGTCGCGCGGCACCGGCGCCCGCGGGGTGCTGCCGCCGGCCGACGCCCGGCCGACCCTGCTGATGACGGTGGCAACCGCCACCCATATGACGGCGCCGGTCGCCGCCGTCATCGCCCGCTGCACCCGCCGCAACGAGCATTCGCCGCTGTCGCGGCTGAAGTCTTTGAACTACCTCGATTCCATCCTGGCCCGGCAGGAGGCGGCGGAGCGCGGCGCCGATGAGGCGCTGCTGCTGAATGGCGCCGGCCGGCTGGCGGAATCGAGCGTCGCCACCCTGTTCCTGTCGGTCGGCGGCCGGCTGCTGACCCCGCCGATCACCGACGGCGCCCTGCCCGGTATCCGCCGCGCCCTGATCCTGGAGCGCCATGGCGCGGAGGAGGCGCCGCTCGCCCCCGAGGATCTCGCCCGCGCCGACGAGGCCATTCTGACCAACAGTCTGGGGCTGCGCCCGCTGGTGGCGGTGGACGGCCGCCCTGTCGGTTCCGCTGGCGCCGGGCCGGCGCTGGCCCGTCTGTTGGAGGACCCGGATCTGTGACCGCCAAGAGAGGACCCCTGATGATCGAGGCCGTGACCTTTCCCGAGTTGACCGTCATCGGCCGCATGGTCGAGGCCAGCCCCGGCGATCTGTCGGCGGCGCTCGCCGCCGCCTGGGAGCGCGTGTTCGCCGCCGGGACCGGAACAGCCGCCTTCGCCGCCGTGTGGCTGCCGCCGGAGACGGGGGCGGAGAAGAGGCCGGCAGGGGAGGCGCCGCAGCGCCGGCTCGTCGGCTTCATGGCGGCCAAGGCCAGCGAGGTTCCGGCCGGCATGCTGCGCGTCGATCTCGATGCCGGCCGTTACCTGCGGGTTGCGGTGGATGGCCCGCAGGCCGCGATCGCCGACGGCTTCGCCCGTCTGCATGCCCATGCCGCGGCGAACGGCCTGGGCCTGTCCGGCCTCGCGCTCGATTTCGGGTATCGCCCGGACCGGGCGGACGCGCGCCATGAGCTGCATCTGGCATTGGCTCCGCAACTTCCGGCGCTGGCCTGACCCCGGCGGCCAAGCGTCGGCTTGACGATTCCGGCACTGACCGGCGTCGGCGTCCATTGCCAGACGCGGAGGCAAACACTATGATTCAGTTGGTGCAACCCGGGTGTCCGCAGGGGCGAGACCCGTACCGCTTGAGACGATCGGAAGACCCGCATGGACGCTGACGACCTTTCGCTGGACGACAACCGCACGATCCAGGCCATCGGCATCCTCGCCGATGTGCTGGACGGGGTCGAGGGGCCGGGTGGTCTCGACACCGTGCTGGTGTCCAAGGCGCTGCGTCAGGTGATCGCCACCAAATCGCAGCCGGCCTTCGAATTCGCCTCGCGCGCCTTCAACACGCTGGAACCGTCGGTCCGCCGGCAGGTGGCGGAGAGTGCGGACGAGGCGGCGCATCATTCCATGGAGCTGCGCGGCCGGGTCGGCGGCTTCCTGTCCACCGCGCCGAAGAAGCCGGTCCCCCAGGGGCCGGTGGTCGGCCAGCAGCCGAACTTCATCACCGCGCTGAACCTGCGCTCCCGCCGCCGGCCGAACCAGCCGTCTTGAGCGGTGCCTTAACCTTCTGAACCGGCTTCCTGAGGCAGGGCGTCGAGCAGCGCGCAATCCCAATAGGGGCGCGGGCCGAAGCGCTGCACCAGGAAATCGACGAACACCCGCACCTTCGGCGACAGGTGGCGGTTCTGCGGATAGACCGCGTTGACGCTGACCTCCGTCGGGATGTGGCTGTGCAGCACGCTGACCAGCTCGCCGCGCGCCAGCGCCTGCCCGCACAGGAAGGTCGGCGACATGATGAAGCCGACACCGGCCGCCGCCGCCTCGCGCAGCAGGTCGCCGTTGTTGCTGCGGATCGGTCCCGACACCCGGATGCCGCGGCTTTCTCCATCGACGATGAATTGCCAGAGGTCGGGATTGGGCACATTGGTGTAGATCAGGCAATTATGGTCGGCCAGATCGTCGGGCGTTTCCGGCACCCCATGCTTTTGCAGATAGGCCGGGCTGGCGCACAGCGCCATCCGCGCCGGGGCCAGCCGCCGGGCGATCAGCGAACTGTCGCGCAGCCGGCCGATGCGCACCGCCAGATCATAGCCCTCGTCGACCAGATCGACCGTGCGGTCGTTCAGGTCCATGTCGATCTCGATGGCGGGGTAGCGCTCCAGGAACTCCGCCACCGCCGGAGCCAGATGCAGGATGCCGAAGCTGACCGGCGCGTTCAGCCGCAAGCGGCCGCGCGGGGCGGCATGCAGGTCGGCCACCGCCTGTTCCGCCTCCTCCAGGTCGGCGAGGATGCGGGTGCAGCGCTCGTAATAGGCCTGTCCGACCTCGGTCAGGCTGAGCTTGCGGGTGGTGCGGTTCAGCAGCCGCGCGCCGAGGCGGTTCTCCAGCTCGCCGATGCGGCGGGAGACCACCGACTTCGACAGGTTGAGCCGGTCGGCGGCGGCGGTGAAGCTCTTGGTGTCCACCACCTTGATGAAGGCGAGCATGTCGTCGAGGCGATCCATGGCATTGTTGTACACCCGGAAACAATAAGGTGCCAAGATCCGGGATTACCGGAAGCGCCTCCACGCCCTATCTCTGGTGTCACCGCCGGGCCGCCCGCATGGCCGCGACGGGGCGAAGCGTGGTCCACATCGGTCGACCGCGATCAGGCAACCGAACGGGGAGTGACGGCGATGGCGAAGATTCTGGTCCTCTATTACAGCAGCTGGGGCCATGTGTCGGAAATGGCGCAGGCGGTGGCCGAGGGTGCCCGCTCCGTCGCCGGAACCGAGGTGGCGGTGAAGCGCGTGCCCGAACTGGTGCCGGAGGCCGTGCGCCAATCCGCCCATTACAAGGACGAGAGCGGCATTCCCGTCGCCACCGTGGACGAACTGCCCCAATATGACGCCATCGTCATCGGCACGCCCACCCGCTACGGCAACATGGCCGCGCAGATGAAGAATTTCCTCGACCAGACCGGCGGGCTTTGGGCCAAGGGCGCCTTGAACGGCAAGGTCGGCAGCGTCTTCACCTCCACCGCGACCCAGCATGGCGGGCAGGAGAGCACGATCCTCAGCACCCATACCGTTCTGCTGCATCTGGGCATGGTGATCGTCGGGCTGCCCTATTCCTTCCAGGGCCAGATGGGCGTGTCCGAGGTGATGGGCAATTCCCCCTATGGCGCCAGCACCATCGCCGATGGCGACGGCTCGCGCCGGCCGAGCGCGGTCGAGCTGGACGGCGCCCGCTTCCAGGGCCGCCATGTCGCCGAGATCGCGACCAAGCTGCACGGCTGATCGGTTAAAGCGTGATTGTTGAGGAAGGGGAGGGAGCCGTGGGCCTGCTGATCGATGGACAGTGGCGAGACCAATGGTACGACACCAAGACGACCGGCGGCGCCTTCGTCCGGACGGAGGCGCAGTTCCGCGACCGGGTGTCGGCCGACGGCTCCACCCCCTATCCGGCGGAGGCGGGGCGCTATCACCTGATGGTGTCGCTGGCCTGCCCCTGGGCCCACCGCACCCTGATCTTCCGCAAGCTGAAACGGCTGGACGCGGTGATCGGCGTCAGCGTGGTCGAGCCGCTGATGCTGTCGGAGGGCTGGACCTTCGCCGAGCCGGAGCCGGTCACCGGCGCCCGGCGGATGTATGAGGTCTATCTGAAGGCCCAGCCCGGCTACAGCGGCCGGGTCACCGTGCCGGTGTTGTGGGACAGGAAGACCGGGACGATCGTGAACAACGAGTCGGCGGAGATCATCCGCATGCTCAACCGCGAATTCGACGCCTTCACCGACGTCCGTGCCGATTTTTGCCCGCCGGATCTGCTGGAGGAGATCGACCGCGTCAACGCCCTCGTCTATGACCGCATCAACAACGGTGTCTACAAGGCCGGCTTCGCCACCGCGCAGGACAAGTACGAGGCCGCCTTCGACGCCCTGTTCGCGGCGCTGGACGAAATCGAGGACCGGCTGTCACGCAGCCGCTGGCTGGCCGGCAACCGGCTGACCGAGGCGGACTGGCGGCTGTTCACCACGCTGGTGCGTTTCGACGCCGTCTATGTCGGGCATTTCAAGTGCAACAAGCGGCGGATCGCCGATTATCCCCACCTCTCGGGCTATCTACGCGACCTGTATCAGGTGCCGGGCGTGGCCGAGACGGTCGATTTCGACCACATCAAGCGCCATTACTACGGCAGCCACGCCACCATCAACCCGACCGGCATCGTGCCGAAGGGACCGGAGCTGGACCTCGGCGCCCCGCACGGGCGCGCCGCGCTCGGACCCGATCCGATGCTCTGACCGGCGGAGCGGTGGGTGACCGGAAGGCGGCTCAGGGCTTGTAGCAGCGGGCCATGTCTTCCGGGTTGCCCATCGCCTCGCACTGGAAGCCGTTGGAGAATTTGAAGCGCAGCGGGCCGGTCTTGCGGACGCTGACCACCGGCTTCTTGCCCGAATCCTGGAACTCGACCCAGGCGGAGCTGTCGAAGCGGGTCTGCAACCCATTGCTCAGGAACACCCGGCCCTGGCGGTCCTTCAGAACCTGGACCCCGGTGTTGAAGAGCAGATTCGGCCCATCCTCCTTCGCCGACAGGCCGTTGGTGCAGTTCACCCCGTCCGGCTTGACCGCGACGCATTCGTATGGGCGCGGCTGGCCGGCGGTGAGGACCATGGCGTAGACGGCGATTTCCAGGACATTCATCGGCATGGCGGCACCGGTGGCGTTGTCGGCGATATGGCGAAGGGCTGGGCGGTTCCCCGGCTGATTCCGCGGCTTCAGAGTCCATGGCTTGGCAACCGCGATCCCGAGCCGGTCCCTTCCGTAGTACGGACCATCTGGTTACGAAAGAGATAATGTCGCGCTTGCGGTCGAATCTTGCGTAGCGGTCGAGAAACTCCCGTCCAGGCCGCGACCTGACCGCTGCGGCGGCAGGGGAATCGCATTTGGAAAAATCGAGTAGCGTGTGTGAGAGAAAAGGATTCTGTAAGGGGCTTTATCGCCGATTTTGGAGCCCCCGATGCAATCGTGGTTTGAGAAAGCGTTCGATGCGTTGCCGGACCCACGCACGGGCAACGCCAAGCGGCACGACCTGCTGGAGATCCTGACGATCGCGCTGACGGCAACGGTGTGCGGGGCGGAGAGCTGTGCCGACTTTGCCGACTTCGCGGTGGATCGCGAGGGGCTGTTTCGGTCGTTTTTGCGTCTGGAGAACGGGGTGCCGAGTCACGACACCTTCTCGCGCATCTTCCGGCTGCTGGACCCGGTGGCCTTTGCCGCCTGCTTTGGCCGTTTCCTGGAGGGGCTGGGAACGGCCGGGGCTGGGGTGATCGCCATCGACGGCAAGACGTTACGCCGCTCCTTCGATGACGCGGCCCGGTCCAACCCGCTGGCGGTGGTGACGGCCTTCGCCTCGGCGACGCGGCTGGTGGTGGGCCAGCACAGCTACCGGGTGGCCGAGGGCGACAGCGAGATCCTGGCCGCCCGTGCCCTGCTGGAGTGCCTGGATCTCCAGGGCCATCTGGTCACCGCCGACGCCATCCATTGTCAGGAGGAGACCGCCCGCCTCATCCGGAAGCGCGGCGGCGACTACCTGCTGCGGCTGAAGGGCAACCATCCCGCCCTGCTCGCCATGGTCGAGGAGTACTTCACCGACCCGGAACTGTGCGCCGGGCTGGCGAGTGCCACGACCACCGACGCCGATCACGGCCGGATCGAGACCCGGCGGGCCTGGGTGTGTCACGAATTGGATTGGCTGCGCGGTCCCAAAGCGGCCAGCAGCGAACCGGTCCTGCTGCCCGACATGGCCTTTCTGGGCTTGATCGAGGCTACCGTCGAGCATCGCGGCAAGACCACCGTGACCCGGCACTACCACATCGCCTCGCGCGCGCTCAGCGCGGCCGACTATCTGGAGGCCGCCCGCGCCCATTGGTCGATCGAGAACGGGTTGCACTGGATGCTCGACGTCGTCTTCGACGAGGATCGCGCCCGCAACCGCAAGGATCACGGGCCGGAAAACCTCGCCACCCTCCGCAAGCTCGCGCTCAACATCCTGAACCGCGCCCGTCGCGATATCTCCGTCCGCCGAAAGCGAAAGCGCTCAGGATGGTCCGACGAGTTCGCAAGATCCATCCTCGGCCAAATGCGATGACCCTGGCTGCGGCGGCCCGACGCCTGGACTTGCGCGTTGCGGACCGGTAGAAGCGGTTGCATCGGCCGTTGCATCGGCCATTCGCTTCAGCCGGAGGGGGGCGGGCGCAATCCCATGACGTTCCAACAGCGTTTGATCCTGCTGGTCACCGGTCTGGTGCTGCTGGCGGTTGCGGCGGTGACCACGGCGATGGCCTGGACGACGCGCGCCGCCCTGACCGAGCGGATCGAGGTGGAGGCGCGGCTGGCCGCCGGCCTGCTCGCCCGCGGCGCCGCCCAGTCCCGCGACATCCCGCAGGAGGTGGATGCCCTGCTGTCGGAACGGCTGCTGTCGGAGGCGACGCTGACCGCCCATCTGGTGGCGCTGGCGGAAACGGCGAAGCTGGCGCCGCGGGCGATCAACGACCGGCTGAAGCAGATCGCCGAGGCCGGCGGCCCGGACGAGATGTGGGTCACCGACAATCGTGGCCGCGCCTATCTGCACAATCTACCCGGTCCCGACCCGCTGTTCGGCCAGGATGCCAAGGCTGGGCCGCGTCATGGCGCCTATACCGGCCTGCTGAACCGCTCACCCTCCTCGCAGGTCTCGGAGCCGGCGGTGGAGAACGGCAAGCTGATGAAATTCGCCGGTGTGGCCGGTGTCGACAAGCCGCGCATCGTCCAGGTCGGCGCCGAGGTGCGGCGGCTGGGCGACATCCTGCGCAGGTCGGGGACCGATGGCCTGATCGACGGGCTGCTCGCCACCCGCGCGGTGGAGGCGGCCTGGCTGCTCGACCGTGATGGGCGGGTGCTGGCCCGCGGCGCGGTAATGGCCGATGGCGCCGGCAACCCATTGTCCGAGGCGGATACCGCCGCGGCCAAGGCGGCCGCGCCCGGCGGCGAGGTGACGCTGCGCGTGTCGGGGTCCGGCATGATCGCGCTGGCGCCGATCAAATATGCCGGCCCCGCCGTGGCAACCGGTCCCGCCGCCGGCGTTCCGGCGGTCGCGGTGGTGCGGGTGCCCTATACCGAGCCGGGGGCGATGCTGGGCCGCCAGCTGAAGATCGGCGGGCTGGTCGGCATCTTCGTGCTGGCGCTCGGCGTCTATGCCTGCCTGCGCTTCGCCCGCGACCAGATGGCGCCGGTGGAACGGCTGAGCGAGGCGGTCAAGGCGGTGGAGGCCGGTCGCTTCAATCCGCTCTCCCTGAACGAGGCGGCCGACCGCGACGACGAGTTCGGCCGGCTCTCCCGCGTTTTCCGCCGGATGGCGATGGAGGCGACGGCGCGTGAGGAGACCCTCGACGCCCAGCTGGTCATGCGCGGGGCGGAGCTGGAGACCAAGAGCGAGAAGCTGGCCGCCGCCGAGCAACTGATCGAGGAGGAGCAGCGCGCCGCCCGCGACGTGCAGTCCAACCTGCTGCCCCGCCAGCTTCCGGTGGGGCGCGACAGCCAGTTCTACGGCACGCTGGTGCCGGGCCATGCGGTCAGCGGCGACTTCTATGACGTGGTCGAGCTGGACGAGCGCCACAGCCTGCTGGTGGTCGCCGGCGTGTCCGGCGGCGGCGTGCCGGCGGCCTTCCTGATGCTGATGGTGCGTGGCGCCATCCGAGAGTCCGCCCGTTCCGGCATCGGTCCGGCGGCGATCCTGACCCAGGCCAACGAGCGGCTATGTGGCGAGAGCCCGTTCAACGGCTTCGCCTCCGCCTTCGTCGCGGTCTATGACCGGGTCACCGGGGCGCTGGTCCATGCCGCCGCCGGCCATCGCGGCGCCTGCCGCATCGCCGTGGATGGCGCGGTGGAGTTCCTGTCCGATGCCGGCGGTCCGGCCCTGGGCGTGCGCCGTGGCGCCCCCTATGCCGAGGCGACGACGGTGCTGGCCCAGGACGAGGCGCTGTTCCTGTGCACCGACGGCGTGCTGCGCTCCATCGACGGTCAGCACGAACCCTTTGGCGAGGCGCGGCTCGCCGCCGCCCTGGCCCATGGCCGTGCCCTGTCGGCCCGCGACCGCACCGAACTGGTCCTGCGCACGGTCCAGGCCCATGCCGGCACCGATGGCGCCGTCGCCGGCGATCTGGTGTGCCTGGTGATGCGCCGGCTGCTGCCGGTGGCGGAGACGGCGGAAGCGGTTTGAAGCGGCTTTCACCGGGATCGTCTCGACGTTTTCCTTCGGAGAGGGTTTCTTCGCGGTTGCGAAAGCCCTATCCTGGCGCCGCCAGATCCTGAAGGGAGCGCGCGAGCATGGACCGCAAGCCGGACGAGACGACGCTGACCGCCCATCTGCCGAACCTGGAAATCCAGATCCGCCACCGTGAGGCGGGGGAAGATGGGGCGGAGGTGATCGCGATCCAGCTTCGCGCCACCCCGTCCTTCGGCGCCGTCGCGAATCTGCTCGCCCCCACCTTAATGAACCCGCTGCTGCTCGCCGGCCCCGGTTTCGCGGGGCTCGGAAAGCCGAACGCCAACCCGATGGCATCCGCCACCGGGCTGGTCGAGATGTGGATGGCGCCGATGCGGCTCTGGGGCGAGCTGGTCCAGCAGGCCTGGGCGCCCTGGCTCCAGATGGGCCGGCGCCGTTAGGTCTGCCCAATCAAATCAGGGCCATTTCACCTCGGGCGGCAGGCTCATCAGAATGGCTTCGGTGTTGCCGCCGGTCTTCAGGCCGAAGGTGGTGCCGCGGTCATAGAGCAGGTTGAACTCGACATAGCGGCCGCGACGAATCAGTTGGTGCTCGCGCTGTTCGGCGGTCCAGGGCCGGTTCATGTGGCGGCGGACCAGGGTGACATAGCTGTCGAGGAAGCTGGCGCCGACATCGCGGGTGAAGGCGAAATCGGCCTCCCAATCCCCCGAAGCGAGCTGGTCGTAGAAGATGCCGCCGACGCCGCGCGCCTCGCCCCGGTGGGGCAGGTGGAAATAGCGGTCGCACCACTCCTTGTAGCGCGGGTAATAGTCCGGGTCATGGCGGTCGCAGGCGGCGCGCAGGCCGGCATGGAAGTCGGCCGTGTCGCGGTCGTCCGCGACCATCGGCGTCAGGTCGGCGCCGCCGCCGAACCAGCCCTTGGTCGTCACGATGTGGCGCGTGTTCATGTGGGTCGCCGGAACCAGCGGCGAGCGCATATGCGCCACCAGACTGATGCCCGACGCCCAGAATTCGCCGGTTTCCGCCGCACCGGGGATGGTGGCGCGGAATTCCGGGCTGAAGGTGCCGTGGACGGTCGAGATGTTGACCCCGACCTTCTCGAACACCCGGCCCTTCATGACCGACATGGTGCCGCCGCCGCCTTCGCCGCCCTCATGGTCGGGGCGGGTCCAGCTCTTGCGCTCGAACCGGCCGGGGGGGAGGTCGGCATGGGTGCCGGTCAGCTCCTCCTCCAGCGCCTCGAAGGCGGTGCAGATGCGGTCGCGCAGCTCCTTGAACCAGGCGGCGGCGCGGGCCTTGCGGTCTTCGATCACACTGGCTTCGACGGTCATGGCGTATCCGGCTGTGCGGGAGCGGTGGCTGCGGCGGTTTGCCGATGGTTGAACGCGGCGGTCTGCCGCAGGGCCTCACCCAACACCATCGCCGCGCTGACCGCAACGTTCAAGGAGCGGGCGGGCGGCATCATCGGGATGAGCAGCCGGGCGTCGGCGGCGTCATGCACCTCGTCCGGCACCCCGGCGCTCTCCCGCCCGACCAGGATGCGGTCGCCGGGGGCGAAGCGGAAGTCGGTGTAGGGGATCGCCGCCCGCGTGGTGAGCAGCACCAGCCGCCCGTCGCGCGGCGTTGCGCAGTAAGCGGCCCAGGAGCTGTGGCGGGTCCAGTCGAGATGGTCGATATAATCCATGCCCGCGCGCCGGAGTCGGCGGTCGTCGAGCAGGAACCCGCAAGGTTCGATCAGGTCGAGAGCGACGCCCAACCCCGCCGCGAGTCGCATCAGGGTGCCGGTGTTCTGCGGAATATCGGGTTCGAACAGGACGAGACGCAAAGCGGGACTTGCCTCAAAGTGTTTGTTTTGCATACAAATAGTCAGCCCCGGCACACGCGACAAATTGTCCCCCGGCCAAGGACTGTTCAAGATGTCGACGCGACGGTATACCGCAGGCCTGACGCTGGAGATACCCTCTCCGGACGGATGCGGCGTGCCTGAGGGTTTTCCTTCCGGCGGGCAGGTTCGCCGTGTCATGCATTGATTATGGTCCATCGGTCGTCCGGCGCGGGCAAAGGGCGTCGGGCATGCCTTGAGGAGAAACAGGCTTATGGCTCAGACCACGCATCCGCCCGGGACGGGTGGCCACGCGGCCTCCGGCGGCGAGGGGGGTTCCCGCCGCGATTTTCTGTATCTTGCCACCGGTGCGGTCGGCGTTGTCGGGGCGGCCTCGGCGGCATGGCCCTTCATCGACAGCCTGAACCCGGCGGCCGACACCCTGGCGCTCGCCTCCATCGACGTCGATCTGGCCCCCGTGGCCGTCGGCCAGGCCATCACGGTCACCTGGCGCGGAAAGCCTGTCTTTGTCCGCCACCGCACCGCCGAGGAGATCGAATCCGCCAAGACGGTCAATCTGGGCGACCTGCGCGATCCGGTCGCCGACGATGCCCGCGTCAAGAAGCCGGAATGGCTGATCGTGATCGGCATCTGCACGCATCTGGGCTGCGTGCCGCTTGGGCAGAAGGTCACCGATCCGCGCGGCGACTATGGCGGGTGGTTCTGCCCCTGCCACGGCTCGCACTACGACACCGCTGGGCGCATCCGCAAGGGCCCGGCCCCCGCCAACCTGGTCCTGCCGACGTATGCCTTCACCGGCGATGCGAAGATCCGGCTCGGTTAAGCGGCCCAACGGTTCTGGAGACCCCGAGATGGCTCAGGTTCAAGCCACCAAATTCAAGAATCCGGTCGTGAACTGGATCGACAGCCGCCTGCCGATCTTCACGATGCTGGATCACGAGTACAATCACTATCCGATGCCGCGGAACGTCAACTATCTGTGGGCGTTCGGCGCGATCGCCGGCATCATGCTGGTGATCATGATCGCCACCGGCCTGTTCCTGGCGATGCAATATTCGTCGCACACCTCGCTGGCCTTCGATTCGGTCGAGCGCATCATGCGCGACGTGAATTACGGCTGGCTGATCCGCTACGTGCACGCCAACGGCGCGTCGATGTTCTTCATCGCCGTCTACATCCACATGTTCCGCGCGCTCTATTACGGCTCCTACAAGGCCCCGCGCGAGATCCTGTGGATCCTCGGCGTCATCATCTTCCTCGTCATGATGGGCACCGCCTTCATGGGCTATGTGCTGCCCTGGGGCCAGATGAGCTTCTGGGGCGCCACCGTCATCACCAACCTGTTCTCGGCCTTCCCGATCGTCGGCGACCCCATCGTCACCCTGCTGTGGGGCGGCTTCTCGGTCGACAACCCGACGCTGAACCGTTTCTTCGCCCTGCATTTCCTGCTGCCCTTCGTCCTGCTGGGGCTGGTGGTCCTGCACACGGCGGCGCTGCATGTCTGCGGGTCGAACAATCCGCTGGGCATCGACGCCAAGGGCCCGCAGGACACCGTTCCGTTCAACCCCTACGTCACGGTCAAGGACGGCTTCGCCGTGGTGATCTTCCTGATCATCTACGCGGCGTTCGTGTTCTTCATGCCGAACTACATGGGTCATCCGGACAACTACATCCCGGCCAACCCGCTGGTGACCCCGGCGCACATCGTGCCGGAATGGTACTTCCTGCCCTTCTACGCCATGCTGCGCGCGATCCCGGACAAGCTGGGTGGCGTGCTGGCGATGTTCGGCTCGATCGCGCTGCTGGCCTTCCTGCCCTGGCTCGACCGCTCCAAGGTCCGCAGCTGCAAGTTCCGTCCGGTCTACCGCCAGTTCTTCTGGATCCTGGCGATCGACGCCCTGATCCTGGGCTATGCCGGTTCCCAGCCGGCCGAGGGGTCCTGGCTGCTGATCGCGCGCGTCGGCACCTTCTACTACTTCTTCCATTTCCTGATCCTGCTGCCGCTGCTGGGCAAGCTGGAGCGTCCGTTGCCGCTTCCCAACAGCATCTCCGAGTCCGTTCTGAAGGGCGGGGGCGGCATCGCCGCCGGCGCCCATGCCAAGCCGATGGAGAAGGCCTGATGCGCGCGTTGAAGACCGCAATCCTCTCGGCGGCGCTGGCTCTCGGCATCGCCGGGGCCGCGCAGGCCTCCGAAGGCGTGCATATCCCCAAGCAGAACTGGCCGCATTCCGGCATCTTCGGCACCATCGACAAGGCGGCGGCGCAGCGCGGCTTCCAGATCTACAAGGAAGTCTGCTCGGCCTGCCATTCCATGCGTCTGGTGCCGATCCGCACGCTGGCCGGCATCGGCTTCAAGGAAGACGAGCTGAAGGGCATCGCCGCCGGTTACGAGATGACGGCCGGTCCGAACGACGCCGGCGAGATGTTCAAGCGTCCGGGCCTTCCGGCCGACCGCTTCCCGTCGCCGTTCGCCAACGATCAGGCGGCCCGCGCGTCGAACAACGGCGCCCTGCCGCCCGACCTGTCGTTGATGGCGAAGGCCCGCGTCGGCGGCGAGGATTACATCTACGCCTTCCTCACCGGGTTCGAGGAGCCGCCGGCCGACGTCAAGCTGATGGACGGCATGAACTACAACAAGGTGTTCCCCGGCCATCAGGTCGGCATGCCGAACATCCTGCAACCCGACGGCGTCACCTTCGCCGACGGCACCAAGGCGACGGTGGAGCAGCAGGCGCACGATGTGGCGACCTTCCTGACCTTCGTCGCGGAACCGCATCTGGACGCCCGCAAGCAGATGGGCGTCAAGGTCATCCTGTTCCTGCTGGTGCTGGCCGGCCTGATGTACGCCACCAAGCGCAAGCTGTGGAGCACGCTGCACTGAGCCCGACGGTTCGGTGAGGCGATTCGGACTGGACAGGGCGCCCCTTCGGGCGCCCTGTTTTGTTTGGGGAAAATATGTCGTCCGGGCGGCTGGCAGGGGACGGAGAAGACGGATGGTGGACAGTCTGATCGACGAGATCGTCGATTTCTGGTTCGACGAGGCGATGAAACCCTATTGGTTCCGCAAATCGGCCAGCTTCGACCGGGCGGTCGCCGACACGCTGGGCCCGCATCACGCGGCGGCGGCCCGCGGTGATTACGATCATTGGATCGACGATGTCGACGGCTGCATCGCGCTGTGCGTCCTGCTCGATCAGGTGCCGCGCAACATCTTCCGTGACGATCCGCGCGCCTTCGCCACCGACGACAAGGCGAGGTGCGTGAGCGACCATGCCGTCGCCAATGGCTTCGACCTGGAATGCACCACCGACGAGCGGATCTTCCTCTACCTGCCCTATGAGCATCATGAGGATCTGGCGAGTCAGGACCGCTCCGTCGCGCTGTTCACCGAGCGGGTTGGCGACGAGACCACGGTGCTTTATGCCCTGCGCCACCGCGAGATCATCGAACGCTTCGGCCGCTTTCCCCACCGCAACGCCATCCTCGGCCGCCCCGGCACGCCGGAGGAGGAGGCGTTCCTGACGGAGCCGGACGCGTCCTTCTGAGCGTCCGGTCCCATCATGCGGTCTCTTTTCGGATGCCCCGCCGGCCGGAGCGGAAACCGCGGCCGGCGGGGCGGGGTGCTTACCAGCTGGCCTTCAGGCCGACCGTGACCGCATGGTCGGTCTGGTGGCGGCGAAGGGTGGCGTCGTAATTGGTGAACAGGCGGAGATCGTCGCCGAGCACACCGGCGAGGCCGACGCCGAGAACGGCGGCGTCGCGGCCGACATGGCTGCCGGCGATGGTGAAGGGCTGTCCGACCACCGCCATGGTGGTTTCGGCGTTGCGGTCGGCGAACTCGTGTTCCCAATGGACACGAGCCTCCGGCTCCAGCGCCAGTCCGTTCTCGGTCCTGACCTGACCGACCACCCGACCGCCCAGCGAGCTCCGCAGGCTGTTCACCCTGGTGTCGCCCACCGTCAGATTGAAGGCGCCGGCGCCGCGTTCGGTGAAACCGTCGACCCTCACATGGTGATAGGAGAGCCCGACATCCGGTTCCACGGCGAGGCCGCCGGCCGTGAAGCGCTTTCCGGCGCGCATGGCGGCGCCGAAAGTACCGCCATGGGTATCGCCGCTGGCGGTCGCCGCCAGTCCGCCGACGGCGATGTCGCGGCGGGTGTCGTAGCGGCTGAGGGTGTAGCCGAGGCTGCCGTCGACGAAGAACGCGCCCGGAGTCCAGGTGCCGTAGGCGGCGAGCTGGTAGTTGTCGCCATCGGTCCGGCCGGAACCGTCGCTGCCCCTGGTGCGGCTGCGGGCGTAGCCGAAGCCGGCGCCGACGACGACCTCGTCCGATACCGCCAGGTCGACGCCGGCGACGCCGCCGCCGATGGTGGCGCGGTTGCCCGGCGCGTTGCCATCGCCGGAGTTGCGCGAGAAGACGCCGAGGCCGCGTACCCAGGGGCTGATGCCGCGCGCTCCGCCATTGCCGGATGCCGCCGCCTTGGAGACCTCGATGCCGCCGCCGTCGCTGCCGACATTGAGGCTGAACAGATCCCGCGACGCCGCCTCCGCGATGCCGCCGCGGCCATCATGGAGCTGGGTCATGCGGGCGCCGAGCGACTGGCCCATGCCACGGGCGACGGTCAGGCTGCTTGAAGCGGCGCCGAGAGTGCCGGCGCCGGAGAGCGTGGTCAGCCCCGTCCGCAGGGCGTCGCCGGTGCCCGCGGTGCCGAAGCCGGCGAGCAGGATGCTGGTTGCGCTGTCGGCGGAGACGCCGTTGCCGGTCGCCCCGCGGACGCGGTCGAGGGCGCTTGCCGCGGCTTGCTGGTTGGCGGTGAGCGGGGTGCCCGTGGCCTTGGCGTCGGCGTAGGACGTGGGGGCGACATAGAGAATGATGGCGTTCGGGTAATAGGCGACGCCGAAGCTGGTGTTGGGCAGCAGCATGGCGGTGGTCGCGGCGCTCGGGGCGAGGCCGGCGAAGCGGCCGGAAACCCCGTTGGCCGCCGCCGTGGTGACGATGACGTAGCTGCTGCCGATCGCCGGGTTGCGGTAGCCCGAGCTGTTCGCCAGCTCCGTTCCCATGATCGGGCGCAGCAGGCCGCCGGCGAGGAAGGTCGCGCTGCCGGTGCCGGTGATCTGGGCGTAATGGCCGGCCCCCGCGCCCGGCGTGGTGCCGTCGATGGCCATGGCCAGCGTGCCGGCATCCTCCACGCGGCTGGCGCCGCTGAAGCTCTCGGTGCCGGTCAGGGCCAGCGTGCCGCCGCTCACCTGGATGCCGCCGAAGCTGTTGCGGCCGGAGAGTGTCAGCGTACCGGTGCCGTTCTTGATCAGCCGGCCGGTGCCGGTGATGTCGTTGTTCCAGGAATCGGCCGCGTTGAAGCCGCCCTTGGCGGCATCCATGGTGACGGTGACGTCGCTGTTCAGCGCGGCGTAGCCGTCGGCCGCCGCGTAGAGGTCGAGGCGGGCCCAGCCGGAGCCGTCGTCAAGCGGATAGCCCGATGGCAGTTCCGTGGTGGCCAGCACCTCGCGGCGCTGATCCGCCGTCAGATATGGAAAGCGGGTGGAGAGCAGAACCTCCGCCCCTTGCGGAACCACCGGGGCGAGGGTGGTCGGTCCGACCGGCGACAGGCCGTAGGTCAGGCGATAGGTCCAGTCCGCCTTGTTCTGCGCCTTGTTGCTGAAGCGATCACCGGCTTCACCGTTGACGCAGGAGGACAAGGCGCCGAAAGCCAACGACCCGGCGCCGCAGGCGCTTTGCAGGGAGTTGCGGTAATTCGCCGTTGCCTGGTCGAACTGGGCCTTGTAATCGGCCGGAATGACGACGCCGCCGACCGTGGCGCCGACATAGCTGGGATTGTTGTTCAGCATCTGGGCCAGGTCATAGGTGGCCAGGATGCGGCCGGCGATCACATCGAGGGCGTAATGGACGCCCATGACGATGCGGGAATAGCCGTATTCGGAACCGCGGGTCAGGGATTCCTGGAAGCGCTCCGGAACCATCAGGGCGTTGACCAGCGAGAAGGTGTAGCCGCCGGTCGCGTGGCCGCTGGGGAACGACCCGGAATTCACGCCGTTGTAGGCGCTGCCCGGCAAACCGTAGGGCGCATTCGGAAAATCCGATCCCGTATAGAGCCTGATCTGTGGGGAAACCAAATAAGGCCGCGGATCGCCGGAAGTGCTGGTCGGATAACCGTTGACCGACCGGCTGTAGCCGTAGGCGTTCTTGAGAATGTTCTGATTTCCAAAGTAGTTCTTGTTATATTCGGAATCCGCCTGTGCCAGCGTCCATGCCTGGTTGATGGTGTCGAACAGCGTCTTGTCGGCCGGAGTGATGGCCGGAGAGACCTTGGTGTTCGACTGGGTCAGGCTTGACAGCAGCTTGCCGGCGCGCGGACCCAGCCCGTCGCTCAATTGTTGCGTGCCGGTGATATATTGGACGAAGGACGGCGAAAGGGACGGCCCGAGATTGAGGGCGTCGTTGTAAGCCTGAAGCCGCTGGGCGTCGGTGGCGGCGTTGTTGACCGCCACCGTCGCCGAAAGATTCTGTTGAAGTGTGGCGCTCGACAAGGAACTGAAGGGCGACAGCAGCGCGGAGGCGTTGGAGTTGGCGATGGTCTGTCCGAAGGCGGGCATGGAGAGGCCGGCCACGGCGATGGCGAGCAGCGATACGGATCCAAGTTGGATATGGCGCATGTGATCCCTCTATTATAGATTATAGAAAATCGATGCTTCCACCGTATTTCGAGCGTAGCGGCGGAGCCTCCGCCGCAGTTCGGTGGAGACGACGCCATCTGCGCAAAAGTTCGGTTCATCGGCTTGTATGGGTTGCCGGAAACCTGTTGCAGTTTGCCTACAGATCGCCGAATAATTTGTTCCGCTTCGAATTATTGTGCTTATTCGTCGCATTCCTGCACTTACACCCCCGCTCCTCGCGGGCATTCCGGTGTACGGGGGCGGTCGATGCCGTGCGTGGATTGGATTGGGTAAAATCGGACTCGATTTGCCGCATGAACCCGATCACCGGCCAATGGCTCGCGGCGTCTCGCATTTCATGGTGACAGCGGGATAGCGTGGAAGGGTGGCCGTACTCCGCCCGAGGCGCCCGCCGGCCCCATCCGGGCCGGCTGGTTCAGGCCGGCTCAGGCCGGCTGCGGCGCCAGCCAGCGTTCCAGGGCGCCCAGCAGGTCGGCACGGCGGACCGGCTTGGTCAGATAATCGTTCATCCCGGCGGCCAGGCAGCGGAGGCGATCTTCCGGCTGGGCGTTGGCGGTGACGGCGATGATCGGGATGCGGGCCCGCTCGTCGCCCAGCCGGCGTATGGTGGTGGTGGCCATCACCCCGTCCATGTCGGGCATGGCGACATCCATCAGCACCGCTTCGGGCGGCACCGGCGCCTGGGCGATGGCCTCCACCGCCTCCGCTCCGCCGGTGGCTGTCTCGACCGAGAAGCCGGCCTTGGCGAGCAGCCCGGCCACCACCATGCGGTTGGTGGCGCTGTCGTCGACCACCAGCAGCCGTCCGCCGCGCGAGCGTGCCCAGCTCGTCAGCCGTTCGGTATCGGTTGCGCGGGAGGGCAGCGCGGCCGGAATGTCCAGCACCGCCCGTGGCCGCCCGTCCATCGCGAACTCCATCGTGATCTGGGCGCCGAGCGCCGTCAGCAGGCGGCGGGCGAGTTCCCATCCGAAGCCGCCCTCGCCCCGGATATCGAAATGGCCGCTCAATTCGGTGCGCAGGGTGACCCGCTCCTCCCCCGCCGGCAGGGCGGACAGACGGACCGCCAGCCGGCCCGGCCCGGCGCTGGCGATGGCGCTGGCCACCAACGTGTTGCACAGGGCGCCGGCGGTCTCCGCGTCGCCGACCAGACGTGGCGGTGTTCCGGTCAGCACGCTCACCTCCAGTGCGACGCCCCGTCCCTGGGCCAGCGCCGCGGTCGATACCGACAGCATGCGGGCCAACGCCTCCGGGGCGAAATCCGTCCCCTGCTGGCTGGGAGCGCGATGCAGATTGTCACTGTCCATGGCCCGCCATTGGCAAAATGCGAAGCAGCTTGCAAAGACCGACGCCGGGAATGCCCGAAAGCACCGCTTCCGCCAGTCTTCCCCCGTTTATCAGCAAGAGGTGGGCCAACAGGACGCTCCGCAAGCTGTTCTCGTCAGCGCGGCTGCGCGTCCGGCGGGTTGAACAGGTAGGGGACGAAGCTGCGGTGGTGTTCGTCCACCCGCAATTCGCTGCCGATCGGGGGAAAGGCGCGCTGCTGACAATCGGTGCGTTCGCACAGGCGGCAATTGACGCCGATCGGAACGGCGGCCTTCATGTCGGCGATGTCGATGCCGGCGGCATAGACCAGTTCCGGCGCATGGCTCGCCTCGCAGCCCAGTCCGACGGCGAATTGCCGGGACGGCTTCAAATAGGCGCCGCCACGCTTGGTCACCGTGCGGGCGATGCTGATATAGGCGGTGCGGTCGGGCATCTGGGCGAACTGCACCAGGATCTTTCCGGGCTGGGCGAAGGCCTCATGCACGTTCCACAGCGGACAGGCGCCGCCGAAGCGCGCGAAATGGAAGCGGGTGGCCGAATGGCGCTTGGTGATGTTGCCGGCCATGTCGACCCGCACGAAATAAAAGGGCAGGCCGCGCGCCCCCGGCCGTTGCAGGGTGGAGAGACGGTGGCAGACCTGCTCGAAGCTGGCGGAGAAGCGGCTTTGCAGCTGTTCGATGTCGTGGCGCAGAACGCGGGCCTGGGCGGCGAAGGCACGGTAGGGCAGCATCAGCGCCCCGGCGAAATAGTTGGCCAGCCCGACCCGGCAGATCGACCGCGCATCCTCGCTGGAGAATTTGGCCTGATCGACCAAATCGTCGATCAGGTCGCCGAATTCCAGCAGGGCGATCTGGTTGCCCATGTGGAAGGCCCGGCTGGCGCTGGTCAGCAGGGCCGACAGCCGCAGCGTACCGGTCGTGGCGTCATAGCTGCGCATGGCGGTGTCGCCCGCCTCGTCGGCGACGATCTTCACCCGCACGTCGTGGCGGCGCTTCAAATAGGCGGCCAGCTCGTTCAGCAGCGATCCGGAATGGATCTGTTCGGCATCCCACAGCCGTTCCGCCGCCTCGTCCAGCGGGCCGATGTAATTGTTGCAGTAATGGAAATAGTCCCGCACCTCCTCGTAGGGGAATTGCGGCCCGGCGAAACTGTCGCCCTCCTGATTGCTGGGTTCACGGTTGGATAGGCTGTCGGCCAGCGACTGCACCCGCTCATGCAGCTTCTGATAGGCCTGATGCAGGCTGAGCACCCGGCGCGCCAGTTCCGGGCTCGCCCCCACCACGCTGCGCAACTCGCCGGAGGTCAGCGGCGCGCCGGCGAACAGCGGGTCGGCCAGGGCCTCGCGCAGGTCGGAGACCAGCCGGCTGTCCTCATCCTCCAGGAAGGCGGACAGCTCCAGCTCGAAGGTGGCGGCGATCCGCATCAGCACCGGCAGAGTCAGCGGGCGCTGGTTGTTCTCCAACTGGTTGAGATAGCTGGGGGAAAGCTCCAGCGTCTTGGCCAGCGACGCCTGGGTCAGGCCGCGCTGTTCGCGCAGGCGGCGCAGCTTGTAGCCAAGGAAGAGTTTCTTTTGCATGCGTATAAAATCCCGCCCGCCCCTCGGCCTTGGAAACCGGCCGTTCTTCGCAATCTTAGCAAGCGCAAAGCCGCATTTGCAAAGGGCTTCGCAACTTCGCACCTTTTTGCGAAGAGGTCGTTTGAAGCGCTGCGAAGTTTGTGAATAATTCGCGGCGTTCCGGTGAATGATCGCGTCGCTCGACACCGGAGCGGGGAGAGGCGGCGCGACGCCAAATAATGGGAACGCCCGATGCAAGACATTCTGGCCAAGTTGGAGTCCAAGCGCGCCGCGGCGCGGCTGGGCGGCGGTGAGAAGCGCATCGCCGGCCAGCACGCCAAAGGCAAGCTGACCGCGCGCGAGCGGATCGAGCTGTTCCTCGACGAGGGATCCTTCGAGGAGTTCGACATGTTCGTCGAACACCGCTGCATCGACTTCGGCATGGAAAGCCAGAAAATTCCGGGCGACGGCGTGGTCACCGGCCACGGCACCGTCAATGGCCGCCTCGTCTTCGTCTTCAGCCAGGATTTCACCGTCTTCGGCGGCGCGCTGTCGGAGGCGCATGCCGAGAAGATCTGCAAGATCATGGACCAGGCGCTGAAGGTCGGCGCCCCGGTCATCGGGCTGAATGACAGCGGCGGCGCCCGCATCCAGGAAGGCGTGGCGTCGCTCGGCGGCTATGCCGAGGTGTTCCAGCGCAATGTCGACGCGTCGGGCGTCATCCCGCAGATTTCCCTCATCATGGGGCCGTGCGCCGGCGGCGCGGTCTATTCCCCGGCGATGACCGACTTCATCTTCATGGTGAAGGACAGCTCCTACATGTTCGTCACCGGCCCCGACGTGGTGAAGACGGTGACCCACGAGGTGGTGACCGCGGAGGAGCTGGGCGGCGCCGTCACCCACTCCACCAAGTCGGGCGTGGCCGATCTGGCTTTCGAGAATGACGTGGAAGCGTTGCTGCAACTGCGCCGCTTCATCGATTTCCTGCCGTCGTCGAACCGGGAGAAGGCGCCGGTCCGCCCCTGCGCCGACCCGCTCGACCGCGAGGATTTCTCGCTCGACACGTTGGTGCCGGAGAATCCGAACAAGCCCTACGACATGAAGGAGCTGATCCTCAAGATCGTCGACGAGGGCGACTTCTTCGAGCTTCAGCCGGAATACGCCAAGAACATCCTCATCGGCTTCGCCCGCATGAACGGCTCGACGGTCGGCATCGTCGCCAACCAGCCGATGGTGCTCGCCGGCTGCCTTGACATCGACAGCTCCAAGAAGGCGGCGCGCTTCGTCCGCTTCTGCGACGCCTTCGAAATCCCGATCCTGACCCTGGTCGACGTCCCCGGCTTCATGCCTGGCACCAGCCAGGAATATGGCGGCATCATCAAGCATGGCGCCAAGCTGCTGTACGCGTACGCCGAGGCGACGGTGCCGAAGGTGACCGTTATCACCCGCAAGGCGTACGGCGGCGCGTACGACGTGATGTCGTCCAAGCATCTGCGCGGCGACGTCAATTATGCCTGGCCGTCGGCCGAAATCGCGGTGATGGGCGCCAAGGGTGCGGTGGAGATCATCTTCCGCGGCGACATCGGCGACGCCGAGAAGATCGAGGCGCGTACGGACGAGTACAAGCAGAAATTCGCCAATCCCTTCGTCGCCGCGTCGCGCGGTTACATCGACGACGTCATCATGCCGCACGGAACCCGCCGCCGCATCACGAAGGCGCTGTCCATGCTGAAGAACAAGCAGCTCCAGAACCCCTGGCGCAAGCACGACAACATTCCGCTGTGAGGGCCGGCAGCATGTTCGAGAAGATCCTCATCGCCAACCGTGGCGAGATCGCCTGCCGCGTCATCCGCACGGCACGCCGCATGGGCATCAAGACCGTCGCGGTCTATTCCGACGCCGACAGGAACGCGCTCCATGTCGAGATGGCCGACGAGGCCGTCCATATCGGCGCCGCCCCGTCGGCCCAGAGCTATCTGCTGATCGACCGCATCGTCGAGGCCTGCAAGAAGACCGGCGCCCAGGCCGTCCATCCCGGCTATGGCTTCCTGTCGGAAAAGCGCGAGTTCCAGGAGGCGCTGGCCGCCGCCGGCATCGCCTTCATCGGTCCCGATGCCCATGCCATCCAGGCGATGGGCGACAAGATCGAGTCCAAGAAGCTGGCCAAGGCGGCCGGCGTCTCCACCGTCCCCGGCTATCTCGGCGTCATCGCCAATGACGACGAGGCGGTGATGATCGCCCGCGACATCGGCTATCCGGTGATGATCAAGGCCTCGGCCGGTGGGGGCGGCAAGGGCATGCGTGTCGCCTGGAACGATGAGGAGGCGCGCGAGGGCTTCCGCTCGGCGACCAACGAGGCGCGCTCCAGCTTCGCCGACGACCGCGTCTTCGTCGAGAAATACATCCAGCAGCCGCGCCACATCGAAATCCAGCTGCTGGCCGACGGGCAGGGCACCTGCCTGTACCTGCACGAGCGCGAATGCTCGATCCAGCGCCGCCACCAGAAGGTGATCGAGGAGGCGCCGTCCCCCTTCCTCGACGCCGCCACCCGCAAGGCGATGGGCGAGCAGGCGGTGGCGCTGGCCAACGCGGTGCAGTACAAGTCGGCCGGCACGGTCGAGTTCATCGTCGATGCCGAGCGCAACTTCTACTTCCTGGAGATGAACACCCGTCTTCAGGTCGAACATCCGGTCACCGAGCTGATCACCGGCCTCGACCTCGTCGAGCTGATGATCCGCGTCGCCTATGGCGAGAAGCTGACGATCCGCCAGGAGGACGTGAAGCTGAACGGCTGGGCCGTCGAGGCGCGCGTCTATGCCGAGGACCCCTTCCGCAACTTCCTGCCCTCCACCGGCCGCCTGACCCATTATCGGCCGCCGGCCGCCGACCAGCAGGTTCGCGTCGACACCGGCGTGTATGAGGGCGGCGAGATCTCGATGTATTACGATCCGATGATCGCCAAGCTCTGCACCTGGGGGCAGACGCGCGACGCGGCGATCGCCGGGATGCGCGAGGCGCTGGACCAGTATTACATCCGCGGTGTCAGCCACAACATCCCGTTCCTGGCCTCGCTGATGGCGAACCAGCGTTTCGTCGACGGACGGCTGACCACCAACTTCATCGCCGAGGAATATCCCAACGGCTTCCACGCTTCCGATCTGCCGCCGGAGGATCCGGCCGTGCTGATCGCGGTGGCGGCGGTGATCCACCGCAGCCTGAACGACCGCGACATCCAGATCTCCGGCAAGCTGCCCGGCAGCAAGGCGGCGGTGCGCGACGACTGGGTGGTGGTGCTGGACGGCGCCCAGCATGGGGTGCATCTTCGCCCGGCGGATGCCGGCGCGCGGCGCATCGGCTATACCGTCGACATCGGCGGCAGGCACCATACGGTGCTGAGCGACTGGCGGATCGGCGAGCCGCTGTTCCACGGCACGGTGAACGGCCAGGCGGTTTGCGTCCAGATCGACCGCGTCGGCATCGGCTATCGTCTGCACCACGGCGGCGCCCAGGCCGTCGTCAAGGTGCTGACGCCGAAGGCGGCGGCGCTGGACGCGTTGATGCCGGTGAAGGCGCCGCCGGACATGTCGAAGTTCCTGCTGTCGCCGATGCCGGGCCTCCTGGTGTCGCTGGCGGTGGCGGAGGGCCAGGAGGTCAAGGCCGGCGAGGTGCTGGCCGTGGTCGAGGCGATGAAGATGGAGAACATTCTGCGAGCATCGCAGGACGGGACGGTCGCGAAAATCCACGCAGCCCCGGGCAGCAGCCTGGCGGTCGATCAGAAGATCGTGGAATTCGCGTAACCGTATAACAATAAGAAACGTAAACGAGAGGAAGCGTACCCCTGCCCCCCTTCCGGCCCTTCGAGCGCCGGAAGGGGGCGCATCGGGAGGAAGCGCACCGCCAGTTTCACCAGCGCGATTAAGAAGCCCCAGGAGGCGTCGATGACCGAGTTCCCGCAGAAGACCCTTGCCGATTGGGACAAGCTGGCCGCCAAGGATCTCGGCGCCGACGGAGATATTTCCAAGCTGGTCTGGAAGACCCCGGAGGGGCTGGACGTCAAGGCGCTCTACACCGCCGCCGACCTGGAAGGGATGGAGCTGGACACGCTGCCCGGCTTCCCGCCCTTCACCCGCGGCCCGCGCGCCACGATGTATGCGGTGAAGCCCTGGACCATCCGCCAATATGCCGGTTTCTCCACCGCCGAGGAATCGAACGCCTTCTACAAGGCCAACCTCAAGGCCGGCCAGATGGGGCTGTCGGTGGCCTTCGACCTCGCCACCCACCGCGGCTATGACAGCGATCATCCGCGCGTCGTCGGCGATGTCGGCAAGGCCGGCGTCGCCATCGACAGCGTCGAGGACATGAAGGTCCTGTTCCAGGACATCCCGCTCGACAAGATGTCGGTGTCGATGACCATGAACGGCGCCGTGCTGCCGATCCTCGCCGGCTACATCGTCGCGGCGGAGGAGCAGGGCGTTTCCCAGGACAAGCTGAGCGGGACCATCCAGAACGACATCCTCAAGGAGTTCATGGTCCGCAACACCTACATCTACCCGCCCGAACCCTCGATGCGGATCATCGCCGACATCATCGAGTACACCTCCCAACATATGCCGAAGTTCAATTCGATCTCGATCTCCGGCTATCACATGCAGGAGGCGGGGGCGACGGCGGTGCAGGAACTGGCCTTCACCATCGCCGACGGGCTTGAATATGTGCGGGCGGCGATGTCGAAGGGGTTGCCGGTCGACAAATTCGCGCCGCGCCTGTCCTTCTTCTTCTCCATCGGCATGAATTTCTTCATGGAGATCGCCAAGCTGCGCGCCGCGCGCCTGCTGTGGTCCTCCCTGATGCAGGAGAAGTTCCAGCCGAAGGATGCCCGCTCGCTGGCCCTGCGCACCCATTGCCAGACCTCGGGCGTCTCGCTGACCGAACAGGACCCCTACAACAACGTCATCCGCACCACCATCGAGGCGATGGCGGCGGTGCTGGGCGGCACCCAGTCGTTGCACACCAACGCCTTCGACGAGGCGCTGGGCCTGCCGACGAAATTCTCCGCCCGCATCGCCCGCAACACCCAGCTGATCATCGCCGAGGAAGCCGGCGTCACCAAGGTGGTCGATCCGCTCGGCGGCTCCTACTATATCGAGCATCTGACCCACAGCCTCGCCAACGCCGCGCTGGAGCTGATCGGCCGCGTCGAGGAGATGGGCGGCATGACCAAGGCGGTCGAGAGCGGCATGCCCAAGCTGCTGATCGAGGAAGCCGCCGCCCGCCGCCAGGCCGCCATCGACCGTGGCGAGGAGGTGATCGTCGGCGTCAACAAGTACCGTCCGGAAAACCCCGAGGGGGTGGACGTGCTGGACATCGACAATACCGCCGTCCGCGAGGCGCAGATCGCCCGGCTGAAGCAAATCCGCGCCAGCCGCGACGAGGCCAAATGCCAGGAGGCGCTGGCCGCATTGACCAGGGCCGCCGCCGAGAAGACCGGCAACCTGCTGGCCCTGTCGGTCGAGGCGACCCGCGCCCGCGCCACCGTCGGCGAGATCTCCGACGCGCTGGAGAAGGCCTTCACCCGCCATGTCGCCGTCATCCGCTCGGTGTCGGGCGTCTATGGCTCGGCCTATGAGGGCGACGAGGGCTTCAGGAGGATTCAGGAGGAGGTGGCCGCCTTCGCCGCCGAGGAGGGGCGTCGGCCGCGCATCCTGGTGGTGAAGATGGGCCAGGACGGCCACGACCGCGGCGCCAAGGTGATCGCCACCAGCTTCGCCGACATCGGCTTCGACGTCGACATCGGCCCGCTGTTCCAGACCCCGGACGAGGCGGCGCGGCAGGCGGTGGAGAACGACGTGCACGTCATCGGCGTGTCCTCGCAGGCCGCCGGCCACAAGACGCTGGTGCCGCAGTTGATCGAGGAGCTGCGCAAGCAGGGCGCCGGCGACATCCTGGTCGTCTGCGGCGGCGTGATCCCGCCGCAGGATTACGACTTCCTCCACAAGGCGGGGGCCGCCGCCATCTACGGGCCGGGCACCAACATTCCGAAGGCGGCGTCGGACATCCTGGGCATCCTGCGCAAGCAGAAGGCGGCGGCGTGATCGGGTTGGGGGAGGCATAAGGCCTTCCCCTTTCCCGCCCAGGGCAATCGCTTGACCGACGTTAGCCGCGCTGCCGGATGACGGTTTCGAGGTAGTCGGCGTTCCAGGACATTTTCTTACGCTTGACGGTCAGGCTCTGTTTGCCTGGGGCCTTTCGGATGAGGTTTATGGCCATGTGCCGGATGGCGGCCATGTTTTGAGGGCCGAAGCCGGACCGCAAGCGGGAGAGGTCGTCGTGGAAGACGACATCAAGCACCCAGTGCAGGCGGTTCTCGACATGCCAATGGCAGCGGACAGCGTGGGCCAGGAGACGGGCGTCGAGGCGTGCCGAGGAGAGAAAGTAACGCCGTTCTCGGCTGGGCTTACCCTCCCGCTCGACGTCGGCCTCGACCATGGCGATGCTGGTCAAGGCGGGGAAGCGGGGCTCGCCCGGGAAGCGGCGGTCGGTGGACAGCCAGTCGACGTCGTGGCTGACGACATGGTGGCGGACTTCGATCCGGCCATGGTCGCCGTCGGTGGTGGTGAACGTGTCGGATACGCCGTCGCGTGCCTCGCTGAAGTAGCGCTCGATTTCCCCGCACAGGATCGGCCAGTTGCCCTTCACCGCCAGCAGATAGTCGGCACCCTTGTCGAGAATGGCTTGGGCGATCTTGGTCTGGCACCCCATGGCATCGATGGTTACCAATGCTCCGGTCAGGGCCAAGCGCTCCAGCAGCAGTGGAATGGCGGTGATCTCGTTCGACTTCGCCTCGCAGGCTTGCTGGCCCAGCACCAGCCGCTGTCGGCTGGCCCAGGCGGAGACGAGATGCAGCGGGTTGCGCCCCTGAGCCCGAGCGTGAGCGCGCCGGGAGGTCTTGCCGTCAATGGCGACGATGTCCGGCTCGCCCTCGCGCAACCCGTCCACCCACGCCGTGAAGCAGGACGAAAACAGCTCGCCATCAAGCGCGTTCATCACGTCGTTGAGCGTGTCATGGCTGGCGATGCCTCGCCGGTAGGGCAGGAAACGACGCAGAAAGTCCAGGCGATCCTCGCCCCACTCCTCGATCTCGACAAAGTTCTCCGCCCCACCCAGGGTGGCACACAGCACCAGGAGCAGGATTTCCGGCAGCGGATATACGACCTTCCATGCCTGACGCGGATCCTCCAGCGCCGAGAAGTGATCCAACAGCGACTTGCCAGCCCCTTCCGCCATACCTGCCTCCCATCAATGGAGGCTCCTATGAATCATGCCCGCCCTTCAGAGGGAATCCACAACCGCGTTTAAACTCGATGCGTCAAGCGCCGCTTCAAGCGATTGCCCTGTTCCCGCCGCCCGATGCTGGACATGCTCGGGATACGGTCCTATTTTGTACCCCGTGACGCGATCTGAAGGGGCGGACCGATGGCGACTGAAGCAGTCAGACCCGATGGCGACCGCTTTTTAAGGCGAGCGGGCGAGCGTGAGCGGATTTGCCCAGGCGAGGCCGACAAGCAGCGCTGGATGGAGGAAAATCGCGAGGCGTTCAGGGCGTTCGACGAACATGTGCGGAAGAATGGCCTGTTTGGTGATGGTCGACGGCTCTTCTGATGCGTTTCCTGGATGTGTGCCTCAATCCCGCGGCGCGGGGCTCCCGTACCCATCCGGTCCCTTATGTGCTTGTCGTATAGGGTGATTTCGTTGACATCCATCTGTCGAAACTTGTCATTCCGCTAAGGCGGATACAGCAGGCTCCGACACGCATAAAAGACGTGATGCCTGTCGTTACCATCCTTGAAGAGCCGTTTGTCGTTATGACGCCTGAGATGGCGGCTGTATCGGTCGCTGACATTGGTCCCGTTGTGGTGTCATTGACGGAATCGCAGTCTCTGATCCGCCGTGCCATCGACGTCCTGACAGGCGACTTTTGACCATCACCGCCGAAACCGACCTCTACGCACCCGTAAAGGCCTTTCTGGAAGACCAGGGCTATGACGTGAAGGCGGAGATCCATGGGTGCGATCTCGTCGCCACGCGCGGGGCCGAGCCGCCGGTGATCGTCGAGCTGAAAAAGCGCTTCACGCTGGAGCTCGTGCTTCAGGGGGTGGATCGGCTGGCGCTCAGCGACAGCGTCTATCTCGCCGTGCCGCAGCCGGGACGCAAGGCGACCGGGGCGTCGCCGCTGGACGGCGATGTGAAGAAGCTCTGCCGCCGGCTGGGGCTTGGCCTGCTGATGGTCGATCCGGGGCTGGCCGAGGGGCGGCGGGTCACCGTGCTGCTCGATCCCATCCCCTATACCCCGCGCAAGGACAAAAAGCGCGCCGGCCGCCTGCTGGGCGAACATGCCCGCCGGGTCGGCGATCCCAACCGGGGCGGTTCCACCCGCGTCGCCATCGTCACCGCCTACCGCCAGGACGCGCTGCGCATCGCCCGCCTGCTGCGCGACGGGCCGCTCGGCGTCGCCGCCCTGCGCAAGGCGGGGGCGCCGAAGGATGTCGGGCCGATGCTGCTGCGCAACGTCTATGGCTGGTTCGAGCGGGTCGGGCGCGGTACTTACGCGCTGACCCCGGCGGGACGGCGAGGGCTGGCGGAATTCGCCGACGCGTTGGCCGAGGGATGACGGGCGTTGCGGTAGAGCTTATGATCGGCGGCGCGTCGAATGGGGGGCTTGCCGGTGCCGATGTCCAGCGTGGCCGAGTTTCCCCATCTGCGGACCGACCGCATGAGCCTTCGGGCGTTTCGGCCGGATGATGCGCGGGCTTTCCATGCTCTGATGCAAATTCCGGAGGTGACGCGGCTGTCCAATTGGCCGGACGCCCCGACCGTGACGGAGTGTGAGAACGACGTCGCCAGGATGTCCGAGGCCTTTTCCAAGGGGACGGGATGTTCCTGGGTGGTGGAGGATCGCGGCACGGGGTGCTTCATCGGCGCGATCCGCTATAATTATTTCATCCGGGACTGGTTCTGTGGCGGTATCGGCTATGAACTGCATCCAGACTGGTGGGGGCAGGGACGGATGACCGAGGCGCTGCGCACCGTCGTCGGCTGCGGCCATGACCTGTTCGGGCTCAACCGGATGGAGGCATGGACCCTGCCGGGCAACTTGGCCTCCGCCCGTGCGCTTGAGAAATGTGGGTTCCGTTTCGAAGGGGTTTTGCGCCAGCGGGCCTGGTTCAAGGGGCGTTTCCATGATTTCCACTGGTTCGGACGGGTCGCGGCCGATCCGTTCACTGAAACTCCGTAGGGTGGAATGATGTCGGACTACATCAGCAACCTCGTCGTCTTCTTCGTCGTGGTCGATCCGCCCGGACTGGTGCCGCTGTTCATCGCCCTGACGCGCGGCTTCGACGACCGCCACAAGCGGATCATCGCCTTGCGCGGCACCGCCATCGCCTTCGTGGTGCTGGTCTTCTTCGCCTATTTCGGCAAGGTCGTTCTGCAAACCCTGTCCATCGAGATGCCGGCCTTCCGCATCGCCGGCGGGGCGCTGCTGTTCTGGATCGCCTTCGAGATGCTGTTCGCCAAGCGCTCCGAACGCAAGGAGCGGGCGACCGGCGAGGCGATGACCGACGAGGACGCCCACGACATCGCCGTCTTCCCGCTGGCGGTGCCGCTGATCGCCGGACCGGGCGCCATCACCTCGATCCTGCTGCTGATGGACCGCGTCGGCGGCACTGCGGCGGGACAGGTCAGCGTGCTGGGTGCCGCGGCGACGGTGATCGGCGGGGTGGCCCTGATCCTGCTGGGAGCGGACCGGGTCGGGCGGCTGTTGGGCCGCACGGTGATCCACACGGTCAGCCGTGTGCTGGGCATCGTGCTGGCGGCGCTGGCGGCGCAGACGGTGATTTCCGGCATCACCGCCGTCTATCCGCCCCACTGACGACATCGTCCAAAGGGGGCGGCTTTTGTTTGGCCGCGAGTTCTGCCACCGCTTTACGGATCCTGGGCGATCCTGGGCGATCCTGGGCGATGCGGCCCCTTCGTCCGGACTCTTCGGCGGAATGGGGGCGGGCGCCTTCGGTTACCATTGAGCGGGCGGGGCGCCCCGGCCTAGAGTGTGATCCTTTCAGGCGGTGTCGCTTGAAGCGTGAATCGCACGGGAAGCCAAAAGCGTGGAGTCTGTCTGGAGCTTCAATAGGCACCAGACAGACTCTAAAAGGGGCTCTATCGCACGGGAGGGAGGACGCGGCCATGGACATCGACATCAGCTTCGCCGAGGCCATGCTGCGTCGCGGCGCCGGCCTGCTGGAGGCTGAGGCGGATGCGGCGGGCAGCGATCTGGCGGAAAACCATCCGCCGGAAAACGACCCCTTCGCCGTGCTGGCCCGGCTGCTGGCCGCTGCCGCGGCGACCGACGCGCCGCTGGTGGTGCTGAGCGAGGGAGGTGGCCATCCCGCCCTGTTCGACGAGGCCAACCGCCGGGCGGCGGAGCCGCCGGCCACCCGGCTCGCCGCTCTCGCCGCGACCCGCCAGGGCGAGCGCGCCGCGATGTATGAGTTCGACGGCAACGGCCCGCTGACCGGCAACCGCATCGTCGCCGCCCTGCTGCGGCCGGAGGAGCGCGCCGACCTGCTGCATGTCTACATCGCCGTCGGCCGGCTGCGCGGCGGCGAGGCGCAGATCACGGTTCCGCCGGCCCTGCTGCGCTTCGACGCCGCGGCACTCGGCCACACGCTGGGGCTGCTGGGCGATGCGGTGTCGCGCAGCGCCAACGCCGCCACCGCGGCGCTGGCCCATGCCGCCGCGATCCTGCCGATGGAGGGGCATGAGCAGGGCGGCATGCCGGCGGCCCTGCTGGATCTCTATTGGCATGCGCTGATCCTGGCTTCGGTGCGGGTGGATGGCGGACTGGCCGGGATGACACCGGAAGGAACGGCGTGAGGGGTGGCCGTCGTCCGCCGCCTCCTTTGCAAATCATTTGAAACTCTTTCCCGCGCTGCCGATCTGGTGACAGACTGAACGTCAGTGAAATACTGCGTCACACCGTCACAAGTTCATCGGGAGCAGCCATGCGCCAGCGCCTCCGCTTCTATCTCGGCGACGAACTTCGGGAGATCGACGCGGTCGATCCGACCCTGACGGTTCTGGATTGGCTGCGGCTGTCGGAACGGCGGGCCGGCACCAAGGAGGGCTGCGCCGAGGGCGATTGCGGCGCCTGCACCGTGGTCGTCGGGCGGCTGGATGGCGACACGCTGCGCTACGAGGCGGTGAACGCCTGCATCCGCTTCCTCGCCACGCTGGATGGCTGCCGGCTGCTGACGGTGGAGCATCTGAAGGGGCCGGACGGCGCGCTGCACCCGGTCCAGCAGGCGATGGTCGATTGCCACGGCTCGCAGTGCGGCTTCTGCACGCCCGGCTTCGTCATGTCGCTGCTGGCGCTCTATCTGAACGAGGAGCGGCCGGACGGGCGGCGTATCGACGACGCGCTGGCCGGGAACCTGTGCCGCTGCACCGGCTATGAGCCGATCGTCCGCGCCGCCCATGCCATGTATGATCTCGGCGACCGCCAGAGCGACCGTTTCGCCGACTGCGCGGCGATGGCGGAAAAGCTGAAGGCCCTGCGTGACGAGGAGATCCTCGGCATCGGGGCTGACGGGGGGGCCGGCGGGGAGGCCGGCGGGCGGCGCTTCCTGGCGCCGGCCACCGTGCCGCAGTTGGCGCGGCTCCTGCTCGACAACCCCGGCGCCACCATCGTCGCGGGGGCGACCGATGTCGGGCTTTGGGTGACCAAGTTCCAACGCGTGCTGGCGACGGTGATTTATACCGGCCGGGTGCGCGCCCTGCGGCGGATCGAGGATCGCGGCGACGCGCTGGTGATCGGGGCCGGCGTCACCTACAGCGACGCGGCGGATCGGATCTCCGTGCTTTATCCTGATTTCGGCGAGCTGATCCGCCGCATCGGGGCGGAACAGGTGCGCAACATGGGCACAATCGGCGGTAACATCGCCAACGGTTCCCCCATCGGCGACACGCCGCCGGCGCTGATCGCCTGTGGCGCCACCCTGCGGCTGCGCCATGGCGACGAGACGCGCGAGCTGCCGCTGGAGGAGTTCTTCATCGACTATGGCAAGCAGGACCGCCGCGCGGGCGAGTTCGTCGAGGCGGTGATCCTGCCCAAACCGGCGGCGGATGCGCGGTTCCGTGCCTACAAGATCGCCAAGCGCTTCGACCAGGACATCTCCGCCGTCTGCGGCGCCTTCCGCCTGACGCTGGATGGTGGTGGGCGGGTGGCCGACATCCGCATCGCCTTCGGCGGCATGGCCGGCACGCCGAAGCGCGCCAGCGGGGCCGAGGCGGCGTTGTCGGGCCAGCCCTGGACCGAGGAAACCGTGCGCCGGGGAATGGCGGCGCTCGCCGGGGACTATGCGCCGTTGACGGACTGGCGGGCCAGCGCGGGCTATCGCTCCATGGTGGCCGCGAATTTGCTGATGAAGCTTTATATCGAGACCAGCGACCCGGCGGCGGAGACCCGTCTGGTCGGTGACCGGAGGCTCGCCCATGCCTGACGCCATGGCACCTGACGCAACGACGCCCGTCTCGCCCATTCCGGGCCGGATCCGGGGCGGCGTCCATGACGCGCACCGGCATGAGAGCGCGCACAAGCATGTCAGCGGCGAGGCGGTCTATGTCGACGACATCGCCGAACCGGCCGGGCTGCTGCATGTCTATCTCGGGTTGAGCAGCCGGGCGCACGCCCGCGTCAGCGCCATCGACCTGTCGCCGGTCCGGCGGGCGCCGGGTGTGGTGGCGGTCTTCACCGCCGAAGACGTGCCGGGGGTGAACGACATCGGCTGTATGGGCAAGCATGACGAGCCGCTGTTCGCCTCGGCCCTGGTCGAGCATGTCGGCCAGCCGCTCTTCGCCGTCGCCGCGGAGACCCGCGATCAGGCCCGCCGCGCCGCCAGGCTGGCGGTGGTGGAGTATGAGGATCTGTCGGCCGTCCTCACCATCGCCGCCGCCCGCGACGGTGCCCCTGACGGCACACGCACGCTCGTTACCGCGCCGATGACGTTGCGGGTCGGTGACGCTGGCGCGGCGCTGGCGGCGGCACCCCATCGTGTCGAAGGGCGGCTGGCCGTCGGCGGGCAGGAGCATTTCTATCTGGAAAGCCAGATCGCCATGGCGGTGCCGGGCGAGGATCAGGAGGTGCTGATCCATGTCTCCACCCAGCATCCGACCGAGGTGCAGCATATCGTCGCCCATGTTCTGGACGTGCCGGACGCCATGGTGACGGTGGAGGTGCGCCGCATGGGCGGCGGTTTCGGCGGCAAGGAGACGCAGTCGAACCTGTTCGCCGCCTGCACCGCCCTGGTCGCCAGACGCACCGGCCGCGCCGCCAAGCTGCGCCCCGACCGTGACGACGATTTCCAGATCACCGGCAAGCGCCATGATTTCGAGATCGACTACCGTGTCGGCTTCGACGGCGACGGTTTGATCCAGGGCGTGGACATGCTGTTCGCGGCACGGGCCGGCTATGCCGCCGACCTGTCGGGGCCGGTGACCGACCGGGCGCTGTTCCATGCCGACAATGGCTATTTCTATCCGGCGGCGCGGCTGGAATCGCTGCCGCTGAAGACCAACACGGTGTCCAACACCGCCTTCCGCGGCTTCGGCGGCCCGCAGGGCATGGTCGCGGCGGAACGGGTGATCGACGAGATCGCCTTCGCGCTCGGCAAGGACCCGCTGGAGATCCGCAAGCGCAACTTCTACGGCTGCGATCCCGAGACGGACGGCCGTAACCTTACGCCCTATCACCAGACCGTCACTGACAATATTCTGCCCGAACTGGTGGCGCAACTCGAGGACAGCAGCGGCTACTGGACACGGAGAGAGGAGATCCGCGCCTTCAACACCAAGAGCCGCATCCTGCGCAAGGGGCTGGCGCTGACGCCGGTGAAGTTCGGCATCTCCTTCACCGCCAGCCATTACAATCAGGCCGGCGCGCTCGTCCATGTCTACACCGACGGCAGCATCCAGCTGAATCATGGCGGGATCGAGATGGGGCAGGGGCTCTACACCAAGGTCGCCCAGGTGGTGGCGGAGGAGTTCCAGGTTGACCTCTCCACCATCCGCCCGACCGCGACCAGCACCGGAAAGGTGCCCAACACCTCGGCCACCGCGGCGTCATCGGGCTCCGACCTGAACGGCAAGGCGGCGCAGGCGGCGGCGCGCACCATCAAGGACCGGCTGGTCGCCTTCGCGGCGGAAAACTGGGGCGTTTCCTCCGATGCGGTTCGGTTCGAGCGCAACCGGGTGCGGGTCGGCGAGCGCGACATGGGCTTCGCCGATCTGGTGCGTGCCGCCTATATGGCGCGGGTGCAGTTGTCGGCCACCGGATTCTACAGGACGCCCAAGATCCATTGGGACCGTGCCGCCGGGCGCGGCACGCCCTTTTACTATTTCGCCTATGGCGCCGCCTGCGCCGAGGTGACGGTGGACACGCTGACCGGCGAATATGTCGTCGACCGGGTGGACATCCTGCATGACTGCGGCCGGTCGCTGAACCCGGCCATCGACAAGGGCCAGATCGAGGGCGGCTTCGTCCAGGGCATGGGCTGGCTGACCATGGAGGAACTGTGGTGGGACGGGCAGGGTCGCTTGCGCACCCACGCCCCCAGCACCTACAAGATTCCGGCCTGTTCCGACCGTCCGCGCATCTTCAACGTGGCGCTGCTGGAGAATGCGCCGAACCGCGAGGACAGCATCTTCCGCTCCAAGGCGGTGGGCGAACCGCCCTTCATGCTGGGCATGTCGGTGTTCCATGCCCTGTCGGACGCGGTGGCGAGCGTCGCCGGCCATCGGCTCTGTCCCCGGCTGGACGCGCCCCGCCACGCCGGAACGGGTGCTGGGTTGCATCGCGGCCTTGCGGGAGCGGATGGCGGCGTCCCCGCAGCCATGACGGCCCTCTCCGTCCTGCTCTCCGACTGGCTGTCGCGGGGTGCCCCCGCCGTGCTGGTCACCGTCGCCGAGGCGCGCGGCTCTACCCCGCGCGAGGAGGGGGCCGGCATGCTGGTGGGGTGGGAGAGCTGCGCCGGCACCGTCGGTGGCGGCCGGCTTGAATGGACCGCCATCGCCGCCGCTCGGCGGATGCTGGAGGATGGACCGGCCACCGCGACGCTCGACCTCGCCCTGGGGCCGGCGACCGGGCAATGCTGCGGCGGGCATGTCGTGCTGCGGCTGGAGCGTGCCGATGACCGCACGCTTGCCGGTCTGCGGGAGAGTGAGCGGCGGGCGATGGCGGCGCGTCCCACCTTGCTGCTGTTCGGGGCCGGGCATGTCGGGCGGGCCATGGCGACCGCCTTCGCTCCGCTGCCGCTGCGCGTGCTGTGGATCGACGGACGGATCCAGGAGTTTCCCGATAGGATCCCGGCGGGGGTGGAGCGCCTTCTGACCGATAACCCGCTCGACCCGCTGGCGGCGGCGCCGGCCGGGTCCGGCTATCTGGTGCTGACCCACAGCCACGCGCTCGATTTCGAAATCACCGAGGCGGCGTTGCGCCGTGGTGACGCCGCCTATGTCGGCATGATCGGCTCGGCGACCAAGCGGGCCAAGTTCGAGCGCTGGTTCCGGGCGCGTGGCCGTGACGCGGCCGCGCTGGATCGGCTGACCTGCCCGATCGGCGCCGCGCTCACCGGCGACAAGCGGCCGGAGGTGATCGCCGCCCTGGCGGTGGCGGAACTGCTGGTGGCGTTCGCCGGAGCGGCGCGGAGAACCGGTTGAGCCCATCGAAGCATCCGGTCACCTTACGGTCCAGGCATCAGGCCGCGGCGGACCACCGGTTGCGGCCGTTGCGTTTGGCGACGTACAGGGCGTCGTCGGCCGCCTGGATGCAGGCGTCGGCCGTCCCCCCCGGCTGGTAGGCGGCGACGCCGAGGCTCAGCGTGATGGCGATGCCGTGACCCTGGTGTTCGATGGCGGTGTTGGCGACGAGCTCCCGCAGCTTCTCGGCCACCGCTTCGGCTTGAAACTGTTTGGCATCCGGCAGCAGGATCAGGAACTCCTCACCGCCCCAGCGGGCGCATAGATCGTGCGTACGCAGGTTCCGCCGCAGAAGGCAGGCGGTCTCGACCAGAACATGGTCGCCAGCGGCGTGACCGAAGGCGTCGTTCACCTCCTTGAAATGGTCGATGTCCACCATGATGAGCGCGAAGCTGCCGCCGCTGCGTCCGACGCGGCACAGTTCCGCTTCCAGCCGCTCGATCATTTGACGGCGGTTGGGCAGGTCGGTCAGCGGATCGGTCTGCGAGGCGGTATGCAGCGCGCGCGCCATCTGGCGGGTATCGGTCTGCATGCGGTCGCTGATCTTGGCGATCTTGGTCAACTGCCGCATCAGCTTCATATGCTCGTCGGCGAGCGCGCGGAACTCACTCATCAGCGGATGAGAGGCATACTCCTCATTCTCGCCAAGCCGGGCGAGCCAGTCCTGAAGTTTTTGTTCCTGGAGCATCATGCCCACCGTTCCCCGCCGCAAGGCCCAGCGCCTGGGCAAGCCCGTCATCGTCGTGCCAGTCGATCGACCGTCGCCCGTGCCTTCGGCGCCGGTCATGACGACGTCTCCGTCACCACCCCGGCCGCGACCGTCGATGTGGCGGCCGGGGCGGCGGCCGGGTCCGTCGCCTGCGCGGCTGGAAGCCGCACGGTGAAGGCCGATCCCCGGCCCGGCTCGCTCACCACCGAAATGCTGCCGCCATGGGTATCCACGATGCCGCGGGCTAGATGGAGACCGAGCCCGGCACCCGTCGTTCCGGCGGCGTTGGACGCCCGGAAATACTTTTCGAACAGCCGTGTCGCGTCGGCCGCATTGACACCGATTCCCTGGTCCGCGATCCGCACCGTCACCTGACCGTCACCGCTGGAGAGATCAAGGCGGATCGTTCCCCCGTTCGGCGAGTATTTGATGGCGTTTTCCAGCAGGTTGGAAAAGACCACGGCCAAAAGATCGCAGTCGCCCGGGATCGGCAACGGCCGATCGAAGCCATGCTGTTCGAAGCGATGGTTGCCGGTGGTCCCCCGCAGTTCGGCAACCAGTCCGGTCAGCATCGCCGCAAGGTCGAAGGCCATCGGCCGCGCCGCCGCGGTGCCCAGCCGGTCGTCGGCCAGACCGCGTTCGATCAGATGCAGCGTCCGTTGGACCGCGTTGCGGATCTTGGCCACCCGCGGCATCGCCGAGACCGGCAGCTTCGGCTCCATCTCCAGGAGTTGCGACGCGCTGTCAATAATCGCCAGGGGTGTACGGAACTCGTGACTGACCATCAGCACGAACTGACGTTGTTGGCGCGCCATGTCCTTGGTCTCGGTCTGCAAGCGGTCGCTGATCTTGGCGATCTTGCGGAATTGGCGCAAAAGCTTGGCATGCCGGTCCGCCAGTTTCTGGAATTCCGCCAGCAGTGGATTGTCGGCATTGGCCGGATCCTCGGCCAGCCGCTGAACCCATTGGCGAAGCTCCTGTTCCTGCGACCGCATCGTCATCCCGGATGCTCAGCGCGCCATCAATGCGCCAGAATTTCGAAAGGCAGAGAGACGTCCTCGGCGAATTCCTCCGCCATGTCGAGCGCGCGGTCATTGTCGCTGTCGTAATGCCAGCGCACCGAAACCGCCTGTCCCTTCTGGTGGGCGCCATCCAGCATCTCCAGCACGTCGATCATGCATTTGATGCTGCTGGTGTTGAGGTAGCTCAGCCCGATGTCCAGCACCACCGTCGGCGCAGGTGTCATCAGGTATTCTTCCAGCCAGTTGAACACCGGCGCATAGAAGTCGAAGGAATTTTCCGGATAGGACTCCCCTTCGATGCGCAGGAGTCCGGCCTCTGGATCGAAATCGATCAGGGGCGAGCAGGAGGTTGCCTCGATCCGCAAGCTGTCCATTATGCGTGTTCCGTGAATTCTTATAGCTGCACTTCAAGGCTGAAGAAGAAATAGGCATCGTCCACCGCGCGCACCGAATATTCCAACGGCCGCGAGGCCTTGCGCGCCATGTCGATCAGCCCCAGGCCGGCGCCGCTGGCACCGGACTCGCGGGGTTTGCGGGACTGCTCCTTGTAGGCGGCCTTCAGGCCGGCCTTGTCCAGTCCGCGCAATTTCTCCAGCATCGCCGACAGGCCGGGGACATCGTCCGCCTCGACCAGATTGCCGGAACTCACGACATAATGGTCGTCCTCCTTGCCGATCACCACGATGCCGCTGTTGGCCGGGATCGGCCGGCCCAGCGCCTCCCGCGATGCGGTGTAGTTCCGGACATTCTGGGCCTGCTCCACATAGACGGAGAAGACGTCCATGATCGCCGACTTCTCGATCCGCTCATTTTCCAGATGGTTGCGGACCGCCTTGCCCAGCTCCTCGATGACGCTGTGGCTGAAGGGGCCACTGAAGCAGATCAGCAGCTTTTGCCGCGACAGCAGTTCCTGTAGGTTGAAGAGTTCGTTGCCTTTCATCGTACCTTGACGACCTGCCTTACGGGTGGATGGGGTGTGATGAAGATGAGCCGGCGGTCATGTCATGCCGGTATCGGGCCGATATCGGGGGACACCGCGGGGGCGGCCGGGGAAACGGCGAAGCCGACCAGGGTGATGTCGTCGCGTTGGGCCCGGTCACCCTGATGATCGGCCAGCGCTTGGGCGAAGGCGGCCCGGCGCTCGGCCATCGGACGGGCGTTCTGTTCGAGCAGCATGGCGCCGAAGCGGCGGTTGCCGAAGCCGAAGCCACGCGCACCTCCGGCCTGATCGAGGAAGCCGTCCGTGGTCAGGTAGAAGCTGCGGCCCGGCACCAGATCCACCCGATGGGTGGTGAAGCGGTGGCCGATGTCGGAGCGGCGATAGCCCAGGCTCTGCGGGTCACCCTTGATTTCCCGGATCTCCTCATGGACACGCTGACCATCGTCCGCGCCGGTGTCGGGATCGACGATGTGAAGCCCGATCCGGCCGCCGGCGAACAGCAGGTCACCCTGGTCCGGCCGCACCAGGCACAGCCCGATGTCCAGGCCATTGTCGAAGCGCGGGTTGTCTCGCCCGCGGGCGAGTGCGGCGCGCACCATCCGGTTGAGCCCGCCCAGGATCGCCGCCGGGTCGCTGTCGGGAATCTCCGACAGCACATGGTCCAGAATGGCGGACACCGTCATCGTCATGAAGGCGCCCGGCACGCCATGGCCGGAACAGTCGGCGACGCCGATCAGGAAGCGGCCGCCCTCCAGTTCACGGAAGATGTGGAAATCGCCGCCCACCACGTCGCGTGGCCGCCACAGCACGCACAGCCCGTCGAGATGGCGGGCCATCTCCCGTTCGTCGGGCAGGATCGCCGACTGCAGAAGGCTGGCATATTGGATGCTGTCCATCACCTGACGGTTGACGACCGCGAGCTGCTCGTTGGAGTGGCGCAGCTCCTCCGTCCGTTCGGCGACGCGCTGTTCCAGCCGCTCGGTATAGCCGTGTACGGTCTCGGCCATGTGGTTGAAGGCGACGGTCAGCTGGCCGATCTCGTCGGCGCGGCTGTTGCGCAGGCGAACGCGGTAGTCTCCGGCTGCGATGGCGCCGGCGGAGCGGGTGAGCCGGGCCAGCGGCGCCAGAACCAGCCGGTTCAGCAGCAGGCTGATCATGCCGATCACGGCGAGCAGCGAGAAGAAGACCAGACCGGCCATCGGGGCCAGCGCCGTCATCGTGGCGCTTTCCGCCTCCTCCAGCGAATAGGTCAGGCGCAGCAGGCCGACCAGCGTGCGCTCGCCATTGCTGTCGGACATGGCGATCTGCCGCTCCACCGTCGCCAGTTCGGCCCGGCCGGCCGGGCGGTCCAGCGCCACCAGCGGTTCGCCATGGCCGCCGCGGCCGCCGGACGCCGCCCAGACCTTGACGCTGCGCACCGCCGGATCCTCGGCCATCAGGCCGCGGATCATCGCCTCCACCGCGCGGGTGTCGAATTCCCATACCGCCTGGCCCATGGCGGAGGCCTGCAGCGTGCCGACCAGCGTGGCGCGGTGGGTCAGCGCGTCGCGTTGCTGCCGGCCGACCAGGACGGATGACACGCCAATGGCGATCACTCCGACCATCAGCGTGCAGCCGACGATCATCAGGATGACGCGGGTCAGCAGTGACGAGCCGCCGGAATGGACGTCGCCGCCCGTTCCACGAGGGCCGGCACCGCGAAGCGTGTAGGATTCGGTGTCGTCCCATCCAGTGACGCTCATCCACATCCTCCTGACCCGGGCGATCGGGCGTCTTGCGTTCAAAGCGGGTCTCATGGCTGTCCCGGTCCGGCCGTCCGGGCCCACCGTAGTCCCGCATCCATCGGTAAATCCACCCCAGCGTGCAAAACTCCGACGGTCATTCGGACCGGCCGAAGCATATGGCGCGCAGCGGGTATGAGACTATCCATAGCACAAGCACATCTGTCAGTCCTGAAATAATATTCGGCAAAGGACTGGTTTGTTGCCAGCATGAATATGGAAAAAGGCTGCGACCGGAGACGGTCGGCGACCAATCCCGTCCAATTGCGACGAACTGTGACAGGCGCGGTGCGTCGATTGCGGAAGCACTTCCTGAACGCGGATTTTTGATGGACGGGCGTGCCAGCACCCATGTTACTCTCCAGCACAGCTCTCCTATAGTAAAACCACTGGTTGGGACTCTCTGTCGCGGAGTGCGAATGATGACGTTCATTAAACGTGCATTCGGTGCCTGGGGAGGCGTTTCTAGCTACCTTGCCGCCATGATCCGGATTGCCCCTGTCCCTGTCCCCGCGGCGGCCGCTCGGGTGACGATGGTCCTGGTTGCGATGGCGTCGCCCGCCGCCGCGCGTCCGGTGACGGTGCTGGCCCCGGAACTGCCGCCGATGATGACCGTCAACGGCACCGGGCGCGAAGCCTCGATCATCGCCGAGACGCTGGCGGTCTGCGGTCATGAGGCGCGTTTCAAGGTTGTTCCCGTCGGACGCCACTGGAATGATTTCCGCGACAGCGCCCAGGGCGGTGGCCAAGCGGGCGCGCCCGAGGTCGATGCCGTTTCCACGGTTCCGGCCAACATGGAGATGCCGGGTGCGCGGTCCGTTCCCTACATCACCTACCAGAACGGGGCGTCGGTTCTGAAGAGCAGCGGTCTGGTGGTACGGTCGCTGGCCGATCTGGCGGGCAAGCGCGTCATCACCTTCACCGGCGCGCCGGACGTGCTGCCCGGCCTGCGGGAAGCGATCCCGAGCTTCGGTGATTTCCGCGAGCGCGCCGACCAGATGGTGCATTCCAACCTGCTGTTCGCCGGCCGGGTGGACGCGGTTCTGGCCGACGGCCTGATCTTCGCCGAATACAACCGCCAGCTCCAGGAAAAGGCGAAGTCGCCCGGTGGCCTGCCCTTCGATCCGGCCCAGCCCGTGCTGTTCACCGCCATCTTTCCGCCCACGCCCTACAGCGTGGTGTTCCGTGACGAGTCGCTGCGCGCCGACTTCGACCGCTGCTTTGCGCAGCTGAAGGCGAAGGGGCGAATCGACGCCATCGACCGCGAATGGGTCGCCCGATACGCGGCGACGGTCGGTGATCGCTATCTGCCGCAAAAATGAGCGGCCGCAAAAATCGCGTGGACGGATCAGCGCGTCGCGCGGACAGGGGGCGGCCTGTCATCTTATAAGGATTGCGTAACCCATTCCGGTGTTTAAGATAACCTCATACAAATGTGAATGGGGGCGTGGGACGTCGTGGCCCGGGTCATTGTGGTCGAAGACGAATCCGATCTTCGTGACGATCTTGTCGAGTATCTCGACCGATGTGGATTCGACGTGCGAGGAGCGTCGCGCGGTGCGGAGCTGGATCGGCTGCTGGAGGAATGCCAGGCGGACGTCATCGTGCTCGACATCAACCTGCCGGACGAGGACGGCTTTTCGGTCGCCCGCCGCGTCCGAGCCCGTTCGCCCGCCGCCATCATCATGCTGACGGCGCGATCCGGTCTGATCGACCGCGTCATCGGGCTGGAACTGGGAGCCGACGTCTATTTGGTCAAGCCGGTCGATTTCCGCGAAGTGGAGGCCCAGATCAAGGCGCTGGTGCGCCGGATGCAGAAGGGTGCCGGCCCGCAGGTGACCGCGGAACCGTCCTTCGCGGTGGTGGGCGCCGTTGCCGTGCCCGTGGCCCTGTCACCGGATGCACGCAAGGCCTGGGTGTTCGATGACATCGAATGGCGCATCCAGCCGCCGACCGGCGGTGCCGTTCCGTTGACCGCGACGGAGTACAAGTTCCTGTCCCTTCTGGTCACCGCCCCAGGTGAGCCGGTGAGCCGCCAGGACATTTCCGTGGCGCTGACCGGCCGCGATTGGGATCCCTACAGCCGCTCCATCGATTCGCTGGTCCGCCGCCTGCGCATCAAGGTGGAGGAGCGCAGCGGCTGCGCCCTGCCGGTCCAGGCGGTGCATGGCGTCGGCTATGCCTTCGTCGGGCCGGTGGTGACCAGTGCTGTGGAGGATGGTGCCTCCTGAGACGGCTCCGGCCCGGTCTCGACACTCGACTCCGGCCCGTCCTTCGGCGATGGTAGCGCCCGCAAGGAAGGGATGAGAGACGATCATGACCGCCGATACCGCTGGCGCCGCCGCCACTCCAGAAACCGTCACCGGTCCCGCCAGCTCCGGTGGCGACGGCAGCGGCCTGTATCTGGTCGACGGCTCCGGTTTCATCTTCCGCGCCTTCCATGCGCTGCCGATGCTGACGCGGCCGGACGGCACGCCGGTCAATGCGGTGCTTGGCTTCTCCAACATGCTGCTGAAGCTGCTGGCCGACGCCAAGGCGGAGGCGGTGGCGGTCGTCTTCGACAGCAAGCGGCTGAATTTCCGCAACGAGTTCTATCCCGACTACAAGGCCCACCGCCCCGAACCGCCGGAGGAGCTGAAGCCGCAGTTCGCCCTGATCCGCGAGGCGACGGAGGCGTTCTGTCTGCCCTGCCTGGAACTGGAGGGTTACGAGGCCGACGACCTGATCGCCACCTACGCCCGTCTGGCGCAGGAGGCCGGGCGCCCGGTGACCATCGTCTCGTCCGACAAGGACCTGATGCAACTCGTCCGTCCCGGAATCGGCATGTTCGACCCGATGAAGAACAAGGCCATCGGACCAGACGAGGTGTTCGAGAAGTTCGGCGTTCCGCCGGAAAAGGTGGTGGATGTCCAGGCGCTGGCCGGCGACAGCGTCGACAATGTTCCAGGCGTGCCCGGCATCGGCGTGAAGACCGCCGCCCAGTTGATCACCGAATATGGCGATCTGGAAGCTCTGTTGGCCAATGCCGACAAGATCAAGCAACCGGCCCGCCGCCAGAAGCTGATCGAGTTCGCCGAGCAAGCCCGCATCTCCCGCCGTCTGGTCCGGCTGGACGACCGGGCACCGCCGCCCAAGCCGCTGGACGAATTGCGCGTGCGCGAGCCGGATCACCGGAAGCTGATCGACTTCCTGAAGGCCCAGGGCTTCCGCAGCATCGTCTCCCGCGTCGAGATGGAGATGCAGAAGGATGGCCGCATCGCCGATGGCGCCGGCTCGGCGCCTGTGGTGACCACTTCGGCGACGCCTTCCGCTCCGCCCGAGAATGTTTCGACCGATGGGACGGCCGACACCCAGGACCATCCGGTTCGAAAGACGGTGCTGCATGTGCCGGAGGTGCGTTACGAGCTGGTGCAGGACGCCGATGCGCTGCGCCGCTGGGTCGAACGGGCGCGCGAGACCGGGCGGCTGGCGGTCGATACCGAGACCGACAGCCTGACCCCGGCCACCGCCACGCTGGTCGGCGTCTCGCTGTCCACCGAACCGGGCATCGCCTGCTACATTCCGCTGGCGCACAAGGCGGAGGGAAGCGCCGCCGCCGGCCAGCTCGACTTCGACGCCCCGCCGCCGCCGGCGCAGATCCCGGCGGCCGAGGCGATGGCGATCCTCAAGGATGTGCTGGAGGACCCCTCGGTCCTGAAGATCGGCCACAACTTCAAGTTCGACCATCAGCTGTTCGGCCGCAACGGCATCACGGTGTCGCCGGTGGACGACAGCATGCTGATCTCCTACGTGCTGGAGGGCGGTTCCCACGGCCATGGCATGGACGAGCTGGCGGAACTGCATCTCGCCTACACGCCGATCCCCTTCAAGGAGGTCTGCGGCACCGGCAAGAACCAGATCACCTTCGACCGAGTGCCGCTGGACAAGGCGCTGGCCTATGCCGCGGAGGATGCCGACATCACGCTGCGGCTGTGGACCCTGCTGAAGCCGCGGTTGGTCGACAGCCGCATGGTCACCGTCTATGAGACGCTGGACCGCCCGCTGGTCCCGGTGGTGGCCAACATGGAGCGGGAGGGCGTGCGCATCGATCAGCAGGCGCTGGCCCGCCTGTCGCAGGACCTGTCCGTCCGCCTTGCCGAGATCGAGAAGGAGGTCCATGCCCTTGCCGGCCAGAGCTTCAACATCGGCTCGCCCAAACAGCTGGGAGAGATCCTGTTCGACACGCTGAAGCTCGGCACTGGCAAGAAGGGCAAGACCGGCGCCTATTCCACCGACAGCAGCGTGCTGGAGGAGCTGGCGGAGCAGGGCCACACCATCGCCCAGCGCGTGCTGGACTGGCGGCAGCTCGCCAAGCTGAAGAGCACCTACACCGACGCGCTCCAGGAAAAGATCTCTCCCGTCACCGGTCGGGTTCACACCGCCTTCGCGCTGGCGGCGACCAACACCGGCCGCCTGTCCTCCACCGACCCCAACCTCCAGAACATCCCGGTGCGGACGGAAGAGGGCAGGAAGATCCGCCGTGCCTTCGTCGCTTCGCCCGGCCACAAGCTGCTGAGCGTCGATTATTCGCAGATCGAGCTGCGTCTGGTGGCGGAGATGGCGGACATCCAGGCGTTGAAGGACGCCTTCCGCGACGGTCTGGACATTCACGCCGCCACCGCCGCCCAGGTCTTCGGCATCCCGCTGGCGCAGATGACGCCGGACATCCGCCGCAAGGCCAAGGCGATCAATTTCGGCATCATCTACGGCATCTCCGGCTTCGGGCTGGGCCGTCAGCTCGGCATCGCGCCCGGTGAGGCCAACGCCTTTATCAAGACCTATCTGGAGCGCTTCCACGAGTTGAAGGTGTGGATGGAGGCGACCAAGGCCTTCGCCCGCCAGCACGGCTATGTCGCGACCCTGTTCGGCCGCCGCTGCTACATGCCCGGCATCCAGGACAAGAACGCCGCCCGCCGCGCCTTCGCCGAGCGTCAGGCCATCAACGCGCCGATCCAGGGCACCGCCGCCGACATCATGAAACGGGCGATGAACCGGATGCCGGATGCCCTGGCGGCGGCGGGGAGCAACGCCCGCATGTTGTTGCAGGTGCATGACGAACTGCTGTTCGAGGTGCCGGAGGCGGAGGTGGACGACGCCGCGCGCATCGTCCGCGAGGTGATGGAGGGCGCGGCCCATCTCGGCGTTCCGCTGGTGGCGGAGGCCGGGATCGGCGACAACTGGGAGGAGGCGCATTGAGGGGGAGGGCGGCCTCCCCGCCGGCTTTTCCTCCCGCTGCCAGTCCGACGCCCGCAACATATTGAGCCTGCATCGTTATGTGTGTTAGCCCCGACCAATCGAAACGATCCTTTTGATGAGGAGGGGGTGGCGTGGCTTCCGTTGCCCAGACGATCGCATTCGCTCCGGTTGAAACCCGCCGCGCCCTGGTCTATGCCGCCTTGTCGCGGAGTCCCGGGGCGATCTCCAAGAAGATGGAGGTGGACGCCGTCGAGACGTCGATCGACCGTCTCAGGCGGGTGCTGTTTCCCTGGATGGTGCTGGATTTCCGCTCGGAGCCGACGAAGACCAAAGCACTGTGCATCTTCAAGATGTTTCTCGGCGATCGGGATGACGACAGCGCGGCCTACGCCAAGCTCGCCAGCGAAATGAAGACGGTCGAGCAGAACTCGGATCTCGCAAAGAGCATGAGCTGGTTCAAGCGCGTCAAGACGTCGAAATCCCGCACCGTCGACGGCAAGATCTTCGACGACATGTTCCTGCTGCATCTGGAAAGCGATCCCAAGAACATCCTGAGATACCAGATGAACCAGGAAATGTTCGATCAGATCCTGCGCACGCCGCCGACCATGAGCCAGAGCAAGGATCTGCTGGCCGCCGTCCGCAAGATCCGTCAGACCTGCAAGGACGCCGGTTTCGACCTAAAGAATCTCGGGTTGAGCGACAGCTTTACCTGATCGGCGCCGGTCCGCAACCGGCCCGGATCAGGCCCGTTGCGGTGTCGGGCCGATACCGCGCTGCTGGGCGGCGTCGAGCAGGCTGACGAGCTCACCCGACACCCACCAGCGGCAACGGCGGCGCTCCTCGGTCGCGACGGTGACGACGCGTTCGATCAGCCTGTTTTCCCCGGCCTTCAGCTCCCGCCCATCGCGCAACGCCCGCTCGCTGATGGTCAGGAGGGTCTTGTCGATTGCCGTTACCTCGATGGGATAGCCGGTCTCCTCCGCCAGTTCGCACAGATCGGCCATGGCTGCCAGCGCCTCTTCCCGGCCATAGGCGCCAATCTGCCGGAACAGGTTGGCCAGATGCTCGCCGATGGCCGGCAGCCAGGGGTTGGTGGAGGCGCCGATGCCGCGGCGGCGCAGGTGGTGATTGAAGCCGTTGATGAAGCGCACCTGATCGATCAGCGGCCGGGTCAGCGAACTGGCGTTCAGAACCAGCAGCCGGTGGCTCAGCACCGGCACGACCTCGCCCTCTACCAGACCGGTTGTCCGGCCGACTGCGGCCGACACCGGCGCCCAGCCGCGGCCACCACGTTCGATCCCGAATCCCTGCAAGGCATCAAACCAGCGGAAGGCGCGTTCCTGTAGCCGGTCCACCGACTCGCCCCCGGTCAGTTGCGGCGGGATGGGGCGGCCAAGATGCAGGCCCTCCATCTTCTGGCGCAGGCATTGCCAGGCGAACTGGACATGACCGATCGCCGCCTCGACCAGAGCCGGGCCGGGGGACATGCCATAGAGCGCCAGCGCCTGATCGGCATCGCGCGATCCGTTGATCAGCGACAGTGCGTAATAGGTGGGGCCGTCGGTGCCACCCATGCCGGCATCGGTTGCACCGGCAATGGTCGCGGCACGCTCCGCCATCATCGATACGCTGTGCAGAATGCCGATGGTGTCGCGCGGACGGACGGCGCCCCTCCACAGCGGCGCATGCTCCAGCATGGCGTCCAGCATCGCGAGATCGCCCATCGACAGCGGAGCGACCCCCGACAGCCCGCGCTTGCGCAGCAGGGTCAGCCGTTCGGCGTTGGCGGTCGCCAACAATGGTCCGGCCCCGCCGCGCTGACGCAAGACCGCGAGCGAGCGGACGCGAAGCTCCTCGGCCCATTCCGCCGCGGCGGGGGAGGCAAGGACGGTGTCCAGGGGATGTTCCCTGGCGCGGCTGGCGACGTCGTCCTGGACCCGCCCGGCAAGCTCGCGCAGGTGTGGCAGCAGAGCGAACCACCAGGCGCTGGCATCGGTCACATGCATGCAGCCTGGAGGGCGGCTTTCCGCCAGCATCAGCGCGTCGGTTCGCAACATCACCGGGTCGAACCAGCCGGTCCAGATCCGGCGCGCATGTTCGGTGCGCGGGCCGTTCAGCATGGCGACGATCAGACGACCGACCTCGACCGTCATCTGGTCGTCCTCCAGATGCCCGGCCTGAACCAGTTCGAACAGTTTGGACTTCTGCGCGCGGTCCAGCGGCGCCAGGATCGCCTTGACCTTTTCCAGGCTGACGGCTGCCTGATCCGGCTCCACCGCGTGAAGCGGTACGGTCTGAAGGGAGGCGCTGCGGTTGGGGCGGCCGGCCATGGCGTTCACGGGCGATGCTGAATCGTGACAATTTTAGATACTGGTGGCCATGATTGCTACTGGCATGTCGTGACATATTCTGTCGAGCTGTGTCGCCCGCCTGCCCGAGCCGTCGGACTTGAATGTTGCCGCTTTTTGGTACGAACCGAAGGCACTTGAAACCAGATGTATCGAATGTCTTTTAAATTTATTTCATTTAAGCGCTAAATAGCGCTTTCACACCCGGTGGCCTCGAAGCCATTATCGGCACAGGCATCGCGTCCAGCATCAAGGTGCTTCCATGACACCTCAGGCCATCGTCGACACCACCCCCAGGTTGTTCCACGTCATGACCCAAGTCGATTCCCGCAAGGCTGGACAGGCTGTGGACGACTTCGTCGCCCATCTGTCAATGCCGGGTCTGCCCGACGATGCGCGCGCCGAGGCTTACGAGGCGGCGTTGAAGCATCTGATGGGATACCTGATCCAGAATGAAGGTTGGCTCGCCGAGGAGTTCACCGCGACCGCCCGGTCGCTCGGCGCCTACTGACCGTTCGCCATTCCGCATCAGGCGCGCGTCCATTCGCGAACGCAAAGAGGCCGCCAGTCCGGATCGGGACTGGCGGCCTCTTTGCGTTCGCGGCTTCCCATCCGCCCTCGGAGAGGGCGCGGCGGGTGAGGGCGCCGCGCGCCGCCCTCACCGTTCGTTGAAGCTGTCGGACAGGGCGAAGTAGATCGGCTTCAGCAGGTATTCCAGCAGCGATCGCTCGCCGGTCGCCAGCTCGACCTGGGTGGTCATGCCGGGCAACACCGGATGCCGGGCATCGTCACGGCCGACATGGTTGCGGCTGAGCGCCACGACCGCCTTGTAATAGGGGCGACGCTGTTCATCGAGGAAGGTGGTGGCCGAGATGCGCTGAAGCGTGCCCGTGATCGCTCCATAGCGGGCGAAGTCATAGGTCAGCACCTTCACCGTCGCCTCCTGCCCGACCTGGAGATGGCCGACGTCGCGCGGGGTGACATGCGCTTCCACCGTCATTTCATGGTCGACCGGAACGATCTGCATCAGGACGCCGCCTTCCGGCACCACGGCGCCGATGGTGTTGACCCGCAGGTCCTGCACCAGCCCGCGCACCGGCGACAGCACGGAAAGGCGCTGGACGCGGTCGTCCAGCTTGCCGCGGGCCTCGCGCAGCTGGGCGATCTCGGCGGTGACCGTGCCCATTTCGTTCACGGCGTCCTGTGACAGCTTGGCCGACTGGTCGAGGATGCGGTTGCCGGCCTCGGTGATCGCCTGCTGCGTGGCGATGAGCTGCCCTTCGATCCGCCGCTGCTCGCCCATCAGGCGCGACTGTTCGCGTTGGGTTTCCAGCGATTGCAGCTTTGACGACAGCCCCATCGATTCCAGCTTGTTGCGGATGTCGACCGATCCGGTGATCAGCGCGATCTGGTCCTTGATGTTGGCGAGCTGACCCTGATAGAGCGCCAACTCCGCCTCGCGCTGGGACACCTGGGCGCGCAGCACGGCGATGGCGGTGTCGCGCGCCTGGCGCTGGGTCTCATAGATCAGGCGCTGGTCGGCGATCTGGGCTTCCGTCTGCGGCGAGTCGGGTCCGGCGACGCCGGCGAGGTCGGGAGCCCGGCCGGCGGCGAAGGCGCGAAGCCGCTCCGCCCGCAGTTCCAGCGTCAGCAGGCGCGCGTTCATCTGCTCGCGCTCCGCCTGGACCTGCTTGGGATCGAAGACGACCAGCGGCTGCCCGGCCTCCACCAGATCGCCTTCCTTCACCAGGATGGACGACACGATGCCGCCTTCCAGATGCTGGACCACCTGGGCGTTGCCGGACGGCACCACCTGGCCGGCGGTGACGACCGCCTCCCTGACCGGCATCAGCGTGGCCCAGGTCAGCAGGGCGGCCATCAGCAAGACCAGCACGACGATGGTGGCGCGGACCAGCGACAGCGTCGCGTCGTCGGCGCTGAGCGACTTGCCGGTGGGGCGGGCGAGGTCTGAAGCGATCATGATGCGGTTCACAGTCGAAGCGGGAGAGGTGTGGGGCGGACTCAATGTTGCGGCGTGGCGGCGATGCCGGACGGGCGTTGCAGCCCAATCCCGCCCAGCAGCGCCCCGGCGATGCCATTGGCGACGCTGTTGCCGCCGCCTGGACCGACCGGGCGGGGGCCGGGCAGGCCGCCTGCCGGATTGGCTGGAGCGATCATGCCGGCGTCCATTGTCAACACCATGTCCGCCAGCGTCAGGTGGCTCGGCCGGTGCGTGACCAGGAAGATGGTGCTGTGTCCGCGGAGCGTCGCCAGCGCCGCATGCAGAGCCTTGTCTCCCTCGAAGTCCAGCCGGCTCGCCGGCTCGTCGAGCAGCAGGATGCGCGGGCGGCGGATATAGGCGCGGGCCAGACAAATCTTCTGCGTCAGGCTGGGCGACAGGCGCAGCGACTGGTTGTCGCCGATGCGGGTGTCGAGCCCGCGCGGCAGCGCCTCCACCTCGTCCAGCGCGCCGGCCAGAGAGAGAGCCCAGCGCAACTCGGACTCGTCGGCGGTCTGGTCGGCGAAGCGCAGATTCTGCTCGATGGTGCCGTAGAACAGCGAGCTGGCCTGCGGCACATAACCGATGGACTTGCGCAGGTCGATCGGGTCCATCTGGCGGATGTCGACGCCGTCGATCCGCACGTTGCCGGCCTGCGGCGCATAGAGCCCCAGCATCACCTTCAGCAGTGACGATTTGCCGGCGCCGTCCGGTCCGACGATGGCGACGATCTGCCCCGGCTTGACGGTGAAGGTCACGCCGACCAATGCCGGATCGGCGTCGTTGCGGTAGCGCAGCGACACGCGGGACAGGGACACCTCGCCTTTCAGCTTGCGCGGCGGCAGGGTGGCGCAACGTGGCTCGCGCTCGGGCCGGATGTTCATCAGGCTGTTGATCTGGCGGGCATTGGCGCGCAACTGCTCGACACGCGGCAGCATCGAGACCGCGGTCTGCAGCGGCACCATCACCCGCCACAGCAGCATCATCGACGCCATCAGCGCGCCCGGCGTCATCGTGCCGGCGAAGACCTGCATGGCGCCGACCCCGACGGTCGCCAATCCGGCGACCGGCACCACCAGCCCGGCCAGCGCCGCATGGGTCGCCGACAGGTTGGCGGCGCTGTGGCCAGCGCGCGCGGTGCGGGCCGACAGGCGGTCGTAGCGGTCGCGCCAATGGGCCAGCCCGCCGATGGCGCGCAGCGCCGGCATCTTGGCGACCATCTCGACGAAGAATTCCTGGCGCTCCGTGTCGGCCCGCGCGGTGGTGCTGGTACGGGCGCGCACCAGCGGGTGGACGGCGGCGCCGATGGCGGCTGTCACCAGCACGGCGGCCAGCGGTACCAGCGCCAGCGGACCACCCAGCACCCCCATCACCCCGAGATAGAGCAGGGCGAAGGGCACGTCGAACAGGGCCGCGACCTGACCCTGGCTGATGAAATCGCGGATCGATTCCAAATCCTTCACCCGGGCGATCTGGGTGCCGATGGCGGCGCGCTCGCTCATGCCAACCGGCAGCATCAGAATGCGTTCGATGGTGGCGTTGCTGATGCCGCGCGCGATGCGCGATCCGGCATGCGCCAATGCCCGGCCGCGGATCTGCCGCAGGGCGAAGTCACCGGCGACGACCAGGGCCGCGCCGACGGCGATGGTCGCCAGCGTGTCGAAGGATCCGGTGCCGATCACCGTGTCGTAGACCGCCATGGTGAAGAGCGGGGCGGCGACGGACAGCAGATTGATGACGGCGCTCAAGCCCAGCACCGCCCACAGCAGCGGCAGATAGGCTTGGATGACCGTTCCGACCCAGTTCTGGGTCCCGGCGCCAGCCGCCGTTTCCAGCGGCGTGAAGAGATAGGCGGTGCCCTTGCCGGAGGTCAGCGTCACCGTTTCGCGCGCCTGGCCGCTGAAGGCGGTGACGCCGCCGGCATCGACGGAGAGCAATGTGAAGATGCGGCCATCGCGGTTGCGGAACAGGCAGGGTAACAGCGACGGCTCGATCCGTGTCAGGTCGAGTTGCAGGCTGCGCCCATCGAAATGCAGGCGCTGGAGCACGTCGCACAGCTCCTCCACCGTCTGCACCTCCGAGAAGTGGGGCAGGGCCTCCGCCAGAGTCTGCGGCGCTCCGCGCCAGCCGAGCGCGTCCAGCAGCGGCACCATGCAGGCGCCGACCGCGGAAGCCTGTGCCAGCCGGCGGCGCAGGATGTCGGCATCGTCATGGGCGGCGCGGATCGGCTCCGCATCGATCCTGCTTTCGCTCTCGGCTTTGGCGGCTTCTGCCGGGGTGCTGGCGACCAGGGTCGGCTGCCCACCGCCCTGGGCACCCTCCATGGCAGGATTTCGGGTCACCACATGGCCGTCGACGATCTGGATCACCCGGTCGGCCAGCGACAGCAGCGACGGGCGGCTGGTGACCAGCAGGATGGTGACGCTGCCGCGCAGCTCTTCAAGCGTGCGGCGGAATGTCTTGTCCGACTCGACGTCGAGGGAGGAGTTGGGCTCGTCCAGCAGCAGAACGGCCGGTTCACGGACCAGCGCGCGGGCAACGCAGATCATCTGGCGGGCGCCGCGCGGCAATGCCTCCTGCGAGGCGTCGCCGACGATGGTTTCATAGCCCTGCGGCAGGCTGGCGATCCGGCGGTCGAGACCGAGGCGCCGGCAGACCTCCATCGCCAGATCGGCCCGGCCGGGGTCGAACAGCGTCAGATTTTGCAGGATGGTGCCTTTGAACAGCTCCGGCTGCTCACCGACATAGACGATGCCGCCGATGCCGGTCATGGCGTCGGCACTATCCGGCAGGGCGCGCACGCCGACCCGCACTTCGCCCGCGGATGGACGCAGCACGCCGAGAATCAGGCGCAGCAGGGTCGTCTTGCCAGAAGAATTGGTCGCCACCACGCCCAGGAATTCGCCCGGTCCGACGCTCAGAGACAGGTCGCCGAGGATCTCCGGACCGCGCTCGTAGGCGAAGCGGACTTTGTCCATCTCGATGGACCCGGGGGCGAGAGGCGTGGTCATGGACCGGTCGTCCTCGGTCCGCTCGACCCTGTTGTGGCGGTCCGTGCGCGACTGTGGTGCCGCACCATCGGAATCGACCTCCAGAAGAACATGGCCGATGCGGCGCAGCGCCAGCGAGACCGACTGGTACCGCACCCAGCGATCGAACAAAGCCTGCACCGGCTGGACGCAGCGCCCGGCCAGCATCGAGCAGGCGGTCAGCACGCCGGTCGTCATCGCCCCGTCCATCACCGGGATGCTGCCCAGGATGACCACCAGCATCATGGTCGCCTGGGCCAGCGTCCCGGCGAGCACCGATGCGGAGCCGCTGAGCCGGGCGACGGTGAAGTCCTCCTCGCTGCAGCCCTGCTGCAACCGCTCGTGACGGCGCAGCAGGCCGGCTTCGGCTCCCAGTCCCTTCACCGTATGGACGCCGCCCAGCACCTCGCTGATGAAGTTCAGGCGCCGCTCCTCCAGCGTGTGCCGGCTTTCCAGCGCCCGGCGCATCCGCCGGCCCAGCAGGGCGGCGGCGATCAGGAACAGCCCGAGCACCGCCACCGGGATCAGCGCGAGCCAGCCGGCCAGCAGCGCGATCAGGCCGAGATAGAGAGCAGCGAAGGGGATGTCGATGGCCGATTGCAGCGCCTGGCCCGAATAGAATTCCCGCACCATCTTGATGGCGCGGTAGACCTCGAAATGGGTGCCGATGCCCTGCTGTGAAAAGGTGTTCAGCGGCATGTGCATCAGCCGGTCGATCAGCGATGCGCTCGACTGGTGTTCGATCCTGGCACCCATCCAGGTGGTCAGCGCCGACCGCGCCACGCGCAGGACGGCCTCCATCACCGCCGCGGCACCACAGCCGAGGCCGAGCAGAAGCATGGTGCCGTAGGACTCGTTCGGCAGGATACGGTCATAGACGTGCAGCAGCGTGACCGGAAGCGCCAGTCCGAAGATATTCAGGGCGAAGGAGGCGAGAACCAGCATCGCCCGGTCACGCCGCGGCCCCAGCATGCCGGACAGCAGGCGCCGCGCTGCCTTTTCGGCCGCCTGGTCACGGTCGGACGCGGTGGCCGCCGATGGGGCGGATGCTGTGGCATTTGGATGGGGCGGGGCTGCGGACTGCAAAACGACCGAACCTGTTCACTGGGGTATGTGGACGCATAATCAACACCACAGTTGCTAGTGATGGGTAAATCAGCGAATAGCAACAAATGGCGACCAGGAGACAAAGCGTCTTTCGCACGTTCGTATCAATCCGTGCGAAGGTGGTAAGAAACGTCGCATTTTGAAGGGTTTGTGCCGATCCTGAGCGCCTGCCGCCGGCAGTGGCGCCGGATGACTGCCGGATGGGGCCCAGCCCAACCTGTTGAAACTCATCACAGGATGTTTCTTATCACAAGCAAGCCAGAGCGCTAGAACCTAGGGTCGTGGCGAGCGGAGCGGCTTTGCGCCCGACTTATGGAGCGGTCCGATGGCTGAGGAAACGGTTCAAGGTAACGTCCCGGCGGTCGATGATCGTCAGATCCTGGACGATCTGACCCTTCTGCAGCAGGTGGACGGCACCCGGTTGGGCGGAGTGATCCATGAGTCGAGCAGTGTGCAGTTGCAGAGGCCGGACGATACGCTGGGTTATGTCCAGACCGACTATCGCGGCAGTGAAGAGCTGATCATCGGCGGTGGCGTCCAGACCGGCAGCGTCGTCGGCGAAACGGTGGCGGTCACGAACGACCAGTCGGTGGATGCGTTGCTGTTGAACGGTGACGCCCTGCGTACGAACGGGACCCGCGGTTCGGGCCAGGGTGGGCCCGAGGGCTCCGGCCTGTCGGACGGGGAGCGTCGCCAAGCTGCCGGCGATACGGTGGAGCGGGCGGCGCTGCTGTCCAACGCGCGCACGACGACCACATTCACCCAGCTGGCCGTCCAACCGCCGGCCAGTCCCGTACTCGACAGTCCTGCCCAGGTGATCGACAACGGCACCGTTCCCAACGCCGATCCCGCCACCGTTCTCCAGAGCGCGGCGCCGGTCGCGGCGACGATCACTGCGGCGACCCGTAATCCGGTGTCGGACGCGCCCAGCCTGACGGTGAATGGCGTCTCGGGCAACGAGGACACCGCCATTGCCCTGAACATCTCGGCGGCGCTGACCGGTAGCAGTGCGACGGAGGTGCTGACGGTCACCTTGTCCGGCATTCCCGGCGGTTCGGTTCTGCGTGACGGGTCCGGAACCGCGCTGACGGTGGTGAACGGCAGCATCGTACTGACGTCCTCCCAGATCCCCGGCCTGTCGCTGACCCCTCCGCCCAACAGCGGCGACAGCTTTTCCCTAACAGTAACAGCCACCGGCGTCGACGGCGCCGCCGCTCCCAGTAGCGTTACCGCCACCTTGCCGGTGACCGTCAACCCGGTGACCGACACGCCGACCTTGAGCGTGAGCGCGGTGACGGGGGATGAGGACACGGCGATCCCGCTGACGATCACCCCGGCGCTGACCGACACGGACGGGTCGGAGACGCTGACGATCACGCTCAGCGGCATCCCGAGCGGGGCCAGCCTTTCCAACAGCGCGGGCGACACGCTGACGATCGGCAACGGGTCGATCACGCTGACGCCGGCCCAGCTGGCCGGCCTGAAGATCACGCCGCCGCACAACAGCGACGTGGACTTCACCCTGACGGTCACCGCCACCGCCAAGGATGGCGTCGCCGATCCGGTGAGCGTCAGCGCCCCGCTGGTCGTCACGGTGACCCCGGTGACCGACACGCCGACGCTGAGCGTGAGCAATGTAACGGGTGACGAAGACACGGCGATTCCGCTGACGATCACCCCGGCGCTGACCGACACGGACGGATCGGAGACGCTGACGATCACGCTCAGCGGCATCCCGAGCGGGGCCAGCCTTTCCAACAGCGCGGGCGACACGCTGACGATCGGCAACGGGTCGATCACGCTGACGCCGGCCCAGCTTGCGGGCTTGAAGATCACGCCGCCGCACAACAGCGACGTGGACTTCACCCTGACGGTCACCGCCACCGCCAAGGATGGCGTCGCCGATCCGGTGAGCGTCAGCGCTCCGCTGGTCGTCACGGTGAACCCGGTGAGCGACACGCCGACGCTGAGCGTGAGCGCGGTCACGGGGGATGAGGACACGGCGATTCCGCTGACGATCACCCCGGCGCTGACCGACACGGACGGGTCGGAGACGCTGACGATCACGCTCAGCGGCATCCCGAGCGGGGCCAGCCTTTCCAACAGCGCGGGCGACACGCTGACGATCGGCAATGGGTCGATCACGCTGACGCCGGCCCAGCTGGCCGGCCTGAAGATCACGCCGCCGCACAACAGCGACGTGGACTTCACCCTGACGGTCACGGCGACGGCCAAGGATGGCGTCGCCGATCCGGTGAGCGTCAGCGCTCCGCTGGTCGTCACGGTGAACCCGGTGACCGACACGCCGACGCTGAGCGTGAGCGCGGTCACGGGGGATGAGGACACGGCGATTCCGCTGACGATCACCCCGGCGCTGACCGACACGGACGGGTCGGAGACGCTGACGATCACGCTCAGCGGCATCCCGAGCGGAGCCAGCCTTTCCAACAGCGCGGGCGACACGCTGACGATCGGCAACGGGTCGATCACGCTGACGCCGGCCCAGCTTGCGGGCTTGAAGATCACGCCGCCGCACAACAGCGACGTGGACTTCACCCTGACGGTCACGGCGACGGCCAAGGACGGCGTCGCCGATCCGGTGTCGGTGACCCAGACGCTGGCGGTGACCGTCAACCCGGTGACCGACACGCCGACCTTGAGCGTGAGCGCGGTGACAGGGGATGAGGACACCGCCATTCCGCTGACGATCACTCCGGCGCTGACCGACACCGACGGGTCGGAGACGCTGACGATCACGCTCAGCGGCATCCCGAGCGGAGCCAGCCTTTCCAACAGCGCGGGCGACACGCTGACGATCGGCAACGGGTCGATCACGCTGACGCCGGCCCAGCTTGCGGGCTTGAAGATCACGCCGCCGCACAACAGCGACGTGGACTTCACCCTGACGGTCACCGCCACCGCCAAGGATGGCGTGGCCGATCCGGTGTCGGTGACCCAGACGCTGGCGGTGACCGTCAACCCGGTGAGCGACACGCCGACGCTGAGCGTGAGCGCGGTCACGGGTGACGAAGACACCGCCATTCCACTGACGATCACTCCGGCGCTGACCGACACGGACGGGTCGGAGACGCTGACGATCACGCTCAGCGGCATCCCGAGCGGGGCCAGCCTTTCCAACAGCGCGGGCGACACGCTGACGATCGGCAACGGGTCGATCACGCTGACGCCGGCCCAGCTTGCGGGCTTGAAGATCACGCCGCCGCACAACAGCGACGTGGACTTCACCCTGACGGTCACGGCGACGGCCAAGGATGGCGTCGCCGATCCGGTGAGCGTCAGCGCCCCGCTGGTCGTCACGGTGAACCCGGTGACCGACACGCCGACGCTGAGCGTGAGCAATGTGACGGGTGACGAAGACACGGCGATCCCGCTGACGATCACCCCGGCGCTGACCGACACGGACGGGTCGGAGACGCTGACGATCACGCTCAGCGGCATCCCGAGCGGAGCCAGCCTTTCCAACAGCGCGGGCGACACGCTGACGATCGGCAACGGGTCGATCACGCTGACGCCGGCCCAGCTGGCCGGCTTGAAGATCACGCCGCCGCACAACAGCGACGTGGACTTCACCCTGACGGTCACGGCGACGGCCAAGGATGGTGTCGCCGATCCGGTGTCGGTGACCCAGACGCTGGCGGTGACCGTCAACCCGGTGAGCGACACGCCGACCTTGAGCGTGAGCGCGGTGACAGGGGATGAGGACACCGCCATTCCGCTGACGATCACTCCGGCCCTGACCGACACGGACGGATCGGAGACGCTGACGATCACGCTCAGCGGCATCCCGAGCGGGGCCAGCCTTTCCAACAGCGCGGGCGACACGCTGACGATCGGCAATGGGTCGATCACGCTGACGCCGGCCCAGCTTGCGGGCTTGAAGATCACGCCGCCGCACAATAGCGACGTGGACTTCACCCTGACGGTCACGGCGACGGCCAAGGATGGCGTCGCCGATCCGGTGAGCGTCAGCGCTCCGCTGGTCGTCACGGTGAACCCGGTGAGCGACACGCCGACGCTGAGCGTGAGCGCGGTCACGGGGGATGAGGACACGGCGATTCCGCTGACGATCACCCCGGCGCTGACCGACACGGACGGGTCGGAGACGCTGACGATCACGCTCAGCGGCATCCCGAGCGGGGCCAGCCTTTCCAACAGCGCGGGCGACACGCTGACGATCGGCAATGGGTCGATCACGCTGACGCCGGCCCAGCTGGCCGGCTTGAAGATCACGCCGCCGCACAACAGCGACGTGGACTTCACCCTGACGGTCACGGCCACCGCCAAGGATGGCGTCGCCGATCCGGTGAGCGTCAGCGCTCCGCTGGTCGTCACGGTGAACCCGGTGACCGACACGCCGACGCTGAGCGTGAGCGCGGTCACGGGGGATGAGGACACGGCGATTCCGCTGACGATCACCCCGGCGCTGACCGACACGGACGGGTCGGAGACGCTGACGATCACGCTCAGCGGCATCCCGAGCGGAGCCAGCCTTTCCAACAGCGCGGGCGACACGCTGACGATCGGCAACGGGTCGATCACGCTGACGCCGGCCCAGCTGGCCGGCTTGAAGATCACGCCGCCGCACAACAGCGACATGGACTTCACCCTGACGGTCACGGCGACGGCCAAGGACGGCGTGGCCGATCCGGTGTCGGTGACCCAGACGCTGGCGGTGACCGTCAACCCGGTGAGCGACACGCCGACGCTGAGCGTGAGCGCGGTGACAGGGGATGAGGACACCGCCATTCCGCTGACGATCACTCCGGCCCTGACCGACACCGACGGATCGGAGACGCTGACGATCACGCTCAGCGGCATCCCGAGCGGGGCCAGCCTTTCCAACAGCGCGGGCGACACGCTGACGATCGGCAATGGGTCGATCACGCTGACGCCGGCCCAGCTGGCCGGCCTGAAGATCACGCCGCCGCACAACAGCGACGTGGACTTCACCCTGACGGTCACGGCGACGGCCAAGGACGGCGTCGCCGATCCGGTGTCGGTGACCCAGACGCTGGCGGTGACCGTCAACCCGGTGACCGACACGCCGACGCTGAGCGTGAGCGCGGTCACGGGTGACGAAGACACCGCCATTCCACTGACGATCACTCCGGCGCTGACCGACACGGACGGGTCGGAGACGCTGACGATCACGCTCAGCGGCATCCCGAGCGGGGCCAGCCTTTCCAACAGCGCGGGCGACACGCTGACGATCGGCAACGGGTCGATCACGCTGACGCCGGCCCAGCTTGCGGGCTTGAAGATCACGCCGCCGCACAACAGCGACGTGGACTTCACCCTGACGGTCACCGCCACCGCCAAGGATGGCGTCGCCGATCCGGTGAGCGTCAGCGCTCCGCTGGTCGTCACGGTGAACCCGGTGAGCGACACGCCGACGCTGAGCGTGAGCGCGGTCACGGGGGATGAGGACACGGCGATTCCGCTGACGATCACCCCGGCGCTGACCGACACGGACGGGTCGGAGACGCTGACGATCACGCTCAGCGGCATCCCGAGCGGGGCCAGCCTTTCCAACAGCGCGGGCGACACGCTGACGATCGGCAATGGGTCGATCACGCTGACGCCGGCCCAGCTGGCCGGCCTGAAGATCACGCCGCCGCACAACAGCGACGTGGACTTCACCCTGACGGTCACGGCGACGGCCAAGGATGGCGTCGCCGATCCGGTGAGCGTCAGCGCTCCGCTGGTCGTCACGGTGAACCCGGTGACCGACACGCCGACGCTGAGCGTGAGCGCGGTCACGGGGGATGAGGACACGGCGATTCCGCTGACGATCACCCCGGCGCTGACCGACACGGACGGGTCGGAGACGCTGACGATCACGCTCAGCGGCATCCCGAGCGGGGCCAGCCTTTCCAACAGCGCGGGCGACACGCTGACGATCGGCAATGGGTCGATCACGCTGACGCCGGCCCAGCTGGCCGGCTTGAAGATCACGCCGCCGCACAATAGCGACGTGGACTTCACCCTGACGGTCACGGCCACCGCCAAGGATGGCGTCGCCGATCCGGTGAGCGTCAGCGCTCCGCTGGTCGTCACGGTGAACCCGGTGACCGACACGCCGACGCTGAGCGTGAGCGCGGTCACGGGGGATGAGGACACGGCGATTCCGCTGACGATCACCCCGGCGCTGACCGACACGGACGGGTCGGAGACGCTGACGATCACGCTCAGCGGCATCCCGAGCGGGGCCAGCCTTTCCAACAGCGCGGGCGACACGCTGACGATCGGCAACGGGTCGATCACGCTGACGCCGGCCCAGCTGGCCGGCCTGAAGATCACGCCGCCGCACAACAGCGACGTGGACTTCACCCTGACGGTCACGGCGACGGCCAAGGATGGTGTCGCCGATCCGGTGTCGGTGACCCAGACGCTGGCGGTGACCGTCAACCCGGTGAGCGACACGCCGACGTTGAGCGTGAGCGCGGTGACGGGTGACGAAGACACCGCCATTCCACTGACGATCACTCCGGCGCTGACCGACACGGACGGGTCGGAGACGCTGACGATCACGCTCAGCGGCATCCCGAGCGGAGCCAGCCTTTCCAACAGCGCGGGCGATACACTGACGATCGGCAACGGGTCGATCACGCTGACGCCGGCCCAGCTGGCCGGCCTGAAGATCACGCCGCCGCACAACAGCGACGTGGACTTCACCCTGACGGTCACGGCGACGGCCAAGGACGGCGTCGCCGATCCGGTGTCGGTGACCCAGACGCTGGCGGTGACCGTCAACCCGGTGACCGACACGCCGACGCTGAGCGTGAGCGCGGTGACAGGGGATGAGGACACCGCCATTCCGCTGACGATCACCCCGGCGCTGACCGACACGGACGGGTCGGAGACGCTGACGATCACGCTCAGCGGCATCCCGAGCGGGGCCAGCCTTTCCAACGGTGCCGGCGATACACTGACGATCGGCAACGGGTCGATCACGCTGACGCCGGCCCAGCTGGCCGGCCTGAAGATCACGCCGCCGCACAATAGCGACGTGGACTTCACCCTGACGGTCACGGCGACGGCCAAGGATGGCGTCGCCGATCCGGTGTCGGTGACCCAGACGCTGGCGGTGACCGTCAACCCGGTGAGCGACACGCCGACGCTGAGCGTGAGCGCGGTGACAGGGGATGAGGACACCGCCATTCCGCTGACGATCACTCCGGCCCTGACCGACACCGACGGATCGGAGACGCTGACGATCACGCTCAGCGGCATCCCGAGCGGAGCCAGCCTTTCCAACGGTGCCGGTGACACGCTGACGATCGGCAACGGGTCGATCACGCTGACGCCGGCCCAGCTGGCCGGCCTGAAGATCACGCCGCCGCACAACAGCGACGTGGACTTCACCCTGACGGTCACGGCCACCGCCAAGGATGGCGTCGCCGATCCGGTGTCGGTGACCCAGACGTTGGCGGTGACCGTCAACCCGGTGAGCGACACGCCGACGCTGAGCGTGAGCGCGGTCACGGGTGACGAAGACACGGCGATCCCGCTGACGATCAGCCCGGCGCTGACCGACACGGACGGGTCGGAGACGCTGACGATCACGCTCAGCGGCATCCCGAGCGGAGCCAGCCTTTCCAACGGTGCCGGCGACACGCTGACGATCGGCAACGGGTCGATCACGCTGACGCCGGCCCAGCTGGCCGGTCTGAAGATCACGCCGCCGCACAACAGCGACGTGGACTTCACCCTGACGGTCACGGCGACGGCCAAGGATGGTGTCGCCGATCCGGTGAGCGTCAGCGCCCCGCTGGTCGTCACGGTGAACCCGGTGACCGACACGCCGACGCTGAGCGTGAGCGCAGTCACGGGGGATGAGGACACGGCGATTCCGCTGAACATCTCCTCCGCCCTGACCGACACCGACGGGTCGGAGACGCTGAGCATCAAAATCAGTGGCGTTCCGGCCGGGGCGATGCTCAACGCCGGAACCCATGTGACTGAGACCGACGGCACCACCAGCTGGACGTTGACAGCGGCCCAGCTGACCGGCCTGACCATCACGCCGAAGCATGACAGTGACGTCGATTTCACACTGACGGTCACCGCCACAGCCAAGGACGGTGTCGCCGCCGCCGTTTCGGTCCAGACGACGCTGGCCGTCACCGTTGTCGCCGTGGCCGACACGCCGACGGTTTCGGTCTCTCCGGTGACCTATGATCTGGCGGTTGGGCAGAACGACACGCTGACAGGCACCGCCGGCAACGACACCTTGTCGGGCGGCGCCGGCAACGACACCATTTTCGGTGGTGGCGGCGACGACGTCATTTATGGCGATGGTACCGGCACCTTTGTCACCGGTTTGGCGATCACCCCCTCCCTGTCCGACATCGACGGGTCGGAATACATTTCCAAGGTGACGATCACCGGCGTTCCGACCGGGGCGAGCCTGAGTGCCGGGACCCAGAACGCTGACGGCAGCTGGACCCTGGACCCGGCGCAGCTGGCCGGCTTGGCGCTGACCGCCAAGGAGGGCGACACCAGCCATCCCATCACCCTTACGGTCGTCGCGACCTCCACCGAGCGGGAGAATGGCAGCAGCGCCGACAGCCCGCCCAAGACATTGACCATCAGCTTCACCAACACGCCCAAGGGCAACGACAGCCTGGACGGTGGCGACGGCAACGACACCCTATATGGTGGGGCCGGCAACGACACCCTGATCGGCGGGCTGGGCGACGACAGCCTGGACGGCGGGGCGGACAACGATCTGCTGGCCGGTGGGCCGGGCAACGACACCATCGACGGCGGCGCCGGCAACGACACCGTCACCTACGCCAATTCGGCCACCGCGGTGAACGCCAACCTGGCGACCGGCGTCGGCACCGGCGAGGGCACCGACGTTCTGCGCAACCTGGAGAATGTCACTGGTTCCGCCTTCGACGATGTCATCACCGGCGATGGCGGCGCCAACATCCTGCTGGGTGGCGGCGGCAAGGACACCATCACCGGCGGGGGCGGGGTGGACACCATCCATGGCGGCGATGGCGACGATCTGTCGATCTTCACTGTCGGTACCGATGGCGGCACCTCCGCCAATCCGGAGCTACAGGATGGCGATGCCGGCATCGACACCTTCCGGGTGATGCTGACCAGCGCCCAGCTGTCCAATTCCGCGATCCTGGCCGACCTGCGCACCCTGCGCAACCAGATCGAGGCGGCGGCGGCCGATCCGAACGCCGCGACCAAGGATACCGATGTCGCCAACGCCGCGACCTTGACCGCGCTCGGCATCAAGGTGGCCGATTTCGAGAAGCTGGAGCTGTATGTCGACGGCCAGCCCGTCGATGTGCGCACGGCGCTGAACTATGCCCCAACCGCGACGGCGGCCACCACCACCACCAAAGAGGATACCCCCGTCCTCAACGGCAAGCTGAAGGCCACCGACCAGGACACGGTCAACGGCCGCACCGACGAGATGATGACCTTCAAGGGGCCGGGCACCAACGGGCAGCCGACGCGGCTGCAGCACGGCACGCTTGTGGTCAACGCCGACGGCACCTTCACCTATACGCCCGATCCCGATTACAGCGGTACCGAGACCTTCAGCTTCACGGTGACGGACGGGTATGGCGGCACCTCCACCGCCACCCAGACGATCAAGGTTACGCCGCAGGCCGACGCCATCACGCTCACCACGCTCAACGCGCGCGGCGACGAGGACGCCGGCGGCGGCATTCCGCTCGCCCCGACCATCACGCTGAGTGATGTCGATGCGGCCAGCCCTGAAAAGGTGAACAGCATCACGCTGACCATGGCGTCGTCGCAGCAGGATGTTGCCGGCGCCACGCTGTACCTGAACGGCACGCTGCTGACGCGCAGTGGTCCCGATACGTCCGGCAATTACAGCTGGACGATCCCGACCAGCGCGCTGGCCGCGGTCGGCGGAGCGGCCGGGACCTGGACGGTGCAGGGGCTGAAGGTCGTCACCACACACAACTCCGACGCCGATCTCACTTACAAGCTGACGGTCGGGACCATCGACAGCACCAGCGCCGGCAACGCCTACGGCAGCCAGACGGCGACCGGCGTCATCACCGTCGATGCCGTGGCCGATGCGCCGACGGTGACCGCCGCCGCCGCCGCGACGGACGAGGACACCTCGGTCGCCCTGAAGATCACCCCGGCCCTGACCGACACCGACGGGTCGGAGAGCATCGGCTACGTCACCATCACCGGTGTGCCCGACGGGGCGGTTCTTTCGGTGGGCAGCAAGCTGAGCACCCAGAGCGACGGCAGCACGACCTGGAAGGTGAACGCCACCGACCTGGCGAGCCTGCGGTTGACCCCGCCGCACGACTTCTCCGGCACCATCACCCTCAACGTCGTCGCGACCTCGGTGGAGCGGGAGAATGGCTCCAGCGCCAACTCGGCACCGGCGACCCTGACCATCACCGTCACCGGCGTCGCCGATGACCCCATCGTCACCCCCCAGCCGGCCACCGGCAACGAGGACTGCGCCATCCCGCTGGCCATCGATGCCCGGTTGTCCGACCTGACCGGCGAGACGCTGGACCACATCACCATCACCGGCGTCCCGGAGGGGGCCACCCTGTCCGCCGGCATCCACAACGCCGACGGCAGCTGGACCCTGACGCCTGGACAGTTGAACGGCCTGACCTTCACCCCGCCGCTGAACTATTCCGGCACGGTGACGCTGAAGGTCTCCGCCACCTCGGTGGAGGGGGCGACCACCGCAACCTCGGTGCCGCAGTCTCTGACGGTAACGGTCACCGCGGTCGCCGACACGCCGGTTCTGTCGGCCTCAGACACCGTGGGGCGCGAGGACACCCCCATCCCGCTGTCGGTGGTCGCCGCCCTGACCGACCGCGACGGGTCGGAAAGCCTCAGCATCCTGGTCGGCGGCGTGCCGGCCGGCGCCACGCTGAACCACGGCCATTACGACTCCTCCCTGGGCAAATGGGTGCTGACCCAGGCCGACCTCAGCGGCCTGACCATCACCCCGCCGACCAACTCCAACACCGCGTTCAATCTGACCTTCACCGCGCGGGCGACGGAAGGGGCCAATGGCTCCTTCGCCGATGCGGCGCCGGTGACCGTCCATGTCGATGTGCAGGGCGTGGCCGACGTGGTGACGCCGAGCGGGCCGCTGAGCGCCCGCGGCGACGAGGATACGGCGATCAACCTGCGGCTCGGCGATCTGGTGATGGCCGACAATGACGGGTCGGAGCGCCTGTCGCTGGTCATCAGCAACCTGCCGTCCGGCTCCTGGCTGTCGTTGGGGGCGGGGCATGACAGTGGGCTGGTCTACCTCGGTAACGGCCGCTGGTCGGTCGATGCGCAGTATCGCAACGAGCTGACGCTGACGACGAAGCAGGATTTCTCCGGCACCGTCGCGCTGAAGGTCGACGTCATCACCACCGACAGCAACGGCGCGCCGATCCTTACGGTGAATGGCGTGACCTCCGGCGGAACGCTGAAGGAGACCCGTGACCTGACCGTCACCGTCGATCCCAAGGCCGACGAGCCGGTCGTCTCGATCAGTGCCAGCGCTCTGGAGGATGCTCCCGGCGGCATTCCGCTGACGATTTCCGCCTTGACCGGCGACATCGACGGGTCGGAGCGCATCTCCTCCATCGTCATTTCCGGCCTGCCGTCCTGGGTGACCCTGAGCAGCACGGTGGCGGGGGCGCTGACCGACAACCATGATGGCAGCTGGACAGTCGATCCGACGAAGATGGGCGGTCTGTGGCTGCATGTGCCGCCGAACAACGCCGACGATTTCACCATCACCGTCAAGGTGACGGCGGTGGATGGCACCGACAGCCTGACCAAGACCTACACCCCGACCGTCACCGTCACCGCCGTGGCCGACGCCCCGGTTTCGCATGGGGCGAACGGCGCGATCCAGGCCTATCATGTCGATGACCAGTCGGTGGCCGGCGTGCCGACCGCCATGGCGCTGAACCTGAACGCGTTCCTGCAGGACACCGACGGATCGGAAAGGCTGGCGGTCACCATCACAGGCGTGCCCAAGGGCACGGTGCTGTCCTTCGGCCGCGACCATGGCGACGGCACCTGGACGCTGACCCCGGACGATTACGCCGCGGCGCTGGCCGATGGCGGGCTGAAGCTGACCGTGAAGGACACCGCGGCCGCCGGCATCACCCATGTCGCGGCCAACGGCACCGACACCGCCAGCATGACGCTGACCGTCAAACCCTACAGCATCGAGAGCGAGGGCGACCGCAACGTCACCGTCTCCGACAGCTTCGTGCTGAGCTGGACCACGCCCATTCCGGGCGGCGGCTCGGGGGGAACTGGCGGCGGCGGTACCGGCGGCGGCACGGGCGGGGGTGGCGGATCGGGCACTCCCTGCGACACCGGCGTCGGCAGCGACCGGCCCTCCGGCGTCACTACGAATGAGGACACCGCCGTTGCCCTGAACCTCGATTCCGGGTTGTGCAACTGGACCGACGTGACGGCGGTGACGCTGTCTGGGATCCCCGGCGGCGCCGTCCTCACCGATGCGACCGGCCATGTGCTGGCGGTCACCAACGGTTCCGTCTCCCTGGATCCGGCCAAGCTCGCGGGGCTGAAGCTGACGCCGCCGCACGACAGCGACGCTGATTTCACGCTGGGCATCACGGTGATCTCCGGTACCAACCATGTGCGGACCAACCTGACCCAGGCGGTGACCGTCACCGCCGTCGCCGACGCCCCGCTGCTGACGGTGCAGACCGCATCGGGCAGCGAGGACAGCGCCGTCGCGTTGAACATCTCCGCCGCGCTGGCCGACACCGACGGATCCGAGATCCTGGCCAGCGTCATCATCAGCGGCCTCCCGGCCGGCTCCACCCTGTCCGCCGGCTATCTCGACTCCACCAACAATCGTTGGGTGCTGACGCCCTCCGAGCTGAACGGGCTGAAATTCACCCCGCCCGCCAATGCCAGCGGGACCTTCCAGCTGACGGTGACCGCGGTCTCGCGCGAGGACAGCAACGCCGACCGGGCGATCACCACCAAGGCCCTGACCGTCGACCTGGCGCCGGTCAGCGACGCTCCCGGCATCGCCTTTACCGCCGGCGCGACGCTGGAGGATCATGCGGCGCACCTGTCAATCGGCGCGGTGGTCACCGATCTGGTCGGCGTGCCCGAGACGATCGTCGCCCTGAAGGTGACGGTTCCGGCCGGCTTCACCCTGTCAGGCGGCACGGCGCTGGGCAACGGCGTCTATGACCTGAGCGGCCTGTCGGCGTCCGATCGCGCTTCGCTGACGCTGACGCCGCCGGCCAACTATTCCGGCACCGTCACGCTCAAGGTCGAGGCGGCTTCCCAGGACGGCACGGCGACACCGGCCTGGACCACCGGCAACTATTCCGTCACCTACACAGCCGTCGCCGATGCGCCGACCGTCACCGTCCATGACGCGACGGGGGCGGAGGATACGCCGATAACGCTCAACCTGTCAGCCGGCCTTGTCGATACCGACGGGTCGGAGACGATGGCGGTCATCCTGTCGGGTCTGCCGGCCGGCGCGATCCTCAACCAGGGATTCAACAACGGCGACGGGTCCTGGACCCTGAAGCCGTCGGAACTGTCCGGCCTGACCGTCACCCCGCCGCGCAACTATTCCGGCGGCATGGACCTGACGCTGACCGCGACCAGCCTGGAAAACTCCAACCGGGATACGGCGAGCACGACCGCCAGCATCCATGTCACGGTGACTCCGGTCACCGACGCGCCCACCGTGATCGTCGCCAACGCCGCCGGCCGCGAGGATACGCTGATCGCGCTGAACCTGACGGCGGCACTGGTCGATACCGACGGGTCGGAGACGATGACCGTCGTCCTGTCGGGCATGCCGGCCGGGGCGGTGCTGATCGATGCCAACGGCCATAGCCTGACGCCCAGCGGCGGGGCGGTCAGTCTGACCGCCGCCCAGCTGACCGGGCTGAAGCTGCTGCCGCCCCTCAACAGCGGCACCGATTTCAACCTGACGCTGACCGCCACATCGACGGAAACGGCGACTGGCCTCAGCGCCAGCACGAGCCAGGTCTTCCGGGTCAGCGTCGATCCGGTCGCCGACCAGCCGATCGTCACCTGGGCGCCGCTGTCCGGGACGGAGGACACGGCGGTTCCGCTGAATCTCGCGGTGGCTCTGGCCGACACCGACGGGTCGGAGCGGCTGGGGCTGCTGACCATCGCCGGCGTGCCGGCGGGCGCGCTGCTGTCGGCCGGCACCCACAATGCCGACGGCAGCTGGACCCTGACGCCGGGCCAGCTCAACGGGCTGACGCTGACACCGCCGGCCAACAGCGACGCGCCGATCACCCTGACCGTCACCGCCGTCAGCATCGAATCCAACGGCAGCACCGCGACCACGGTCGTCACCGTGCCGATCACCCTGGCGGCGGTGTCGGACACCCCGACCCTGTCCGTCACCGCGGCGAGCGGCAACGAGGACACGGCGATTCCGCTGACGATCACCCCGGCGCTGACCGACACCGACGGGTCGGAGACGCTGACCGTCACCATCAGCGGCATCCCCAACGGCGCCAGCCTGACCAACAACGCCCACGACAGCCTGATCATCAGCGGTGGCAGCATCTCCCTCACGCCGGGCCAGTTGGCCGGGCTGGCGATCACGCCGCCGTCGAACAGCGATGTCGACTTCACCCTGACCGTCACCGCCACCAGCCGCGACGGGACCGCCGCCCCGGCCAGCACCAGCGCGCAGCTGGCGGTTACCGTCGCTCCGGTGACCGACACGCCGACGCTCAGCGTCCAGCCCGTGACCGGCGACGAGGATACGCCGATCGCGCTCGCCATCAGCCCGGCCCTGACCGATCTGGACGGGTCGGAGACGCTGACGATCACCATCAGCGGCATCCCGAGCGGTGCCAGCCTGACCAACACCGCCGGCGACCGCCTGACGATCAGCGGCGGCAGCATCACAGTGAATCCGGCGCAGCTGGCCGGGCTGGCGATCAAGCCGCCGTCGAACGACGACACCGATTTCACCCTGACGGTCACCGCCACCGCCAAGGATGGCGTCGCCAGCCCGGTGTCGGTGACCAAATCGCTGGCGGTGACGGTCAACCCGGTGTCGGACACGCCGACCCTGACCGTGACGGCGGCGGCCGGCAACGAGGACACGGCGATCCCGCTGTCGATCACCTCCGCCCTGACCGACCCGTCCGAGACGTTGAGGATCACCATCGCCGGCATCCCCGGCGGAGCGCGGCTGACCAACAGCGCCAATGGCGCGCTGACGGTCACCAACGGCGCGGTTACCCTGACGGCGGCCCAGCTCGCCGGCCTGAAGATCACGCCGCCGCTCAACAATCACAATGATTTCGCCCTGACCGTCACCGCGACGTCCACCGATGGCACCGCCGCCCCGGCCTCCATCGTCGCGCAGCTGCCGGTCACGGTGCATGCGGTGTCCGACACACCCACCCTGCATGTCGATCCCGCGAGCGTGTTGGAGGATGGCACGGTCGCCCTGTCGATCACCACGGCCCTGACCGATCCGTCCGAGACGCTGAGCGTCACCATCGCCAACATCCCGACCGGCGCCAGCCTGTCGAATGCGGCGGGTGATACGCTGACCATCGTCAACGGTTCGATCAGGCTGACGTCCGGCCAGTTGAACGGGCTCGCGATCACGCCGCCCCACGACAGCGGGAGCAGCTTCACCCTGTCGGTCACCGCCAGCTCGCAGGACGGCACAGCCACGCCGGCCACGGTATCCGGCTCGCTGGCGGTGACGGTGACGCCGGTCGCCGATACCCCGACACTGAGCGTGCCGGCCGTCCATGGCAACGAGGACACGGCGATCCCGCTGACCATAACCGCCGCCTCCACCGACATCGACGGGTCCGAGACGCTGTCGGTGCGGATCACCGGGATGCCGGCCGGCGCCAGCTTGAACCATGGCATCCATAACAGCGACGGCAGCTGGACCCTCGGCACGTCGGATCTGGCGGGCCTGACCTATACCCCGCCGGCCAACGCCAACGGCACCGTCACCCTGTCGGTCACCGCGACCGCCCAGGACGGGGCCAGCACCGCCTCGGTGACCCAGTCGCTGACGGTGACGGTCGATCCGGTCAACGACAAACCGGCGCTTGCCGCCACCCATGCCACCACCGTCTTCGCCGCCGACGCCACCGATCATCCGGTGGTGGCCGCCGACGCGACGATCGCCGATGTCGACAGCAGCGCCATGTCCGGCATGTCGATCCGCATCGCCAGCGGATCGCAGAGCGGCGACACGCTGACCCTCGGCGGCCTGACCATCGCCACCGATCCGTCCACCGGGCGCAAGACGGTGTCCGGCACCGGCATCGAGGTCAACTGGGATGGCAACACCCATCAACTCTCGCTGTCCGGCACCGCCCCGACCGCGACCTACACCGACATCCTCCATAATCTGGCTCTGACTCCCAACGGTGCCGGAACCCGCACCCTGGAAGTGACGGTCAGCGATGACCACGGGCTGTCCAGCGATCCGCTGGCGGTCCAAGTGCTGGTTTCGGGTAGTGCGGCGCTGACCGGAACCACCGGTTCCGACATTCTTCATGCCAGCGCCAGCACGACCAGCATGTCCGGCGGTGCCGGCGACGACCTGTTCATCTTCTCGCCGCGTGCCGGCAACCTGACCATCGATGGCGGAGCGGGTTGGACCGACGTGGTCGAGGTCGGCGCCTTCGTCGCCAATGCCGGCAACAACTGGCTCCAGCAGCTCGACGGGCATGCCTACACCCTGGATCCGTCCGGCCATGGCCTGACCTTCACCCAGGAGACGACCGTCACGTTGGAGGACCAGAGCCATCACCTGCTGGTGATGCAGAATATCGAACGCCTGACCTTTTGAGGGCCGGCGTTCCGGGATCGGCTGTTCCGGATCGGTGCCTGGGGGAGTGCCGGTCCGGCGGGGCAGGGTAGACGGTGTGGCGGTGGGCGATCAGGCGTCCGGCGTGCCGTCCACCTTGTGGCCGTCATGCTTCCGGGCGCTGTCCTCCGCCTCGGTGCCGGTCTGCATGTGGGTGATGATTCGCTTCATCAGCCGGCTCAAAGCCGCCCGTTCATTGGCCGCCATGGCGGCGATCGGCGGGCTCAGCGATTGTCGCAGGGGATCACGCTCCAGCAGCGCCCGGCCGTCGTCCGTCAGGTCGAACAGCCAGCCCCGCTTGAAGCCCGGATGGGGGCGGCGGGCCAGCAGTCCCTTGTCCACCAGGGTCGAGACGGTGCGCGAGACCGGAGCAAGGTGGATCTTCTGGAAGCGTGCCAGTGCGGTCAGGGTGCGCGCCGGTTCCGGCGCGTCATGGAAATAGCGCAGAGCCACCCATTGAGCCGGGAACAGCCCGTCAGTGAAGCTGATGCCATAGACAAGCCGGCTGACCTGGTCCAGCAACATGACCAGATCCTCGTCCGCCGACCAGGCATCGCCATCCTCGGGCCTTTTCGACACGCGCCTCTCTCCCTCCCGGTATCTCGCCGAACAAATCCGCGGCAGCTTGGGCGTGGACTGTAGCGAAGTCAACGCGCCAGCGGAAGCGACAGTCTTCGCGCTCCCGTGGAGAAAGTCGATAAGGATTCGCGTTGGTTATCCTTGAGGGAAATCCATCGCCGCCCATGGCAAAGACCTGGGCAAGGCGGAAGACCACCACCGCCATTTCCGTGATCGCGGTCCGGAGCCGACGCCTCCGGTCCACCTGGAGCACGCATAAGATCGGTCAGGCGGCCTTCACCGCGCTGAGGAAACGGCCGACCTCGCCGCGCAACTGCTCGGCTTCGCGCGCCAATTCCCTGGCGGCGGCCAGAACCTGGCTGGCGCCGCCGTTGGTGTTGGTGGCGGCTCCACGGAGGCCGTCGACGTTGCGCTGGACCTCGGTGGTGGCGTCCGCGACCTGACCGACGTTCCGTCCGATCTCCTGGGTGGCGGCGCTCTGCTCCTCCACCGCGCTGGCGACCGATACCGCCATCTGGTCCATCTCCGCCACCACGCCGATGATTTCGGAGATCGAGGAGGCGGTCTCCGTCGCCACCTTCTGGACCGAGGCGATCTGACCGCCGATCTCGTCCGTCGCGCGGGCGGTCTGGTTCGCCAGCGCCTTCACCTCGCTCGCCACCACGGCGAAGCCCTTGCCGGCCTCGCCGGCGCGCGCCGCCTCGATGGTGGCGTTCAGCGCCAGCAGGTTGGTCCGGCCGGCGATCCCGCTGATGAGAGCGACCACTTCGCCGATGCGGCGGCCAGCGGCGTCCAGTCCGGCGACCAGCTCGCTGGCGCGCTGGGACCGTTGGGTGGCGTGGCGGGCGATCACGCGGGAATGGGAGGTCTGCCGGCTGATCTCCTGGATCGAGGAGGCCAACTGTTCGGAGGCCGCGGCGACGGTCTGGACGCTGGTCGCAGCCTCGCTCGACGCGTTGGCGGCGAAGGTGGACTGGCTGTCGGTCTGAGCGCTGATCGCCGACAGGGATTGCGCCGTCGCTTCGAGCTCCGTCGCGGCGGCTGCCAGCATGTCCAGCATGCGGCGGGCGTCCATGTCGAAGCGATCGGTCAAGGTGGCGATCGTCTTCGCGCGGTCGAGCTGGATTTGGCTTTCCGCCTTCTGCCTTTCCTCCAGCTCGCGGTTGCGCACCATGTTCAGTTTGAAGATTTCGGTCGTCCGGGCGATGTCACCGACTTCATCGGAGCGGTCGGTTCCATAGACCTCGGTGTTCAGGTCGCCTTCGGTAAGCCGTTGGAGTGACGCGACGATCCGCCGGATTGGTTTGACGATCGCCCCCCGCGAGATGAGCTGGGCGGAGGCGAATCCCGAGACCATGCCGAGGATCGCGACGACCCCCATGATCCACAGCGTGCGATGGTAGTTGTCCGTGGCCGCTCTGGCCAGACGTTCGGCATTGCCGATGTTGTAATTGGTGAATTCTTGGACCGCCGCTTCCAGTTTCGATGCGGCCTCTCGGCTGCTTTGTCCCTCGTGATTCAGGCGCTGTTGCGCGGTCGACAGCTCGACCGTGCCGACGACCTGATCCGCCACCACCAATGTCGTGTCCAGCTCCCGAAGATAGGCGGCGCCGAGCGTCGCGATCTTTTCGATGCGAGGCCTGCTCTCTTCGGTGGCCTCCTTGCGGAGTTGTTCGATACGCTGTTCGAAGAGCGTTCTGTATTCTTCAATGCTTTTCTTCGTTGCCTGGAGATTTTCCCGGCTGGGATTGGCGGCAATCATATATTCCGCCCGATTCAGACCCAGAGTGTTCAGGCGGAGTCTTGCACCGACGATGCTTTCATTTCCGGCAAAGGCGATATCGTTCGCGGATTCATTCAACTGGCGGAGGCTATTCCCGGCAATGATTGAGATCAAAATCGAAACAGCCACCAGGATCGCGCTTATGATCGTGATCTTTGTCGCGATGCGAAGATTTTGCATGAACACTGTCTCCTTGGCTCGATCTCGCCGGCGTCTGTGAGACGCTCACGATGCCTTCACCGTCAGTTAGGTGGTATATCAAGTCTCATAGGCGGAAATGTCGATCGCGGATTTACATCTATTTGCGACAATTTTGGGATTGCCATGAAATTTTTGACATATTATAAAATATATATACTTATATATTGTCAATATTAAAACATAATTTTGATTATATGGATTTTTTGAACTCCTGGCAGGTATATATATTTTCATATGAAAAAGTTCTCCATCGATGCTAGGCGGAAGCGCCTATGACGGAGGTGTAAAGTATCGTGTATTGTAAAGGCTAAGAAACGGCACCGCGTTGGCGTAATTCCAGAGTGAATGGGCATTTTCTCTCTCAACTTTTCCCAATGTATCATGATGAATCGGAGCGCTAAGATCTGTGGATGTGCTTCGGGTCATTCCAATTGAGGGGATGACTCTATTTTTAAATGTTATTAATAAATGATATTCTCGCCTGTGTCAGGCGGACGCCGGCATGTGCGCGGGACTGTCGGCCGTTGTATCGGGAGCGTCTCGGTTTCGTTGAGGGCCGAATCGCGCCACGCCCCGTCCGCGTCGGAAGATTTCTGGCAGCGCGGACAAAAAAAGAGCCGCCGGTCTATCCGGCGGCTCTTAAGTCCGAGAGGAACGTCCAACAAGTTGTGCCGGGTCAATCCACGGCGCATCCAGCGGTACAGGGCTAATATATTAATATCCCGGTGATCTGGCAAGCCATTTCAACCAGCGGTCAGCTTTTTTTCCCAGTCGCGCCTCTGGTCAAAGGCCGATCCGACGGACGAGACGCCCCCCGGCGATGGGCCGGAGGGCGTCTCGGTTCTGGTGAGGGAAAAGGCCGTTTGGCGGTGCCGGAGCGTCAGTCGGCGCCGGCCGTGGCGTTCGGGATGGCGGCGGCCTTGGCGCCGCGCTGGCCCAGGACCAGGGCGATGATGACGAAGGCGGTCAGATCGAAGACGGTCAGGCAGGCGAACAGCGGTTCGTACCCGATGGTGCTGGCGAGCTGGCCGATGATCAGCGAGAAGATCATGCCGCCGAGATAGCCGGCCATGCCGCCGAAGCCGGTCGCCGTGGCGACATCCTGCTTCTCGAAGGTGTCGGTGACCAGGGCGTAGAGCAGGCTCGACAGCATCTGATGGGCGAAGGCGCCGAGCGAGAAGAGAAAGATGGCGGTGATCGGGCTGGAGGCGAAGCTGATCAGGGCCGGGCCGACCATGCACACGGCACCGACGCCGACGCCGGCGATGCGGGAGTTGACCAGCGACATTTTGAAGCGCTTCACGAAGAAGGGCGACAGGTAACCGCTGAGGATGCAGCCGATGTCACCGGCCAGGAAGGGCAGCCAGGCGAACAGGGCGAACTGCTTGATGTCCATGCCCCGGGCGGAGACCATGTAGAGCGGGATCCAGAAGCTGAAGGTCTGCCACGCCGGCTCGGTCAGGAAGCGGGCGGCGGCGATGCTCCAGAACTTGCCCTTGCCCAGCACGCGCTTCATCGACGGCTTCGGCAGCTCGGCATGCTCCTGGCCTTCCAGGATATAGGCGTGCTCCTCCTTGGTCAGGCGCGGATGGTTCTCCGGATTGCGGTACAGCATGTACCACAGGGCCGACATGCCGACGCCCAGCAGGCCGGTGACGAGGAAGGCCTCCTGCCAGCCATAGGTCAGCGACAGCCAGATGACGAAGGGCGGGGCGATCATCGCGCCGATCGAGCTGCCGGTGTTGAACCAGCCGGTGGCGATGGAGCGTTCCCTGGCCGGGAACCACAGGGTGGAGGTCTTGACGCCCGACGGCATCGCCGCCGCTTCGCTGACGCCCAGCAGGCCGCGGAAGAAGGCCATCGACTGCCAGCTGCCGGCCAGCGCGTGCAGGGCGGCGGCGATGCCCCAGACGCCGGCGAACATCGCGTAGCCCAGCTTCAGGCCGACCAGATCGGTGATGTAACCGGCGACCGGCTGCATCAGGCTGTAGCAGAGCTGGAAGGCGCTGACGATGAAGGAATACTGCTCGGTCGAGAAGTGAAGCTGTTCCTTCAGGGTCGGCGCCAGGATGCCGAGAGTGTTGCGGTCGATGTAGTTGACCACGGTGCCCAGCATCATCAGGGCAAGGATTTGCCACCGCAAACCACGGATCTTGTTCATCTTTTCCTCACATGCCTGCCAAGGCAGGCGCCGGTGCGCACGTATGGGCCCTCAGGCGGCGATCCTTGGCCGGGATGCCTGGCCGGCGGGTGTTCGGTGCCGGGCGACGGGGGCGCTTCCGCTCCGTTTCAAGAGGGACGGGAGCATCGCTGGCGGAGTTATATTAATATATCAGTGTGGAGCGCAAGTGGTTTTCCAGGGCAGCCTTCGGTGCTTGCGAAAATGTCGCAGTCCAATGGTGCGGTGCGCTGATCTCTTCGCGATCGCAGCAGATCCGGGCCTCAGGCCAAAGATGGGCGGATTGCTGCGGTGCCATGCGATCGTCGGATGAAATGCCGATGTCGCGGTCGGAAATCCGCAGGCGGTTCAAGCGTCAGCGGCATCCGCCCGTAGGAAGCCATGCTGGGCGTGGATGATAAATGACTTGGATCAATGGTCTATGCAGCGCTGCGACGGGCACGGATGCGGGCCTCGGCGAGGGGGCGGCGCCCGACGCCGCGGCAAGGCTTTGATCTGTCCATGCTGCGGTGCGACAAATTGAGGCCTTCCTTGCAAAAGTGATATATCAGATCTTTGTGCGATGCAGGACGGCGTCGCTCTGGAAATTCCGCATCGGACTGATGCGCGTCAATGTGTCCGCCCCGTTCCGGATGGACCATTTCCCCTGGCGGATCGCCGTTTCCTGACACCTTTGCCGCCGGCTCCGCCGAACCCGCAGCCGGCATCCGTCAGCCCAGACGCCCCATGGAGACGACGTCGCCACCGAAAAAGGATTGTTCCGGCATGACCCAAAGCTCGCCCATCACCGCATCGACCCGGCGCACTCCCGCCACCCGCATCATGGACGGCAACGAGGCGGCCGCCTCGGTGGCCTACCGTGCCAGCGACGTGATCGCGATCTACCCGATCACGCCATCCTCGCCGATGGGGGAATTCGCCGACGAATGGTCGGCGGCGCGCCGTCCCAACCTGTGGGGTGGCGTGCCGCAGGTGGTGGAGATGCAGTCGGAAGGCGGTGCGGCCGGTGCGGTCCATGGCGCGCTTCAGGCGGGTGCGCTGGCGACGACCTTCACCGCGTCGCAGGGGCTGCTGCTGATGATCCCCAACATGTACAAGATCGCCGGAGAGCTGACGCCCTTCTGCATGCATGTGGCGGCCCGCACGCTGGCGACCCACGCCCTGTCGATCTTCGGCGACCATTCCGACGTGATGGCCTGCCGCCAGACCGGCTTCGCCCTGCTGGCCTCGGCCAATGTGCAGGAGGCGCACGACATGGCGCTGGTCGCCCATGCCGCCACCCTGCGGGCGCGGGTGCCCTTCCTGCATTTCTTCGACGGCTTCCGCACCTCGCACGAGTTCAACCGGGTCGAGGCGCTGGACGACGAGGCTCTGCGCGCCCTGATCGAGGATGCCAGCGTCGATGCCCACCGCCGCCGCGGCCTGAGCCCGGACCATCCCGTCATCCGTGGCACGGCGCAGAATCCCGACGTCTTCTTCCAGGCCCGCGAGGCCGCCAATCCCTGGTACGACGCCTGCCCGGCCATCGTGCAGGACATGATGGACCGGCTCGCCGCCCGCACCGGCCGCGCCTATCGCCTGTTCGACTATCACGGCCATCCGCAGGCCGAGCGGGTGGTGGTGGTCATGGGATCCGGGGCGGAGACCTGCGACGGGGCGGTGGACCGGCTGCTGGCGGCGGGCGAGCGGGTGGGCTGCCTGACCGTCCGCCTGTTCCGCCCCTTCGCCATCGCCGACTTCGTTTCGACGCTGCCGCCGACGGTGCGGCGCATCGCCGTGCTCGACCGCACCAAGGAGCCGGGGGCGGTCGCCGATCCGCTCTATCTCGATGTCGTCGCCGCCCTGGCCGAGGCGCGGGCTGTCGAGATGTCCGCCATCGACCCGATGGTGATCGCCGGCCGTTACGGCCTGTCGTCGAAGGAATTCACTCCCGCTATGGCGAAGGCGGTGTTCGACGAGCTGGACCGTGCGCGGCCGAAGCGCCGCTTCACCGTCGGCATTACCGACGACGTCACCCATCAGTCGATTCCCTGGGATGCCGCCTGGGGCATGGAGGAGCCCGGCGTGTCGCGCGCCGTCTTCTTCGGTCTCGGCGCCGACGGCACGGTCGGGGCGAACAAGAACTCGCTGAAGATCATCCAGGCGCGCAACGGCGGCCATGCCCAGGCCTATTTCGTCTATGACAGCCGCAAGTCCGGTTCGACCACGGTGTCGCATCTGCGCTTTTCCGAGTCGCCGATCCGCGCCCCCTATCTGATCGGGCAGGCGCAGTTCGTCGCCTGCCACCATCTGCCGCTGATGGAGCGGGTGGAGGTGGTGGAGATGGCGGCGCCCGGCGCCACCGTGCTGCTGAACGCTCCCGGCACGCCGCGACAGGTGTGGGACGCCCTGCCGGCGGAGGTGCAGCGCCTGTGCATAGACCGCCGGCTGTCGCTGCACGCCATCGATGCCGGCGCCGTCGCGCGGGAGGCCGGTCTCGGCCGCCGCGTCAACACCATCATGCAGACCTGCTTCTTCGCCCTCTCCGGCGTGCTGCCGCTGGACGACGCCATCGCCGACATCAAGGCGGCCATCGTGAAGACCTATGCCCGCCGGGGCGAGGCGGTGGTGAACCGCAACATCGCCGCCGTCGATCAGGCTCTGGCCCATCTGCACCCTGTCCCGGTGCCGGACCATGTCACCGCCGACCATGACCGTCCGGCCCCGGTGCCGGAGACCGCGCCCGACTTCGTCAAGCGCGTTACCGCCATGATGATCGCCGGCCATGGCGACCGGCTGCCGGTGTCCGCCTTCCCGGTCGACGGCACCTGGCCGACCGGCACCTCGAAATATGAGCACCGCAGCATCGCGGCGGAGGCCCCGGGCTGGAACGCCGACCTCTGCATCGAATGCAACAAATGCGTGCTGGTCTGTCCGCATGCCGCCATCCGCGCCACCGTGGTGCCGGAGTCGGCGCTGGCCGGGGCGCCCGCCGGCTTCGAGACCATTCCCTACAAGGGCCGCGAGTTCCCCGGCGGCCGCTACCGCCTTCAGGCCTCGCCGGCCGATTGCACCGGCTGCACGTTGTGCGTCGCCGCCTGCCCGGCGCAGGACAAGGGAGGGTCGGGCCGCAAGGCGCTGGAGATGCGTCCGGTTCAGGCGCTGGCCGGCCAGCAGGAGGCCTTCGACTTCTTCCGCACCCTGCCGGCCATCCCGCGCGAGTCGGTGCCGGCCACCGTCAAGCACACCCAGCTTCTCGAACCGCTGTTCGAATTCTCCGGCGCCTGCGCCGGTTGTGGCGAGACGCCCTACATCAAGATGCTGACCCAGCTGTTCGGCGACCGCATGGTCATGGCGAACGCCACCGGCTGCTCGTCGATCTATGGCGGCAATCTGCCGACCACGCCCTACACCACCGATGCCAGCGGCCACGGCCCGGCCTGGGCCAACTCGCTGTTCGAGGACAATGCCGAGTTCGGCCTCGGCCTGCGCGTCGCCATCGACCAGATGGCCGAGCAGGCGCGCGACACGCTGGCCCTGCTGTCGGCCCGGCTCGAACCCGGTCTGGTGACGGGTCTGCTGGAGGCCGACCAGCATGACGCCGCCGGCATCGCCGCGCAGCGTGCCCGTGTCGCCGCATTGAGGACGCAGCTCGCCCCGCTGACGGATCCGCTGGCCCGCCGGCTGGAACAGCTGGCCGACTATCTGGTCCGCAAATGCGTCTGGATCGTCGGCGGCGACGGCTGGGCCTATGACATCGGCTATGGTGGGCTTGACCATGCGCTGGCGTCGGGGCGCGACATCAACATCCTGGTGATGGATACGGAGGTCTATTCCAATACCGGCGGCCAGCAATCCAAGGCGACCCCGATCGGCGCCTCGGCCAAATTCGCCACCGCCGGCCGCTCGGCGGCCAAGAAGGATCTCGGGCTGATGGCGATGGCCTATGACCATGTCTATGTCGCCCGCACCGCCTTCGGCGCCCGCGACAGCCACACGCTGAACGCGCTGATGGAGGCGGATGCCTATCGCGGTCCGTCGCTGGTGCTGGCCTACAGCCATTGCGTCGCCCATGGTTATGAGCTGTCGCACGGGCTGGAGCATCAGAAGCAGGCGGTGGACAGCGGCCACTGGTCGCTCTATCGCCGCGACCCGCGCCGGCTCGCCGCCGGCGAGACCGCCCTGCAACTGGACAGTGGCGCCCCGTCCACCGGCCTTGCCTCCTTCATGGCCGGCGAGTCGCGCTTCAGCGCGGTCGAGCGCAGCAACCCCGAGCGCTACCATGCCCTGCTCGACGAGGCGGAGGCGGAGATCCGCCGCAAGCGCCACCTGTTCGAGCATATGGCGGGGTTCAAGGAGTAGTCGTCGCGATTGCCCCCTCCCTGACCCTCCCCCACCCTCGGCCGGCCGAAGGCCGGTCCGATCGTGGGAGAGGGAACTGCCGCCGCTGAACGATTCGGTTCACACCGACACGCATTCCGCCCCCTCTCCCGCGAAAAGCGGGGAGGGACGGGCAGGGATGGGGAGGGGGCAAACGGCACGACCACCACCCCAACCAATCTGCCGCACCCGTTTCCCCTTGCCGCTTCAATTAATATATTAGTATATTTAACCCATCGCCCGCGCCTTCCCATGGCGCCGGCCTCCGCCTTCAGTTCCCGTAAGGATGCCCAGTCATGCGTTCCCTGACCCGTGACCAGCTTGCCGGTGGCGCGTTCGACGCCGCTCACACCGACGGCGCTCCGACCCTGCCCGTGACCATCCTCCAGGTGGGCGACGGCAATTTCCTGCGCGGCTTCGTCGATTGGATGGTCGATGTCGCCAACGGGCAGGGGCTGACCAAAGCCGGCGTCGCCATCGCCCAGCCGCTGGACCAGGGCATCGCCCCGTTGCTGAAGGCGCAGGACAACCTCTACACCGTCCTGCTGCGCGGCATCGAGAACGGGCGGGAGGTCGAATCCCGCCGCGTCGTCTCCTGCGTGTCGGAAGCGCTCAATCCCTATGCCGACTGGGCGCGGATGGTCGAGCTGGCCTGTTCCCCGGCGCTGCGCTTCTTCGTCTCCAACACCACCGAGGCCGGCATCGCCGACCGCGAGGAGGCCTATGCCCCCGGCGCCTGCCCGGACAGCTTTCCGGCCAAGGTCGCGGCCCTGCTGCATGCCCGTTACAAGGCGCTGGGCGGCACGGCCGACAGCGGCCTGGTCTTCCTGCCCTGCGAACTGATCGAGGCCAACGGCAGCAATCTGAAGCGCATCGTCCTGGCCCATGCCGGGCGCGGGGGCCTGGAGGCCGGATTCGCCGACTGGGTCGAGACGCACAACCATTTCCTCAACACGCTGGTCGACCGCATCGTCCCCGGCTATCCGCGCGACGAGGCCGCCGCCCTCTCCGCCCAATGGGGCTATGAGGACAAGCTGGCCGTCGCCGCCGAGCCCTTCCATGTCTGGGTGATCGAGGGTCCGGCCCATCTGGCCGACGAGTTGCCGCTGCACAAGGCCGGGCTCAACGTGGTGTGGACCGACGACCTCCAGCCCTACCGTACCCGCAAGGTCCGCATCCTGAACGGCGCCCACACCGCCAGCGCCCTGGCCGCCTATTGCGCCGGGCTCGACACCGTCAAGTCGATGATGGACGACCCGACCGTCTCCGCCTACCTGAACAAAGTGATGTTCGAGGAGATCGTCCCCTATGTTCCGCTGCCCGAGGCGGAGCGGCAGGATTACGCCCGCACCATCATGGAGAGGTTCGGCAACCCCTATATCCGGCATGAACTGATCTCGATCACGTTGAACTCGGTGTCGAAATGGCAGGTGCGCGTCCTGCCCAGCCTGAAGGACGCGGTGGCCCGCGACGGCGCGGCGCCCGCCGGCCTGTCCTTCTCGCTGGCGGCCCTGCTGCGCTTCTACCGTGGCAATCTCGCCGATGGCGTCTATACCGGCATGCGCGAGGCGGGGTCCTACCCGATCAGCGACAATGCCGAGGTGATCGCCGCCATGGCCGCCGCCTGGGCCGCCAATCCCACCGATACCAAGGCGCTGGTGGCTGCGGTGCTGTCCGACGCCCGGCTGTGGAAGGAGGATCTGGGCGCCATCCCCGGCCTCGCCGCGCGGGTGGCCGACAGCCTCGCCGCCATCGAGGCCAAGGGCATGAAGGCGGCCATGGCGGATCTGGTTGGGGCGGAACCGGTCGCCGGCTGATCCGGCGGCCTTGACCCACCCGGTCGCCTTGGCAATGAGACGGGGGCGCGCCCATCGGGGCCGCCTCCGCAGGTATGGAACGATGACACCCCTTCTGAGCCGGCGCATCGCCGAACTGGAACTCGACGCCGCGGTGCTGCGCCATCGTCTTCTGCATATCCCGCTGGCGATGCAAGAGGATTGCAACCTGCGGGCAAGCCATAGGATCATCGGCCGCGAGGCGCTGAACCTGTTCCGGGCCGTCCGGCAGGAGACGCGCGACAGCGACGACGGGACCGAGTGCGACGAGGCGCTCAGCCGGATCGAGGCCGCCTATCAGCTTGTCCATGAAGCGATAGCGGCCCTGGCTGGTCTGAGCCTTTGCGACCCGGCTCCCGCCGATACGCCGACGCGGCACTGAGCGGCCGCCTCTTGACGCGTGAGGAGGACCGACGATGCAGACGACCGAAACCAGGAAGCGGGCACGCCGCGGCACCCAGCGGGTGACGATGACCGACGTGGCGACCGCCGCCGACGTGTCGCCCAGCACCGTCTCACTCTATCTCCGCCGGCCGGAGGCGGTGTCGCGCCATCTTGCCGAACGCATCGCCCGGGTGATCGACGAGATGGGCTATGTGCCCAATCTGGTCGCCGGCAGCCTCGCCGCCGCCCGCAGCCGCACCGTCGGCGTCATCCTGCCGTCCATCCTCAATTCCTTCTTCGCCGAGACCTACAACACGTTGCAGGGCATGTTCCAGGCGGCGCATTACCAGACCCTGCTGGGCGTCAGCGAATTCAGCCCGGAGGAGGAGGAGGGGCTGATCCGCGCCTTCCTCGCCTGGTCGCCGGCGGCGATGGTGGTGACCGGGTTCCACCACACCGAACGGACCCGCGCCATGCTGGCCTCCTGCGGCGTGCCGGTGGTGGAGATGTGGGACATGCCCGGCCATCCCGGCGAGGCGGTCGGCATCAGCGTCGGATTCTCGCATTTCGAGGTCGGCCGCATGCAGACCAGCCATCTCTATGACCAGGGCAGCCGCAAGGTCGCCTATATCGGCGCCGCCGCCCACCAGGATTTGCGCGTGCGCAGCCGCACCGACGGCTATGACGCCGAGGTGATGCGGCGCGGCCTGCACGATCCCATCGACTTCACCGTTCCCGACGCCGCCACCACCGAGGTCGGCCGCTGGCTGATCGACGAGATCCTGACCCGTCATCCCGACATCGACGGGGTGGTCTGCTCCAACGACGCGCTGGCGCTGGGCGTGCTGTTCGAGGTCACCCGTCGCGACCTGCGCGTTCCGGAGGATCTGGCGGTGGTCGGATTCGGCGATCTGCCCTTCAGCAACTCCTGCCCCCCGCCGCTGACCACCGTCCGTCCGCCGCAGCGGGAGATCGGCCGCCTCAGCGCCAAGCAGATCCTGGCGGCGCTGGACGGTGTCCGCGTCACCCAGAAGCACCACAATCTCGACTGCGAACTGGTGATCCGTGGCAGCACCCGGCCGGTGGTGAAGGGGTAGGGGAGGTTTCATTCCCCAAAACGGGAATGGGCGGAGCCTGCACCGCTTCCGCAAGCATGGTTGACGGAATTTTGTTATCATTAAGATAATGAGTTCCGAAAAACACAACCATGATACGCAGGGTGGACAGGCTCATGGCGCTCGGACTGCACGCTTCCCGCCGCAATTTCCTTGTCGGTGCCGGCCGTTTCGCCGGGGCGGCCGCCGCGGTTCGGCTGATGCCGGGCTCCGCCCTCGCGCTGGAGACGGGTGCGGCCTATTGCCCACCGCTCTCGGCCTGGTCCGATCTGGCGAAGCTGGTGAAGGGCGGCGTGCTGCGGCCCGAGGATCCCTTCTTCGCCGATGTCTGCCGGCCGAACAACCTGCGCTATGGCGCCACCCTGCCGGCCGGCATCGCCCGTTGCACGACGCCCCAGGACGTCCAGGCCTGCATCAAATGGGTGAAGGAGCAGGCGATGCCCTTCGCCGTGCGGTCCGGCGGACACAACTACGCCGGCTTTTCCACCACGCCCGGTCTGCTGATCGACATGACGTTGATGGCGGGGGCGGAACCGGTGACGGGGTCGGACGGGCTGGTGACGGTGCAGGGCGGCACGCTCAACTCGCTGGTCTATAAGCAGATGGAACGGCTGGGCCGCACCATCACCCATGGACGCTGCGATTCGGTCGGCGCCGCCGGCTTCCTGCTCGGTGGCGGCATCGGCTTCAACATGCGCAAGTTCGGCATGGCGTCGGACCTGCTGCGGGCGACGGAGCTGGTGACGGCCGATGGCAGCCACGTCAAGGCCGATGGCAATACCGAGTCGGCCCTCTATTGGGCCTGCCGTGGCGGCGCCGGCGGGAACTTCGGCATCAACACCTCCTTCACCCTGCAAACCCATCCGGTGGAGCCGGTGACGGTTTTCGATCTGGTCTGGACCAAGGATATGCCGAAGGTCCTGAAACTGTTGCTGACCGAGCTGGCGTCGGCACCCGACGGGTTCGGCAGCAAGATCAACGTCACCATCCCCAGCTGGCAGCAGCGCTGCGCCAACGTGCCGCTCAAGCTGTCGATCCTCGGCCAGCTGCACAAATCCGACAAGACGCTTAAGGAGATCTTCCAATCGACCTGGGAGCTGATCGACTGGAGCAAGTCGGAAGTTAAGGAAAATGTGCCCTACTGGGAGGGCCAGGATTTCCTGACCGAGACCACCTTCCCCTATTACTATCAGGAGAAATCCAGCTACATGACGGCGGCGAACATCGGCGACGACGCCATCGCCGCGATGTTCGATTGGGCGGCGAGGATGCCCGCCACCTCGATGCCGGTGGCTTTCAAGTTCTTCCAGGTCGGTGGCGCCATCAACAAGGTCGGGCCGACCGACACCGCCTATGTCCATCGCGGCTATGACTGGCTGTTCTCCGTCGAGGCCAACTGGTGGCGGCCGACCGATTCGGTCCTGCTGGTCGAGCAGGCGCTGGAGTGGCAGCAGCGCTTCTATGACGACGTCAACCGCCGGACCAGGGCGGCGGGGGCCTTCCAGAATTTTCCCGACCCGTCGCTGGCCGACTGGCAGCAGGCCTATTACGGCGAGAATCTCGCCCGGCTCGCCCAGGTGAAGAAGGCGGTCGATCCGGCCATGCTGTTCACCTTCGCCCAGGCGATCCGCCCGGCCTGATCCCGTCGGGGTGGCATGGCCCTTTCCTTTTCAGTTGGAACGGAAAAGTGTGTCCGCCATGTGGTCGATGAACGTGCGCAGGCGGGGTGACACGAGCCGGTTGGACGGCCATAGAATGCTGAACTGTCCCTGATCGACCAGATGGGCATCGAGTACGGTGTGGAGCCGGCCGGCGTCCACATCGTCCCGCGCCAGGAAATCCGGCATGTAGGCGATGCCCAAACCGGCGGTCGCCGCTCCCCGCAATGCCTCCATGTTGTTGCAGGTCAGGGGCGACGGACGGCGGAAGGGATCGACCCCGGCCGCGTCCCGGAACCGCCACGCCTGGATCTTGCCCGAGGTGGGAAAGCGGAACCGGAGGCAGTCATGCTTCTCCAACTCGTGAAGATGTCGTGGGATACCCTTCCGCTCCAGATAGGACGGGGAGGCGCAGAGGACGAAGCGGAACGGCCCGAGCCGGCGCGACATCAGGCTTGAATCCGTCAGGGGACCGCTGCGGATCACCGCATCCAAACCCTCCTCGACAACATCGATCAGACGATCGTTGAAGTCGATGTCGAGTTCTATGTCGGGGTAAAGACGACGGAATTCGGGGATGACCGGCAGAAGGAAATGATAGCCGATCGTCGGCACGCTCACCCGCAGCCTGCCGCGCGGGATGCCAGTCGCATTCGACAACATCGTTTCGGCGTCGCGAAGATCATCGAGAATACGACGGCACCGCTCATGGAAGGCTGCGCCCTCCTCCGTCAGCGAAACACGCCTCGTCGTGCGATGAAACAGCCGGGTGCCGGCGCTCTCCTCCAGCTTCGCGATGCTCTTGCCGACGGCTGAGGCGGAGATTCCAAGTTTGCGGCCGGCGGCCACGAAGCTCAGATCTTCCGCTGCCTGCACGAAGGCGATGAGGCTGCTCAAGCTGTCCATCCCATCATATTAAAGAATTCAATTCCGCAATCAATGGAGTTTCTGGCCGTTTATCGCGATTGCGCTCCGCGATAGGTCTGTCTGGCGGCTGCATCAGTGTCTGCGTCGCGCTCCCAACCCAGCGATGGAGACCCTTATATGTCGACTGTCTCGGCTGAAACCCCAACCAACAGGATGTGGGTCCTGATGGCGGTCTGCCTGGCCGCGCTGGCCCTGCCGCTCGGCTTCGCCGGCGGAGCGGTCGCCACGCCGGCGATCGGCGGTGATCTTGGTGGCGGCCCTGCCGCGCTGAATTGGATCACCAACGCATTCATGCTGACATTCGGCAGCTCGCTCATGGCCGCGGGAGCCCTGGCCGATCAGTTCGGCCGCAAGCGGCTTTTCATGATGGGCATCGTCGCATTCGTAAGCCTCTCTCTGGCTTTGAGCCTGGCTCCGTCGATCCTCGTTCTTGATCTCCTCCGTGCCGGGCAAGGCTTCGCGGCGGCGGCGGCGCTCGCGCAGGAGTTCGAAGGCCGGGCGCGGACCTGGGCCTTCAGCCTGCTCGGCACGACGTTCGGTGTCGGGTTGGCCTTCGGCCCCCTTCTGGCCGGCGTCCTGATCGCGGCCTTCGGCTGGCGGGCGATATTCCTGTCGGGAACGATCATCGGCCTGCTCGCGCTGCTCCTGACCGCCAGGAGGATGCGGGAAAGCCGGGATCCCGACGCGGTTGGCCTCGATCATGCCGGCGCGCTCGTCTTTACGGCGATGCTGGGGCTTTTCACCTATGGCGTGATCGAGGCCCCCGAGATCGGCTGGAACAGCCCGATCGTGGTGGCGTCGCTGGCTGGTTCGGCTGCGATGCTTGCCGCCTTAATCCTCGTCGAAACGCGATCAAAGAGCCCAATGCTCGACCTGTCGCTTTTCCGTTATCCCCGCTTTGTCGGCGTGCAGATTCTGCCGGTCGCCACCTGTTATTGCTACGTCGTTCTTCTCGTCCTGCTGCCGTTGCGCTTCATCGGGGTGGCCGGGCTTGGCGAGGTCGACGCCGGGCTGCTGCTCGTCGCCTTGTCCGCCCCGATGCTGGTCGTGCCTCTCGCGGCATCGTACCTTGTCCGCTGGCTTCCGGCCGGCCTTCTTTCCGCTGCCGGCCTGTTGGTGGCGGCGATCGGACTGTTCTGGCTCGGCCGCGTCGATCCCGCGTCTGGCGGAATCGACGTGATCCTGCCGATGCTCGTTATCGGCATCGGCACCGGCCTGCCGTGGGGGCTCATGGACGGGCTTTCCGTCAGCGTCGTGCCCAAGGAGCGTGCCGGCATGGCGACCGGGATTTTCAGCACGACACGCGTGGCGGGAGAGGGCGTCGCGCTGGCAATCGTGCATGCCGTCCTCGCCGCCCTTGCGAAGGCCCGGTTGGCCGCCGCGATTCCGCGGTACGAACAGGATGCATCGCAAGCCGCTCAAAGACTCGCGATAGGCGATGTCCGGGGAGCATCGGAAATCCTGCCCAACCTGACGCAATCGGATATCCACGAGAGCTATGCGGTCGCCTTCCGGCATTTGAGCATGATGCTCGTCGCCATCACATTGCTGTCGGCCCTTGTTGTCCTCGTCCTCCTTGGCCGCCGCGGTTCGCAAACCGAAAATGCCAACGAGGGGCGTTGTTCCGACCGCGAGCCGGCGAGGAGAGCCGAAGTCTGACATCCCGGATTTGTTCACCCGACGGTGAGCGCCCAGGGTTTGCGCGGCATGTTCGTCGTCGCGGCGTCTTCGAACGTTCCTCGTGCCGTGAATGGCCTGACGTCCGGTTATTCCGGAGCCTGTCGGATGCCTGTTGAGGCATCCGACAGGCTCCGGGCCTTGTGCTTTTGCGTGTGACCGGTGGTCCAGGCGTTTCCACCGGAACCGATCACACTCTAGAGTCTGCCTGGTGCTTACTGAGGCACCAGACAGACTCTAAGTATTTGATTTTCCGTGTGATTCGCGTTTCAAGTGATACCGCTTGAAACGATCGCACTCTAGAACCGGTAGCCGACCGAGGTGAAGACGCTGTGGTCGCGGTTGTCGTGGCCGAACTTGCCATCATAGCCGACTTGCCAGGCCACGGCGCCGCTCAGCAGCGTGACGCCGGCACCGGCCCTCAATCCGCTCCACTCGGGCGTGCCGAAGGTCCGGGTCACCGTTCCCAGGCTGCTGGTGGTGCGGTTGGCGAGGGTGGCGCCCAGCGTCTCGGCCCCGCGCACGCGGTTCCATTCGTAGCTGAGCCGGGCCTGCGGGATGATCGCCGCACTCTCGGTCTCGAAGCGGTGGGCGGCCTGGCCGCCGAATTCCCAGCTCCAGCCGCGCTGGGTCTGGCTCGGCAGGATGCCGTTCAGGTGGATCGCCTCGGTTTCCGTATAGCCGTCGATGGTGGCGCGGGTGTAGCGCGCCGCCGCGACCGGGCCGAACGACCAAGCCCCCTCGCCGAGATCATAGCCGCCATCGACGCCGACCGACCAGCTGCGCCCCTTGGTCTCGCCGCGGGCGGTCAGGCCGTAGGCGCCGGTGTTGCGGGCGATCTTGTCGTAATCGTCGAAGGAGTAGGTGCCCGACAGGCTGCCGAAGACCTTGCCGTAGCTGCCGGCGACATAGGGGCTGATCGAGGCGGAGCGCACCTTGGCGCTGCCGGTGTCGCCGAAGGACAGGCTGTTGCGGGCGGCGCCGACCGCGAAACCGGCGACGATGTTCTCGGTGATGCGGATGTCGGCGCCGACCTGCCCGTTGCGCGAGTCCGTGTCGGCACCGGCCGCCATGCCGGTGTCGTCGGCGCGGTTGAAGCCGAGCTGTCCGCCGACCCATCCGTTGATCACTGGGCCGCCGGTTGCCGGATCGCCTCCGCCTTCGCCGGAGCCGCCCAGGAAGCGCAGGCCGCTCAGATGGCTGCGGACCGAGCGCGACGCCGAATCGGCCATCGCCACCGATGCGTTGCCGAGGCCGCGTGCCAGCGGCAGGGCGGTCTGACGCAGCGATTCGATGGCGAGCGGATCGACATAGGTCGGCAGGGTCAGCCGGTAGACCAGCAGCATGGTGTCGACATTGGCCCCGGCGTCATAGGGGGCGCCGACCTGAAAGCCGTTGCGGGTCAGGAAGTCGTTGTCGTTGCCGACGAACAGGAAGAAATCGTCCGGCCGGGCGGCGTCGAGCGCCGGCAGCAGCCCCATCGCCTCCCATTTTTCCGACAGCAGATTGACGTCCTGGGCGCCGCCATTGTGCAGCCCGAACTTCGCCAGCTGGCCGTTGTTGTTGATGCTGAGGAACTGGGTGTAGGACACCGGCGTCACCGACGCCACCAGATTGCCGCCGGGGGCGACCGGGGTCGTGCCCTCATAGACGGAGCCGACCAGATTGGTGGCGTTCGACACATCGACGATGTCGATGCTGCGGTAGAGCGAGTTGGTGCCGCTCAGCCCCTGGCCGTTGTTGCTGTCGCGCGAAAGGACGAGGAACTGCTTGTCGTTCAGCGCCAGCATCTCGCTCTGGGCCGCCACCAGCGTGTTGTTTCCCGAGCGGAAGGTGGGGAGCGGCACGACATAATGCCCGACCAGCGCCGGGCTGTCCGGGTTGGCGGACACGTCATAGATCAGCAGGCGGGTGTTGCGCCGGGTGGCGCTGCTGCCGCCGGTACCGCCGTCCTGGCGGGTGGCGCTTTGCAGCAGCGTCGCCAGCTTGGTCTTGTCCGGCGTCAGCGACAGGCCTTCGAGCCCCTGGTTGTTCTGCCGGCCGGTGACAGGGTCGGCCGGGGTGGGCGCCGGCTGGCCGGCGGCCGGGTTGTTGGACGAGAAATCGAGCCCGCCGTTGCGCACCGGCAGCAGCGCCGGCGGCGGCTGCACCGCCGAGATCATCCGGCCGGCGGCCGAGAAATGGTAGATGTAGGGGCCGTATTCGTCGCTGATGTAGAAGCTGCCGTCGGCAAGCCGGGCGATGCCCTCGGTGTCGAGGCTGATCTTGCCGTTGGCGGCCTGCGGCAGGGCCGGCAGTCCGTTCGCGGCCGCGCGCACGCCGGTGCGCGGCTGCGGGTCCATGCCGGTGGTGACGGTGCCGTTCGCCTCCGTCAGCAGGGTGGTGTCGATCAGGCTCAGTCCGATCTGCGACTGCTGCCCGCCGCCGGCGGCCAGTGCCGCGCTGCCGTAATAGGGCGTCAGCGACAGGGCCAGCGTGTTGAAGCGCGGGCGGTAGTCCGTGGTGCCGGTGACGTTGTAGCCGCGGTCGGGCAGGGCGAACATGATGCCGCTGTAGCTGTCGCCGCTGCGCCGCCAGGAACTGGCGTCGAAGGTCAGCCCCGACATCGAGCCGAAGGTTTCGCCATACTTGTCGCGGGTGGCGGCGCCGATCCGGCCGACACCGACCAGCCCCTGGTTGACGAAGCTGGAGCCGCCGACCGTCACGCTGTCCACGGTCTGGGCGGAGGCGACCCCCATCGCGGCCCCGCAGGTGGACAGGACGAGAGAGGCGAGGCCGGTCGCGGACAGCAACGCTGTCCTGAACCGCTCCACGCGGCGTATCATCTGCATTGATTAAGAGCCCCCCAGTTTGAAACCCGAGCGAATTCCAAAGGGGTTATCTGGCGCAGGAGCGTGACGGCGTCGTGTCGCCTTGATGACGCGCCGATGACGTTTTCGGAGAGAGATCAGTCGGCCCGCAGGCCCTTCGCCTGGAACTGCCCCCGCACCCGTTCCACCAGGTCGCGCGACGGCGGTTCGGTATCGGTCAGCATGTATTTGCGGCCGAGCGACTTCCATTTATGCTCGCCCATCTTGTGGAAGGGCAGCACATCGACCCGGTCGACCACGCCGAGTCCGGCGACGAAGTCGGCCAGACCGTCGATCTCGGCGGCATCGTCGGTCAGGCCGGGGACCAGCACATAGCGCAGCCAGATGCGCTTGTTCAGCCCGGCCAGCCGCTCGGCGAATTCCAGGGTGGGGCGCAGCGGAACGCCGGTCAGGGGGCGATAGGTCTTTTCCGAAAAGGCCTTGATGTCGAGCAGGACGAGGTCGACATCCTCCAGCAGCAGATCGTCGGCATGGTTGCCGAGGAAGCCGGAGGTGTCGAGTGCGGTGTGCAGGCCCAGCGCCTTCGCCCCGCGCAGGATGGCGGCGGTGAATTCGGGCTGCACCAGCGGCTCGCCGCCGCTCAGGGTCAGCCCGCCATGGGCGCGCTTGAGGAATTCGGCATAGAGCGCGATGTCCTCGAGGATCTCGGTCGAGGTCGTCCGCGTCCCGTCATGCATGTGCTGGGTGTCGGGATTGTGGCAGTAGAGGCAGCGCAGCGGGCAACCCGACATGAACAGGACATAGCGGATTCCCGGCCCGTCCACGGTGCCGCCGGTCTCGACCGAATGGATCCAGCCGGAAACCGGCCCCAAGCCATGGGGGGGGCGGGGCGGGGGGTAGGCGTTCGTCATCGCAAAGCGTCCGTTTGAAAATCTGTCGTCCACAGGGGACCGCATCCCGGATTCGCCACCCCCGCCGGCAAGGCGGGGATGACGGATCGGAGTTTCTGGCCGTTGGACGAACTGTCCGGACGGTCCTCAGTGCTTGTCGTGGAACGTCCGGCTGATGACGTCGAGCTGCTGCTCGCGCGTCAGCTTGATGAAGTTCACGGCATAGCCGGACACCCGGATGGTCAGCTGCGGATACAGCTCCGGATGGTCCATGGCGTGCAGCAGCGTCTCGCGGTCGAAGACGTTGACGTTGATGTGGTGGCCGCCCTGGGCGGCATAGCCGTCCAGCATGCCGACCAGATTGCTGACACGCTCGTCCTCGGTGCGGCCGAGAGCGCCGGGAACGATGGTGAAGGTGTAGCTGATGCCGTCCTGCGCGTGGGCGTAGGGCAGCTTGGCCACGCTGGCCATCGACGCGATGGCGCCCTTCTTGTCCCGCCCGTGCATCGGGTTGGCACCCGGCGCGAAGGGCTGACCGGCCTTGCGGCCGTCCGGCGTGTTGCCGGTCTTCTTGCCATAGACCACGTTGGAGGTGATCGTCAGCACCGACTGGGTCGGCATGGCGTTCCGGTAGGGCTTCTGCTTGCGCAGCGCCGTCATGAAGCGCTCGACCGCCCAGATGGCGATGTCGTCGACCCGCGCGTCGTTGTTGCCGAAGGCCGGATAGTCGCCCTCGATCTCGAAATCGGTGGCGAGGCCCTTGGCGTCGCGGATGACCTTCACCTTGGCGTGCTTGATCGCCGACAGGCTGTCCGCCACCACGCTGAGGCCGGCGATGCCGCAAGCCATGGTGCGCAGGATGTCGCGGTCGTGGAGCGCCATCTCCATCCGCTCATACATGTACTTGTCATGCATGTAGTGGATGGCGTTCAGCGCGTTCATGTAGACCTTGGCCAGCCATTCCATCATCGGCTCGAACCGGGCCATGACCTCGTCATAGTCCAGCACGTCGCCGGTGATCGGGGCGAAGGCCGGGCCGACCTGTTCGCCCGAAACCTCGTCCTTGCCGCCGTTGATGGCGTACATCAGCGTCTTGGCCAGATTGGCGCGGGCGCCGAAGAACTGCATCTGCTTGCCGATGCGCATGGCCGAGACGCAGCAGGCGATGCCGTAATCGTCGCCCCAATAGCCGCGCATCAGGTCGTCGTTCTCGTACTGGACCGAGCAGGTCTTGATCGAGGTGTCGGCGCAGAAGCGCTTGAAGCCTTCCGGCAGCTTCTCCGACCACAGGACCGTCAGGTTCGGTTCCGGCGCCGGACCCAGGTTGTGCAGGGTCTGCAGCATGCGGAAGTTGGTTTTGCTGACCAGCGTCCGGCCGTCCAGCCCCATGCCGCCCAGGCATTCCGTCACCCAGGTCGGGTCGCCTGAGAACAGCTGGTCGTATTCCGGCGTGCGCAGGAAGCGGACCAGCCGCAGCTTCATGACGAAATGGTCGATCATCTCCTGGGCCTCGGCCTCGGTGATGACGCCGTCGCGCAGATCGCGGTCGATGTAGATGTCGAGGAAGCTGGACACGCGGCCCAGCGACATCGCGGCGCCGTTGGCTTCCTTCACCGCCGCCAGATAGCCGAGATAGGTCCACTGCACCGCCTCGCGGCCGGTGGCGGCCGGGCGCTTGACGTCGAAGCCGTAGGAGGCGGCCATCTGGACCAGCTCCTTCAGCGCCTTGATCTGCTCGGAGATCTCCTCGCGCAGGCGCAGGACATCCTCGTCGATCCGGCTGACCTCCAGCGAGGCGAGCTGAGCCTTCTTGTCCTTGATCAGGAAATCGGCGCCGTAGAGCGCCAGCCGGCGATAGTCGCCGATGATGCGGCCGCGGCCATAGGCGTCGGGCAGGCCGGTGATGACACCGGACTTGCGGCAGCGCAGCATCTCGGGCGTGTAGACATCGAACACGCCGTCATTGTGCGTCTTGCGCAGGGCCGGGAACACCTCCTCCAGCTTCGGCGACGGCTTGAAGCCGTAGGCTTCCAGCCCGGTCTTGACCATGCGCCAGCCGCCGAACGGCATGATCGCGCGCTTCAGCGGCTTGTCGGTCTGCAGGCCGACGATGACCTCCAGCTCGCGGTCGATGTAGCCGGCGCCGTGCGAGGTGATGGAGGCGAAGATTTCGGTGTCGGCATCCAGAACGCCGCCCTTCGCGGCGCGTTCCTGCTTCAGAAGGTCGGTGACCTTGGCGAACAGCGCGGTGGTGCGGGCGGTGGGACCGGCGACGAAGCCCGCGTCGCCTTCGTAAGCACGCAGGTTGCGCTGGATGAAATCGCGGACGTCGACCGAGCGGCGCCAGACGCCCGGAGCGAAACCGCGCCAGGGGTCGGCGGCGGACTGCTGCTCCGTAGCCTGGGCAAGTCCGTCCATCAGCAGGGTGTCCATGATGACTCCTCAGAGATTTAGCCGTCGGCGCGGGTCAAGGGCCGTGTCGGCGGTCTCGTGGTGCCCGCAAATCTGCGGGACGAATGAAAGCATAGGCGCAAAAGGCGCCGGTTTCGTTGATGCACGTCAGATCTTCAGACCGGGCGCCGCGCCGGCGATGCCGGGGTTTGCGCCCGCTCTGTAGTTTTACTACATACTCCCCGACGGGCTTCCGGACAAGGCGCCGACGCCCGGCATTTTGTCGCAGGGCAAGGCGCAGGCTATTGGAAATCCTTGGAAAGAGAGCTTCCGGGCCGCGACGGAATCGGTCGTTCGCAGCGCTGTATATGTAGCTTTGCTACATGTGCTAGGCTGCCTCACAATCAGAAGGGAGAGCCCCCCACATGCTGGCGAGAATCGCCGCCGTCCGCGACCAGATCCGGCCTTCCGAACGAAAGCTGGCCGATTACGCGATGGCCCATCCGGGTGATGTCATCAACCTGTCCATGGCCGAATTGGCCGACCGCGTCGGGGTCAGCGAGCCTACGGTGGCGCGCTTCTGTTCGGCGCTGGGTTGCCGCGGCTTTCGCGAATTCAAGATCAAGCTGGCGCAGGATATCGCCGGCGGCATGCCCTTCCTGCACCAGGATCTATCGGTCGGCGGGGAGCAGGATGCCGATGGCGGGGGCGCGGGGGGCGTGCCGGGCGCGGTGCTGGCCGGCAAGCTGTTCGACCGCACCATCGCCACGCTGATGCAGGTGCGCAACAACCTGCCGGCCGAGGCGGTGGACCGCGCCGCCGACGTGCTCGCCGCGGCGCGGCGGATCGAGTTCTACGGCTCCGGCAATTCCGGCACGGTGGCGGAGGACATCCAGCGCAAGTTCTTCCGGCTGGGCATGCCGACGGTCGCCTACACCGACTCCCATGTCTATTTCGCCTCCGCCCTCACCCTGTCGAAGGGCGACGCGGTGGTCGCGGTGTCCAGCACCGGCCGCACCCGCGACATACTCGATGCGGTGCAGAACGCCCGCAAGGCCGGCGCCGACGTGGTCGCCTTGACCCGCTCGGGCTCGCCGCTGGCCGAGATGGCGACGGTCAGCCTCGTCGCCGACGTCGCCGACGATTTCGACATCCATTCGCCGATGACCGTCCGCATCGCCCATCTGGTGCTGGGCGATATCCTGTCCATCGCCGTGGCCCTGCGCATGGGCGACACCTTGCAGGAGCGGCTGAAGCGCCACGACCGCGCCGTAGACGCCCATGTTTCGGAGGAGCGGGGATAGTTAAGACAGGTCAGAGATTCTTGCGGGACGCCATGCGGCGTGTCCCCGTCCCCCCTCAGTGCGCACCCGGCAGCTTCGCCCCTTCGCGGGCGTAGACCTGGATCGGGCGGCAATCCCCGTCGAGCGAGACCACCAGCGCGCCCGGCTGGTCCTTCAGATAAATCCAGGCGTCCCAGCGGATGATCGCATCGCGGAACGGGTCGCGATAGATGCCGTAGTTCGCCCCCCGGATGTTGCCGGCCTGGAGGCGTATCCCGGTCAGCACCGCCGCGGTCTGCGGGTTGCAGTCGTTGGACACGTTGCTGTCCAGCGCGCCCAGCACCGCCGGGTCCGGCTGCGCCACCGGCGGCGGCGAAATGCTGGAGGCGCAGGCCGAGACCAGAAGGGACAGCGCACCGCCGGCCGCAACGGCCGCGATGTTCGGTATTTTCATGGTGGACACCATCTGTTTTCATCCGTGCCGCCGCTCATATGGGCCCCCGACGAGGCGTCGGCCACCGCAACTTCGGCAACCCTCCTGCGTCATGTTCGCCGAGCGGCGGGCCTCTCGATGCAAGGGGCCTTGCCTCCGGTCTGTCTTTGGCGCAAGAGAAAACGCGAGAAAATCCCTGCGCCGTTCACGTTGCGGAGTCCATTCGCCATGACGACCGATCAGACCGCCACCCCCGCTTTCGTGTCCACCTGCGACCTGTTCGACCGCTTCAAGGACGACGCCCGCTATGTTCTGCCCGGCTTCCGCGACTTCGGGGCGGTCACCCGCTTCACCGGCCCGGTCGTCACCGTCAAATGCCTGGAGGACAATTCCCGCGTGAAGGAACTGCTGGGCACCCCCGGCGCCGGCCGGGTCCTGGTGGTGGACGGTGCCGGCAGCCTGCGCTGCGCCCTGATGGGCGACATGATCGCCGCGTCGGCCGTCAGGAATGGCTGGGTCGGGGTGGTGATCTGGGGTTGCGTCCGCGACGTGGCGGAACTGGCGACGCTGCCGCTCGGCATCAAGGCGCTGGCATCGATCCCGCGCGCCTCGACCCGCCGCGACCAGGGGCTGGTCGATGTGCCGGTCGAACTGCCCGGTGCGGTGATCCGCTCCGGCGACATCCTGTTCGCCGACGAGGACGGCATCGTCCTGCTGACGGCCGAGCAGGCTGCCGCCTGAAGTAAAGCAGGGGCGCCGAAGTGGTCATACCAAGCGCCGGTAATACCAGTGCAGAAAGAATGGCTGCTTCGTCCTGTCCGCTTCACGTAAGCGGGGCGCCCCCCTTGCACTTTCATTTAAGCAGGCATATAAACTCGACCTGAGTTCAAGCGGGCCGTCTCACGGTTCCCATCCAAGGGCCGGCCTTTCATTTATGAGGAACCCTGCCGTGCTCGAAGCCTACCGCCAGCACGCGGCCGAACGTGCCGCCCTCGGAATCCCGGCCCTGCCCCTCACCGCGAAGCAGACGTCCGAGCTGATCGATCTGCTGAAGGCGCCGCCGGCGGGGGAGGAGCCCTTCCTCCTCGACCTGATCACCCACCGGGTTCCGGCCGGCGTCGATGACGCCGCCCGCGTCAAGGCCGGCTTCCTGGCCGCCGTCGCCAAGGGCGTCGACAGCTCGCCGCTGATCTCCAAGGTCAAGGCCACCGAACTGCTGGGCACCATGCTCGGCGGCTTCAACGTCCAGCCGCTGATCGACCTGCTGGCGGACGCCGAATGCGGCACCGCCGCGGCGGAAGGGCTGAAGAAGACCCTGCTGGTCTTCGACTTCTTCCACGACATCAAGGAACTGGCCGACCAGGGCAACGCCAACGCCAAGGCGGTGTTGCAGTCCTGGGCCGATGCCGAGTGGTTCACCTCGCGTCCGGAAGTCCCGGCCTCGCTGACGCTGACCGTCTTCAAGGTGTCGGGCGAGACCAACACCGACGACCTGTCGCCGGCCCCCGACGCCTGGAGCCGTCCGGACATCCCGCTGCACGCGCTGGCCATGCTGAAGAACCCGCGTCCGGGCATCGAGGCCGACGAGCCGGGCCAGCGCGGCCCGACCAAGCAGTTGGAAGCGCTGAAGCAGAAGGGCAACCTGATCGCCTATGTCGGCGACGTGGTCGGCACCGGCTCCTCGCGCAAGTCCGCCACCAACTCGGTGCTGTGGTTCACCGGCGAGGACATCCCCTTCGTCCCGAACAAGCGCTTCGGCGGCGTCTGCCTCGGCACCAAGATCGCCCCGATCTTCTACAATACCATGGAAGACGCCGGCGCTCTCCCCATCGAGTTGGACGTCAACAAGATGGAGATGGGCGACGTCATCGAGCTGCGCCCCTATGAGGGCAGGGCCCTGAAGAACGGCGAGGTCATCGCCGAGTTCACCGTCAAGTCCGAAGTGATCTTCGACGAGGTGCGTGCCGGCGGCCGCATCCCGCTGATCATCGGCCGCGGCCTGACCGCGCGGGCCCGCGAGGCGCTGGGCCTGCCGGCCTCCACCCTGTTCCGCCAGCCGGCGGCCCCGGCCGACACCGGCAAGGGCTACAGCCTCGCCCAGAAGATGGTCGGCCGCGCCTGTGGCCTGCCGGAAGGCAAGGGCGTCCGTCCGGGCACCTATTGCGAGCCGAAGATGACCACGGTCGGCTCGCAGGACACCACCGGCCCGATGACCCGCGACGAGCTGAAGGATCTGGCCTGCCTGGGCTTCTCGGCCGATCTGGTGATGCAGTCCTTCTGCCACACCGCCGCTTACCCGAAGCTGGTGGACGTGAAGATGCATCACGAACTGCCGGACTTCATCTCGACCCGTGGCGGCGTCAGCTTGCGTCCGGGTGACGGCGTCATCCATTCCTGGCTGAACCGTCTGCTGCTGCCCGACACCGTCGGCACCGGCGGTGACAGCCACACCCGCTTCCCGATCGGCATCAGCTTCCCGGCCGGTTCCGGTCTGGTCGCCTTCGCCGCCGCCACCGGCGTGATGCCGCTGGACATGCCGGAATCGGTGCTGGTCCGCTTCAAGGGCACGATGCAGCCGGGCGTCACCCTGCGTGACCTCGTCAACGCCATCCCGCTCTACGCGATCAAGGCCGGTCTGCTGACGGTCGAAAAGAAGGGCAAGAAGAACATCTTCTCCGGCCGCATCCTGGAGATCGAAGGTCTGCCGGACCTGAAGGTCGAGCAGGCGTTCGAATTGACCGACGCCTCGGCCGAGCGGTCGGCGGCGGGCTGCACCGTGCTCCTGAACAAGGAGCCGATCATCGAATACATGACCTCCAACATCACGCTGATGAAGTGGATGATCGCCAACGGGTATGCCGACGCGCGCACCCTGGAGCGCCGCATCAAGGCGATGGAGGCCTGGATTGCCGATCCGCAGCTGCTGAAGCCCGATGTCGACGCCGAGTATGCGGCGGTGATCGAGATCGATCTGGCCGACATCAAGGAGCCGATCTTGGCCTGCCCGAACGATCCGGACGACGTGAAGACGCTGTCGGAGGTCGCCGGCGACAAGATCGACGAGGTGTTCATCGGCTCCTGCATGACCAACATCGGCCATTTCCGTGCCGCCGGTAAGATCCTGAACGGCAAGTCGGACATCCCGACCCGGCTGTGGATCGCCCCGCCGACGAAGATGGATGCGATGATGCTGACCGAGGAGGGCTATTACGCCACGCTCGGCAAGGCCGGCGCCCGCATGGAGATGCCGGGCTGCTCGCTGTGCATGGGCAACCAGGCGCAGGTCCGCAAGGGCTCGACCGCGGTCTCGACCTCGACCCGCAACTTCCCGAACCGTCTGGGCATCGACACCCGCGTCTATCTGTCCTCGGCCGAACTGGCCGCCGTCGCGGCGTTGCTGGGCAAGATCCCGACCAACGAGGAGTATCTGGCCCAGGTCGGCGTGGTGAATCAGGCTGCCGCCGACATCTACCGCTATATGAACTTCGACCAGATCCCGGCCTTCCAGGAGGTCGCGGACAAGGTCGTCGTCCCGGCCTGATAATGGCCGGCCGAGACCGTCAGTAACGAAAACCCCCGCCGGAGCGATCCGGCGGGGGTTTTCGTTTGGGGGTTCCAAGCCCCGGTCCGGAGCGGAGGCGGCCGGTCAGCCCACCCCGCCAGTTCCGCCTGCCCATGCCTCGGCGAAGCGGGCGGCGCGGGCGGCAACCTCCGTCACTGGCAGGCCGGGGCTGTAGAGGGCGGAGCCCAGGCCGAAACCGGCCGCCCCGGCCGCGCGGTAGGGCTGCATGGTGTCGGGCGTGATGCCGCCGACCGGAAGCAGCCGCACGCTGTGCGGGATCACCGCGCGCAGGGCCTTCACGATCGGCGGGGCGATCTGTTCGGCTGGAAACAGCTTCAGCGCGTCGGCACCGGCGGCCAGCGCGGCGAAGGCCTCGGTCGCGGTGGCGACGCCGGGGACACAGACCATCGAGCGGGACTTGGCGGCCCGGATGACGGCGGTATCGGCATGCGGCATCACCACCAGATCGGCGCCGATGGCGGCGAGCCGGTCGACATTGTCCAGGGCCAGCACCGTTCCGGCCCCGACCAGGGCGTTTTGCGGCAGGGCTTTGCGGATGGTGGCGATGCTCTCGAAAGGCTCCGGCGAATTCAGCGGTACCTCGATCAGCCGGAAGCCGGCATCATAGAGCGCCTTGGCCACGGGTTCGGCCTCCGCCGGGTTCAGGCCGCGCAGGATCGCGACCAGCGGCAGGGCGGCGAAGGCGGCATCGAAACGGGCGGAAAGCGAAAGCTCTGTCATGGTGCGCTCGTCGGGCTGGAGGGCGTGGCTGGAACGGAGGGCAGCAGTCCGGCCGCCGCGGCGAACTGGAACAGGCCGCGCGGCGCGGTGTTGCCGAGCTGGGCGGCGGCGGTGATGCCGAAGGCGGCGAGGCCGCGGCCGTAGCGGCGGCATAGGGTCGGATCGCCGATCAGCAGCAGCGGCGTGCCGGCCGGCATCGCCGCCAGCTGGGCCAGCCCGGATCGCAGCTCGTGCCCGATCAGCAGGCCCGACAGGTAATGGGCCAGCGCCTCCGGCGGCAGGCGCTTGGTCAGGCCCAGCGTGCGGGTGGCGAACATCTGGTGCGGAAGATCGCCCGGCCCGGCGGTTTGAGCGGCCCGGATGCCGATGGCGAAGGCCGTCTCCTCATCCTCCGGCGTGGCGTCGACCCCGGCCGGCATCAGGCGGCCGAGCAGCGAGTTGCTCTTCAGCACGGCGAACAGCTCGCCGGTCATGAAGGTCGAAAAGCCGATGATGCGGCCGTCGGCGATCCGCACCCATTTGGAATGGGTGCCGGGCATGGCGATACAGGCATTGCGGGCCCATCCGGTATTCTCGGCCAGGGCGCCGGCGATCTGAATCTCCTCGCCCCGCATGACGTCCGGGACGCCGCCGGCGGGATCGTGCAGAACGCCAGGCGCGATCAGGAGCCTGCGGCCGGTCGCTGTTTCGGCCTCCACAGCCTGCCTGGCCAGGATATTGGTGTCGGCGGGGGTGGCGACATAGGGAGCCTCGACCCAGCCCTGGGCGCTGCCGACCATGCCGCCGGCCACCACCGGAAGAGAGGGATGGGCGTCGAGCCAATCGCCGCACAGACCGGACAAGGCGGCCTCGAAGCCGGCGGCGCCGGGCTGCGGCAGGGCCTGGATGCCATGCGCGGTCGCCCGCTCCGCCAGGATGCGGGCGGAACCGTCCAGCAGGAAGCCGCGCAAGCTCGAGGTGCCCCAGTCCAGCGCGATCAGCGCGGGGGCGGAAGGATTTACGGTGCTGTCCATCCCAGATCCTTGGAAATTGCCTCCGCCGTCGCGCGGACCAGCGGCCCCAGTGTCGCCATGCGGTCTTCGGGCATGTAGGGGACGGCGCTGGCGACGCTGATCGCCGCCACCACCAGATCGCGGCCGTCGCGCACCGGGGCGGCGACGCAGCGGATGCCCAGCTCGTTCTCTTCCAAATCCATCGCCCAGCCCTGGGCGACGTATCGCGTCAACTGCTCCTCGAAGTCCGGCCAGTCGGCGGGGCGTGGTCGGCCGCCTGCCGGACCGGTCGGGCAGGCCAGGGCGTGGAGCGCCGTCCAGCGGGCCGGCGGCATCCCCAGCATCAGCGCCTTGCCCAGCCCGGTGGAGGCCAGAGGCATGCGCTGTCCGGTGCGGGAGCGCATCTCCAACCCCCGTGTCCCGGAAATCTTGTCGAGATAGAAGACCTCGCCATTCTCCTCGACGCCGAGATGGATGGTGTCGCCGGTCGCCTGGGCCAGCGCCTCGAGATGCGGCCGGGCGACGGCGACCAGCGGGCGCTGCTCCAATGCCTTCACACCGAGCTGGATCAGCTTCGGGCCCAGCAGATAGCCCTTGTAGGGGATGTGGTGAAGATAGCCTTGGGCGACCAGGCTGGCCAGCATGCGGTTGGTCGTGCTGCGCGGGGTGCCGAGGCGGGCGGCGATCCCCTTCACGTCGCACACGCCGGCCGCCACGCAGTCCAGCAGCGCCAAGCCGCGGAGCAAGGTCTGCGTGCCGGCCGCCTGCGGCCTTCCGCCATCAGCCTCCCGTTCTGTCGCCGCTGTCATCGCGCTCGTTGTTTGTTCAGCCAACGTCATATCCGATGATGCTGGCTCGGCGCCGCCAATGTGTCAAATAGAATTGTTAATTCTCAAATAATGGGACATTTGTCGGAGCGGCGAACGGTCGCGGCCCTCTTCAGAGCGCTGCGAACCCGATGATCGCACTTTCAAATTCCTGTCTTATCGGTCAGAAATGGAAATATGCCGAGGCCGGAGGAGATGGTCCGGCAAGAAATGGTCATCCTGGGAGTACCAATCATGCGTCTCACCGTCCTTTCCTTCGTCAGCGCGACGGCGCTGCTGGCCGGTTTCGGCACTGCGCAGGCCGATATCCTGATCGGCCTCGGCACGGCGACCACCGGTCCGGTGGCGGCGCTGGGCGAGCAGTCGGTGTATGGCGCCAAGCAGGCGGTCGCGGACATCAACGCCAAAGGCGGCGTGCTGGGCCAGAAGCTGGTTCTGAAGGTGGGCGACGATGCTTGCGACCCGCGTCAGGCGGTGGCGGTGGCCAATCAGTTCGTCCGCGATCAGGTCACCGCGGTGGTCGGCCATCTCTGCTCCGGCGCCAGCATCCCGGCGGCCGATGTCTATCAGGAGGAAGGCGTGGTGATGGTAACCCCGACCGCCACCAACCCCCTGCTGACCGCCAAGGGCCACCCGAACATCTTCCGCGTCTGCGGCCGTGACGACCAGCAGGGCGTGGTCGCCGGCAATTATCTGGCCCAGACCTTCAAGGGCAAGAACATCGCCGTGCTGGACGACAAGCAGGCCTATGGCAAGGGGCTGGCCGACGTCGTGGTCGAGACGGTGGAGAAGGCCGGCGGCAAGGTCGCCTATCGCACCTCGATCACGGCGGGCGAGAAGGATTTCTCGGCCCTGATCACCAGCCTGAAGGACAAGGGCATCGATGCCGTCTATTACGGCGGTTATCATCCGGAACTGGGCCTGATCGTCCGTCAGGCGCAGGAACAGGGGCTGAAGCCGCAATTCATCGCCGGCGACGGCCTGAACAACCAGGAATACTGGTCGATCACCGGCCCGGCCGGCGAGGGGACGCTGTACACCGACAGCCCGTCGGCCGCCAGCGATCCCAAGGCGCAGGACCTCATCGCCTCCTTCAAGAAGGCCGGTCTGCCGGAGCCGGGCAATTTCGCCTTCTACAGCTATGCCGCGGTCCAGGTCATCGCCGAGGGACTCCAGAAGGCCGGCAGCGCCGACGGCGGCAAGCTGGCGAAGGCCCTGCATACCGGCAGCTATGACACCGTCGTCGGTTCGGTGGAGTTCGACAAGAAGGGTGACATCACCAAGCCCAACTATGTCATGTATGTCTGGAACAACGGCCAGCCCAAGATGGTTGCCCAGAAGTAAGGGGGAACAGGAGGCGGGGCACCTTCGAAGGGGGCCGCCTCCCTCCCGTAACGCCGGAAAGGAAAACGGCATGTTCATCGCGATGAACCGCTTCAAGGTCCGCCATGGAGCGGAACAGGAGTTCGAGGAGGTCTGGCTGACCCGCGAGGTCCATCTGCACACGGTTCCGGGCTTTGTCGAGTTCCACATGCTGCGCGGACCGGACCGCGAGGAGCATCGGCTTTATTCCTCCCATACGGTGTGGGAGTCGGAGGAGGCTTTCCTGGCCTGGACGCGGTCGGAGGCCTTCCGCAACGCCCATGGCAATGCCGGTGCCCGCAAGCCGCTCTATGTCGGCCCGCCGGAGTTCGAGGGCTTCGAGGTCATACAGACCGTGCGGCGCGATCCGAACACCTGAAACCGTCGGGAGGACGATCCATGCTTGCTCTGGTGATCGAACAGCGCCGGAAGAGCCTCGGCGGATTCGAGGTGGGGCGGGTTCTGCCCTTCGTCCAGCGGCGGATGGTCGGCCCTTTCGTCTTCTTCGATCATATGGGACCGGTCGATTTCCAACCGGGCCTTCCCCGTGACGTCGATGTGCGCCCACATCCGCACATCGGCCTGTCCACCGTCACCTACCTGTTCGAGGGTGAGATCATGCACCGCGACAGCGTCGGGTCGGAGCAGCCGATCCGGCCGGGCGAGGTGAACTGGATGACGGCGGGGCGCGGTATCACCCATTCGGAGCGGTTCGAGCGGGCCCGGTTGGAGGGCGGGCGGATGCATGGCATCCAGGCCTGGGTCGCCCTGCCCGAAGCGGATGAGGAGACCGACCCGGCCTTCAGCCATTACGGCACCGGCGAGCTGCCGCTGTTCGAGGAGGGAGGTGTGCGTGGCCGGCTGGTGGCGGGCGAGGCCTTCGGCGCCAAGGCCGGGGTGGAGACCCATTCCCCGATGTTCTACATCCATTGGGATCTCGGCCCCGGTGCCCGTGTCGCCCTGCCGGAGGATGGCTGGCAGCGTGCGGTCTATGTGGTGACCGGAAGCGTCGAGGCCGAAGGGCGGCGTCTGGAGGCGGGGCAGATGATCGTCTTCGCTCCCGGCCATCCGGCGTTGCTCAGCGCGGTCACGCAGTCCACCATCATGGCCATTGGCGGTGAGCCGCTGGGGCAGCGCTTCATCGACTGGAATTTCGTCTCCTCCCGCAAGGAGCGGATCGAGCAGGCCAAGGCCGATTGGCGCGCCGGACGGATGAAACTGCCGGACCTGGACGACGGCGAGTTCATCCCGCTGCCGGAAATGCCGAAGCCGCCAGCCGAACCGATGTCGTGAGGGGAATGGGGCCGCAGGATGATTCGGGGGCCCCATGACTCACGGTCGGCACAGCGTGCGTGCGGCCGCTGACCGATCGGCCGTCCCGCGACGTTGCGACGCCCTCCGTCTATCGGATCATGTCGGTACCGTGATCGGCTTGAGGCTCTTCCAGGCCGGCATCGTTCCCTTGCCCAGCCCCGGAATGTCGAAATCGGCGGCGAAGCGGGCCATGGCGTTGCTTTCGAGTTTGAAACCGGCGGCAAACAGCCGCTCTTCAGCATCCAGTTCATCCTTGCTCTGGATCTTGTAGGTCGTCGAACCGGTTTCGTTGTCGCCTTCCCCGAAATCGATCTCGGCGAAGCGCTTCGTCTTGCTGCCGAACACTACATTCAGCAGCCGGTGATCCTCGTCATCCTCCTCCTGGGTCAATCCTGTGAGGGTTTCCCTGGTCATCAGCCTGCTGGCGCTGCTCAGCCGCTTGTGGAGTTCCGACATGTCGGCAGTTCCCTGTTCCTGGCTGATGGAGCCGTTCTTCATCGCCTCGCCCAGCCGATCAAGAGCGCCAAGAGCATCGCTGACCTCCTTTGGCAGCCCGGCTTTCATGGCGGCGCTCCGCTTGTCTCCGAACTCCTTCATCCGGGCGCTGGCGGCGCTCTCCTCGGTCGTCGCTGGCGCTTCGCCCGCGAAACGGTTGAACAGCGCGCTTTTCGCAAGGGATCGCAATCCCTTGACAGCATCATCGGCGGAGACGCGACCCGTCTCCACCAGAGTTTCCAACTGCGTCTTGCTGTCCTTGTCCAGATGCTCGAAGGCTTTGGCCGCCATTCCGGTCAAGGCCTGGCCAAGCTTGCTGACTTTGACGCTGTCGCCACCCGGTGTGGTGGTCGCGGCTGCCATTGGCGCATCACCCGCTTTGGCGGCGGGAGGCTTCGCAGTCGCTGCGGTTGCCTTTCCCAAAAGCGGGCTGGCACCAGACGCCGACGAGGATTTGGCCGTCAAGGATGCCCAGGCGCTGCTGTAAACGCTTTGAACCATGACTTCCCCCCAACCATGCATAGTTATCGGAGGATCATAATTCACGAAAGGAGGAGAGTCAAAATTACGGGCACATTTTTCGGTTGTTTCCCCGGTGGTGTCGCGTATGCAGTCATCCAGCCGGATTCGCACGGACATATCGGGACCGGACCGGAAGGACCGGCCTCGACAATCCTGCGGACTCCTTCACCAGACCTTAGACGTGGAAGCTCTCGCCACAGCCGCAGCGGCCCTTCTCGTTCGGGTTCTTGAAGACGAAACCGGTCTGGAACTTGTCGTCGACATAGTCCATCTCGCTGCCGATCAGGAACATGACGGCGGCGGGATCGATCAGGATGGTGACGCCCTTGTCCTCGACCACCTCGTCGAACTTCATTTTCTCCTTGGCATACTGCACGTCGTAGCTGAGGCCGGAACAGCCGCGCGCCTTCACGCCGATGCGCAGGCCGATCATCTCATCGGTGGCCTTGGACATCAGCGCCTTGACGCGCTCCGCGGCGGCGTCGGTGATCGTGATCGCCTTGGGCAGGGAACGGGCCATGGTGACGGTCTCCTAAACGGCTCAGAACATATCGAGTTGCAGACGGGCTTCCTCGGACATCATCCCCTGGTGCCAGGGCGGTTCCCAAACCAGCTCGATCTTGACCTCGTTGACGTCCTCGACGCCCAGCACGGCCTGACGGACCTGCTCGGGCAGTTCGCCGGCCACCGGACACATGGGGCTGGTCAGCGTCATATCAATCTCGACATTGCGCTGCCCATCCATGTCCACGCGGTAGACCAGCCCCAGTTCCCAGATGTCGACCGGGATTTCCGGGTCGTAGCAGGTCTTGATGGCGGCGACGACGCGGTCCATCAGCTCTTCCCGCGGGTCGTACCCCTCGGGCGGCTGGGGCATCGGGGCGAAGTCCTTGGACTCCCCGTTGGTTGCCGGGGGGGTGGCTTCCGCCTTCAGCTGTGCTTCCGCCTCCGCCGGGTTCGGGGCGATCGGGCGTTGGGTCAGGGCTTCATCGGGCATGTCGATTCCCCTTGCCTCAATACTGGTCGCTGGAGGCCGTGGCCTCGCCGTGGAGGGCGGCGTTCATGGCGTGCCAGGCCAGGGTCGCGCACTTCACCCGCACCGGGAACTGGCGCACGCCGGACATCACCATCAGTTTTTCCATGGTCTCGTCATCGACGCCCTCGGGGATGTCGGGCTCGTCCTGGGTGCACAGCTCGTGGAAGGCGTGGAAGAGCGTCTCCGCCTCCTCCGCCGTCTTGCCGTGCACCAGCTCCGTCATCATCGAGGCGCTGGCGGTGGAGATGGCGCAGCCGCGCCCCTGGAAGGCGACGTCGTCCACCACCCCGTCCTTCAGGGTCAGATAGACCATGAAGCGGTCGCCGCACATCGGGTTCTCGCCCTTCGCCTCGCGGTTGGCGTCGTCGGGATGGCGGAAGTTGCGGGGATTCTTGCCGTGATCCAGGATCACTTCCTGATACAGCTCGCGCAGATCGTCGATCATGCTCCGAAGAACTCCTTGACCGCCTGGAGGGACTGGACCAGCGCGTCGGCTTCCTCCCGGGTGTTGTAGAGGCCGAAAGAGGCGCGGACGGTCGGGCCGACGCCGAACCGCTCGGCCAGCGGCTCGGCGCAGTGGCGGCCTACGCGCACAGCGACGCCATACTGGTCGACGATGGTGCCGACATCGTGCGGGTGCACCCCCTCCAGCGCGAAGGAGATGATCGGCCCCTTGCCGGGTGCCGTGCCGACGATGCGCAGCCCCTCGACCTGGGACAATTGTTGGGTGGCGTATTGCAGCAGGTCATGCTCGTGCACGGCGATGGCGTCTCGGCCGAGAGCCTCGACGTAATCGATGGCCGCACCCAGCCCGATGACCTCGGTGATCGGCGGCGTGCCGGCCTCGAAGCGTGACGGCGGCGCCTTGAAGGTGGTGCCCTCGAAGCTGACGCTCTCGATCATGTCGCCGCCGCCCTGGTAGGGCGGCATTTTCTTCAGCAGGTCATACTTGCCGTAGAGCACGCCGAGGCCGGTCGGGCCATAGAGCTTGTGCGCGGTGAAGACGTAGAAGTCGGCGTCGATGTCCTGCACGTCGACCGTGCCATGCACCACCGCCTGGCTGCCGTCGAACAGCACCGGGACGCCGCGCTCATGCGCCAGCTTCGCGATGGCCTTGGCCGGGGTGACGGTGCCGAGAACGTTGGAGCAATGGGTGATCGCCACCAGCCTCGTACGGTCGGAGAGCAGATCCTTGTAGGCGTCCATGTCGAGGACGCCGAACTCGTCGCAGGGCACGACCTTGATGACGATCTTCTTCTCGGCCTGGAGCAGCTGCCATGGAACGATGTTCGCGTGATGCTCCATGATCGACAGGACGACCTCGTCGCCTTCGTTCAGGAAGGTCCGGCCATAGCTGCTGGCGACGAGGTTGATCGCCTCGGTCGAGCTGCGGGTGAAGACGATGCAGCGGTCGCTGGGCGCGTTCAGGAAGCGGGCGACCTTGAGACGTACCGCCTCGAACTGGTCGGTCGCGGTCTGCGACAGGAAATGAACGCCGCGGTGGATGTTGGAGTAATCCTCCTCCAGGAAGCGGGTCATGGCCTGGATGACCTGACGCGGCTTCTGGGCGGACGCCCCGCTGTCCAGATAGACCAGCGGCTTGCCGGGCTTTCCCTTCCTGGCGTGGACGCTGCGGGCGAGAACGGGGAAGTCCTCCCGCACCCGCTGCACGTCGTAGGCTTGGTTCAGGATGGCATCGGACATGGTTACTTCTGCTCCTCCAGCCAGCCGGCCACGATCCCCTGGAAGGCGTCGCGGATCGACTCCTCGGCGATCTCCTCCAGCGATTCCGACAGGAACGCGCCGATCAACAGGCCCTGGGCGGTGTCGCGGTCGATGCCGCGGGCGCGCAGGTAGAACAGCGCATCGTCGTCCAACTCGCCCGCCGTGCAGCCATGGCTGCATTTCACGTCGTCGGCGTGGATTTCCAGTTCCGGCTTGCTGTCGATCTCGGCGCCGTCCGACAGCAGCAGCGCCCGGTTCAACTGATAGCCGTCGGTCTTCTGCGCGCCGGGGCAGACGGTGATCTTGCCCTGGAACACCGCGCGGGCGCTGTCGTCGATGACGCCCTTATAGACCTCGCGGCTGGTGCCGTTCGGCTGGGCATGGACGATCAGCGTGGTGGTGTCGGCATGCTGGGTGCCGCGGACCAGATAGCCGCCGCTGACATGCGTCCGCGCGTCGGTGCCGTCCAGCCGGCTGACCACCTCGTTGCGCGACAGCTTGGCGCCGGTCGTCAGGATGAAGTTGTCGTAGCAACCGCCGGCCGCGACCGTCGCCGCGATGTGCGACAGGTGGATGGCGCCGCCGCCCTCGCACTGCGACTTGTAATGGTGCAGGGTGGCGCCTTCGCCGACGAACACCTCGGTGACATGGTTGGCCAGCGTGGTGCCGGCGCCGCGGCCGACATGGTGTTCGACCACCGCCGCCTTCGAGCCGGCCTCGGCGACCAGCAGGCTGCGCGGGTGGCAGGCGGTCGCCTGCGCCTCCGATCCGACCGACACGAAGACCAGCTCGACCGGCCGTTCGACCTGGACGCCGGCCGGCACATGCAGGACCGGGCCGTCGGCCAGATAGGCGCTGTTCAGCGCGACCAGGGGACGGTCGTCCGCCACGGCGAGGCGGCCGATATGGTCGGCCAACAGGTCACCGTGGCTGGTCAGAGCGGCGGCGAGGCTCAGCAGCTCGACACCCGGCGGCAGGCCCCCGACCGACGACAGGTCGGCGCGGAAGCGGCCGTCGACGAAGACCAGACGCGGGCCGCCCTCGGCCCGCAAGGTCGGCAGCAGGTCGATGCTTGCCGCGGCGGGAGCCGCCGACAGAAAGCTCGTCTTGGCGAGGTCGCGCAGGTTGGTGTAGCGCCAGCTCTCGTTTTTGATCGTCGGCAAGCCGACGGCGGCGAAGCGCTCACGGCCGGCGGCGCGCAACTCGGTCAGCCAGGACAGGCCGCTGCCGGGCAGGCCGGCGCCCAGTTGATCGAGCGGCGCCAGGAAGGCCGGCGCCGTCGCCGGGTCGGCGCCGCGCGTCGAATAGGTCATGGGGTGAAGGGGGGAATGGTGGGCCGTCATCACGCCGCCTCGCTCGCGCCGAAGTCGCGGTAGCCGTTCTTCTCCAGCTCCAGCGCCAGCTCCTTGCCGCCCGACTTCACGATGCGGCCGGCGGCCAGGACATGCACATAATCGGGAACGATGTAGTCGAGCAGGCGCTGATAGTGGGTGATGACCAGCATCGACCGTTCCGGCGAGCGCAGCGCGTTGACGCCCTCGGCGACGATCTTCAGCGCGTCGATGTCCAGCCCGCTGTCGGTCTCGTCGAGGATGGCGAATTTCGGCTCCAGCACCGCCATTTGAAGCGTCTCGTTGCGCTTCTTCTCGCCGCCGGAGAAGCCGACATTGACCGCGCGCTTCAGCATCTCGTCGGTCATGCCGAGAGCCTTGGTCTTCTCGCGGATCAGCTTCAGGAACTGCATGGCGTCCAGCTCCTTCTCGCCGCGATACTTGCGGATGGCGTTGATCGCGGTCTTGAGGAAGGTGGTGTTGCCGACGCCGGGGATTTCCACCGGATACTGGAAGGCCAGGAAGACGCCCTCGGCCGCACGCTGTTCCGGCTCCATCGCCAGCAGGTCCTTGCCGTAATAGGTGACCGAGCCTTGCGTGACCTCGTAGCCGTCGCGGCCGGCGAGGACGTAGGACATGGTGCTCTTGCCGGCGCCGTTCGGCCCCATGATGGCATGGACCTCGCCCGGGCGGATCGTCAGGTCGACGCCCTTGAGGATTTCCTTGCCGTCCACGGTGGCGTGCAGGTTCTTGATTTCGATCATCGTCTTCGCCTCGTTGTCTTCTTCAGGCCGCCGGCACGCCGTCCGGTCTTCACACTTGATTGCTCCCATCCCGACCCTCCCCCGCTCTCGGCGGACCATAGGTCGTCCGATCGCGGGGGAGGGGGATGCTCAGCCCACGCTGCCTTCCAGGCTGATGCCAACCAGCTTCTGCGCCTCCACGGCAAATTCCATCGGGAGTTCCTTCAGGACCTCCTTGCAGAAGCCGTTGACGATCAGCGACACCGCGTCCTCTTCCGAGATGCCGCGCTGGCGGCAGTAGAACAGCTGGTCCTCGCTGATCTTGGCCGTCGTCGCCTCATGCTCGATGCGGGCGGAACGGTTGCGGCTCTCGATGTAGGGGACCGTATGGGCGCCGCATTGATCGCCGATCAGCAGGCTGTCGCACTGGGTGTGGTTGCGCGCACCCTCCGCCTTCGGCAGGATCTTGACCAGGCCGCGGTAGGTCTGCTGCGCCTTGCCGGCCGAGATACCCTTCGACACGATTGTGCTGCGGGTGTTCTTGCCGATGTGGATCATCTTGGTGCCGGTGTCGGCCTGCTGGAAATTGTTGGTGATGGCGACCGAATAAAACTCGCCGACCGAATTGTCACCCTGAAGGATGCAGCTCGGATATTTCCAGGTGATCGCCGAGCCGGTTTCAACCTGCGTCCAGGAAATCTTGGAGTTCCTGCCGCGGCAGGCGCCACGCTTGGTGACGAAGTTGTAGATGCCGCCGACACCCTCTTCATTGCCGGGATACCAGTTCTGGACGGTCGAATACTTGATGGTCGCATCGTCCATCGCCACCAGCTCGACCACCGCGGCGTGCAGCTGGTTCTCGTCGCGCTTGGGCGCCGTGCAGCCTTCCAGATAGCTGACATAGGCGCCTTCGTCGGCGATGATCAGCGTCCGCTCGAACTGGCCGGTGTTGGCCTGGTTGATGCGGAAATAGGTCGACAGCTCCATCGGGCAGCGCACGCCCTTGGGGATGTAGACGAAGCTGCCGTCGGTGAAGACCGCGCAGTTCAGCGTCGCATAGTAGTTGTCGGTATAGGGCACCACCGAGCCGAGATACTTCTTCACGAGATCCGGGTGCTTCTGCACCGCCTCCGAGATCGCGCAGAAGATGATGCCCATCTCCTCCAGCTTCGCCTTGAAGGTGGTGGCGACGGACACGCTGTCGAACACGGCGTCGACAGCGATGGCCGGGCTCTTGCCTTCCGACCCTTCGACGCCGGCCAGGATCTCCTGTTCACGCAGCGGGATGCCCAGCTTCTCATAGGTCTTCAGCAGTTCGGGATCGACCTCGTCCAGCGACTTCGGCCCGGCCTTCTTCTTCGGCGCGGCATAGTAATGCGCGTCCTGATAGTCGATCGGCGGGAAGCTGACGGCGGCCCATTCCGGTTCCTCCATCGTCTGCCAGACGCGGAACGCCTTCAGGCGCCACTCCAGCAGCCATTCCGGCTCCTCCTTCTTGGCGGAGATGAAGCGGACGATGTCCTCGTTCAGGCCCTTCGGCGCGACGTCGGCCTCGATGTCGGTCGTGAAGCCGTACTTGTACTTCTGCTCCGTGACGGCGCGGACCTGCTCGACGGTTTCCGGTTGGGCGGCCATGGCTTTGCCTCGTCCTTCTCAAGAATGCTGTTCGGTGCGCGCCGTTCAGTGCGCAGGGCGGGCCGGCTGGGCGGCTGTGGAAGTCGTCGCGGTCGCTGCCGGCGGCGGGAAGGTGAGGGGAGCCATCATGTCGGCCAGCGTCACCTCCTCCAGCGCGCCGCGGATGGCGCGGTTCACCTTTTCCCAACCGCCGCGCATGGGGCAGAGCTGCTCCACCCCGCATTGGCTGTCGGCGCCGTCGACGCAGGCGGTCAGCGCGATGGGACCGTCGAGCGCCGTGATGATTTCCGCGATGGAGATCGCGGCGGCGGGCCGGCTCAGCGCATAACCGCCGGCGGCGCCACGCTGCGAGGTGGTCAGCCCCGCAGGCGTCATCGCCTTCATCAGCTTGGCGACGGTGGGGGCGGGCACGCCCGTGCGGTCGGCCAGATGGGCGACGGTATGGACCGTTCCGACGTGACGCGCCATCTCGCTCAAGACGACAATGGCATAGTCGGTCAGCTTGCTCAGCCGGATCATGCCCGCACCCCGTTTCACCCCGGTTTCGAATACAGGACCAATTTAGTCCTGATTGCTCCGGGGGGCAAGGGGCGTTTATCGATAAAAGCACTGGCCGTCAGCGGGTTGCCAGCGGGTTCCGCCGGCCTGCATGGCTGATTTGCCGGGAATACCCGCCAAGCCAACTTGGTTATAGCGCCGCTTCCATCGCCACGCTACAGCCAAGGACGGGTGAAATGGCGAGAACGCGACAGTTTGTCGCGCCTGAGTGTGGAAAGCCGGAAGCGGAAACGGAAAACCCCGCGCCGGGCAGGCGCGGGGTCGCTCCCGGCGGGTGGAGCGGAAGGATCAGCCCGGCTTCCTCACCTCGTCACGGGCGGCGCTGGTGGCTTCCGACACGACATCGCGCACGTCTTCCTTCGCGGACTCGACGACGGTCTGGGCGGCCGCCTGGGCGGCGCGGGTGCCGCGGTCGAGCGCATCCATGGCAAGGGCCTTGGCGCGTTCGGTCGCTTCGTCGGCATAGTCGCCGACCCACCGCCTCTCATAGCGGGTAGCGGGCAGGGCGGCGCCGATGGCGGCACCCAACGCCACGCCCATGGCGCCGGCGACGATCGGATGCTCCTCCACCAGATCCCAGAAGCCCGCCGTCATGTCGTGCGCGCGATGACGCAGATGGTCGGTGGACGGCGCCATGGCGGACAGCCGCGACATGCCGCGGCTTGCGTAGGACCGGCCCGCCTGGCCGAACCCCTGGTCATTGCCCGAACCGCCCATCAGGCTGCCGGCGGTTTCGGCCGCGCTGTCATAGGCGGAACCGGCGGCGTCGCGGACTCCGCCGGCGGCATCATTCAGCGTCTCGCGGGCATATTCCACCGCGTCCTCCACGCGATGGCGGGCGGAGCGGATGGTGCTTGAACGGGCGATCCGGCGGTCGTATCCGGTGCTTGACAAGGCCAGCCAGCCGAGGCCGATGCCGACCAGGGCCAGCGGAATCGGGTTGCCGGCGACGCTGTCCAGCATCGACCCCGAGGACCGGAATTCCGAGCGCCTGTGCCGAGCGGTCTGGCCGCTCACGTCGCGGTCGCTCTGGCGCGGGTCGGAGCGCCGGGAGGCGCTGTCGGGAGTGGACGGCGAATAGGTGTGTTTCATCGAATCCTCCATCTGATCTTGGGGAGACCATCGTGTCCGCCTGCCGCGCAGACGGGATGCGCGGTCGCGCAACGCTTCGATGGTGCTGCCGATTCGTGCACGGCTGGCGCGGATGTCGCCCTCCAGGGCGTCGAGAGTCCGCGGTCCGGCTGCGGGTTTTCGTCCGTCTTCAGTCATCCGCCGGCCTCAGCGGGCAAGCTGGGATTTGGCCCACCGTTTATCCTCCTCCAGCGTGTTCATCGTGCGGCGGGGACGGAGGTTGGCGGGACTAAGCCGGCTCTTGCCGACATAGGCCAGGATGCCGCCGACCAGCAGGACCGCAACGCCGACGATCAGGGCCGACAGCCACGGTGCCAGGACGCTGGAAAGGCCGAGAACCGCGGCGGCGAGGAGGGTCAGGATGCCGGCGAAGGCGATCATGCCGCCGATGGCGATGAAGGCCATGCCACCGGCGGCCTCGCTGGCCTTGCCGGTCAACTCGGCCTTCGCCAAGGCGATTTCGGATCTGGCGAGGTTGGCGGATTCGCGGGCGAGATCGGCGAACAGACCGGCGAGAGGCCGGTCCTGCCGTGGATCCCGCTGCTCGTCATAGCGGTTCTCCGCGGTGCTCATGGGCGCGGCCCCTGCGGCTGGGGGACGGAAGTGGTGCCGGCATTCACGCCGCTGCCGGCGCTACCGGCCGTGCTGGTGCCAAGCGCCGTATCCGCCGAGGTCGGAGAACCGCGGCCCGTCACCGGGGCCGGCGCGCTGGACAATGGCATGCCGATGCGGCCGGCGGCCGGTTTCGGTTCACCCGGCCGATCCGATCCGCGCTCCGGATCCTTCCGGTCGGTCGGCGGGGCGGTCAGGGGGCCGGAAGAACCGGTGGCCGGGGTGTCCGCACTGCGGGGCGGAGTGCTGCGACTGACCGGCTCGGCGATGCCGCCGGTCAAGCCTGCCGTCACGCCGCGGGTGCTCCGCACGCTTTGCGCCGGGTGGGCCGTGCCGTGGCGGGAGGTCGGGGCGCGATGCAGTCTGCGCTCGCCGGAGCTTTTGATGAAGCGGGCGGCGAGGAAACCGATGGCGAAGGCGGCCCCGATGAACAGCTCGGGCTGGCGGCGGGCGACGCTTTCGACCTCGCCGACGATGTCATCGACGGTGGCGTCGCGCAGCATGTCGGCGACGCGTTCGACCCGGCCGGCGGCCTGTTCGGCATAATCGGCGACCACGCCGCCATTTTCCCGGGTCAACTGCTCGGCCGCCTTGTGCAGGGCGTTGGCGACTCCGTCCAACTGGCCGGCGGCGCGGCCGGTCTGGTGCTCCAGCAGGGAACGGATGCGGCCCTGGGCGTCGCCCAACGTCTCCCGCCCGGCGGACATCACATCCCCGGCCGCGCGCTCGGCCGTCTTCTTCAGGTCATCGGCGCTGTCGTGCCCGCCCGACACACTGCTTCCGGGGGTGGAGCCGGTCGGGGTCGGTCCGCCGGTGCCGGTCATGTCGCTGTTCGGCATCTTCTCTTTCCTCCTCGGGGATTCCGGTGTTCCGTGGCTCCGCGTCCGCGGCCTCGCACCGCCCGTTGCGGACTCGGTTGTCGCGACATGAAACACCGGTAATGCCGTCGGGGTTCCACGCCCGTGCCGTGCGAAATGGACAGCCGCCGTAATTGTGTTAAACTTTGCCGAGAATTTCCTGGTGCGGCCGGACCGGAGGGTGGCGGCATGAGCGTCTTCAACGTGGTGGCCGACGGCCAGTCCGGTCTTTTCAAGCTGCAACAGGCGAAGAAGCCCTGGGAGAAGGAGCTGGAGGCGAAGGACGCCAAGGGTCAGCTCGCCCAGAAGGCGGAGCGTGCGCAGGCTCTCACCCAGCTCTCCGCCAAATGGCAAAGCGACCACGCCTCGGCACAGGCGGCGCTGGAGGAGGCGAGGCGGGTCGGCGGACCCAAGGCCGCCGCCGCCGCCCGGCTGGAGCAGGTCGAACGCAGAATCGAGGAGTTGAAGCTGGCCATGCGTTTCGCCCAGGGCGATCCGCAGAAACTGGCGGCCCTGGCCCGGCAGGCGGCGCAACTGGCGCGTGAGGCGGGGCGCGCCGCCAAGGAATATGGCGCCGGCATCAAGGCGGCGGCGGACATGGGGCTTCCCGGTGACAGCGCCGCCGGCGGCGGCATGCTGTCGTCAGAGACGACGATCACCCGCAGCACCACCAGCCTGACCCTGCAACAGACCGAAGTGACGCTGACCATCGGTATTTCGACGGGGGAGGGGACATCGGCGGCCGATAGTCAGGCGGCCGGCGGGTCGGCTGAAGGTGCGGCCATTCCGATCACCGCCGATGTCGGGGCGCAGGCCGATGGGGCGGCGGAGACGGCGGGACAGGAAGGCAAGCTGCCGGGGGACATCGACCGGCTGGTGCGGGATGTGCTGTCCGGCCTGGATGGTGGCGGACTGGCCGGGGCCAGTCCGCCGGTCGCTGGCGCGGCTGCCGGCTCCGGTGGCCGCAACGCCATGATCCAGCAGCTGATGGCTGACAATGCCATGAAGATGTCGCGCTATCGCGAAGCCGACGCCTTCGGACAGCGGGTGGAGAAGGTGCTCGCGGCCTCCAAGCGGATCATCGGCGAAGCGAAGGCCGCCAACATGCTGGATGAGTCGGAAAAGCGGCGGCGCGAGCGGCGGGAGGGCTTCAAGGCCGACGACAAGATGGTCGATGCCGCCCAGAAGGAGGTCAACGCCCTGCGCGCCGCGGCGTTCGGATCCGGCGACGCGCTCGGGGTGACCGGGCTGCTGGCTCGTGGCGACCCCAATGGCGATGCGCAGGGCCGGGACACTGCGGGAATCTCCGCCGTTTCATCACTGGCCGGTTCAGCTGCCCAGCCGGCCGCAGCGCTCGATCTGCTGGCCTGACCGGGTGTCGGCCGGCATGTCTCGCCTGCTACCATTTCTCCATACGCTGCGGTGCCACATTATGTTGACCGGCTCGCGCGGAAGACGCGATAACCGTTCATCAAGACTCCCGGAGAGGAGTCTGCGAACCGAGCGCAAGAGAATGGGACAAGCAACGAGATGAGCAACTGGATCCGCCGCGGTGGCCTCGACATCGCCCGACCGCTGTACGACTTCATCAATGACGAGGCGCTGCCGGGGACCGGTGTCGACGCCGACCGTCTCTGGACCGGCCTCGACCAGCTCCTGCACGAGCTGGCGCCGCGCAACAAGGCCCTGCTCGACAAGCGCGACAGCCTGCAGGCGCAGATTGATGACTGGCATGCCGCCCGTCGCGGCAAGCTCTTCGATCCGGCCGAATACGAATCCTTCCTGCGCCGGATCGGCTATCTGGTGCCGGAAGGTGGCGACTTCGCCGTCGCCACCGCCAATGTCGATCCGGAGATCGCCTATCTCGCCGGTCCCCAGCTGGTGGTGCCGATCACCAATGCCCGCTATGCCCTGAACGCCGCCAACGCCCGCTGGGGCAGCCTGTATGACGCGCTGTACGGCACCGACGCCATCCCCGGCGCCCCGGCGGCCGGCGGCTATGACGCCGCCCGTGGCGCGCAGGTGATCGCCTGGGCCCGCAAGTTCCTCGACGACAGCGTTCCGCTGGCCGAGGGCAGCCATGCCGACGCCGCGGGCTATGCGGTCGAGGGCGGTGCGCTGGTTGTGACGCTGAAGGACGGCGGCAAGACCGGCCTGAAGGACAAGGCCGCCTTCGTCGGCTGGCAGGGCGAGGCGTCGGCGCCGTCGGCGGTGCTGCTGGTCCAGAACGGTACCCACATCGAAATCCGCATCGACCGCGACAGTGTCATCGGCAAGAGCGATGTCGCCGGCATCGCCGACGTGGTGCTGGAAGCCGCGCTGTCCACCATTCAGGACTGCGAGGATTCCGTCGCCGCCGTCGATGCGGAGGACAAGGTCGTCGCCTACCGCAACTGGCTCGGCCTGATGAAGGGCACGCTGGAGGCCAGCTTCCCCAAGGGCGACAAGACCATCGTCCGCAAGCTGAACCCCGACCGCGTCTACACCACCCCGGCCGGAAGCGTCACCCTGCATGGCCGCAGCCTGCTGCTGGTCCGCAATGTCGGCCACCTGATGACCATCGACATGGTCAAGCTGTCCGATGGCAGCGAGGCGCCGGAAGGCATCCTCGACGGCGTCTTCACCTCGCTGATCGCCTTGCATGATCTGAAGGCTGATGGGGGGCTGCGCAACAGCCGCGCCGGCTCGGTCTACATCGTGAAGCCGAAGATGCATGGCCCCGAAGAGGTCGCCTTCACCGACGAGCTGTTCGGCCGGGTCGAGGATCTGCTGGGTATCGCCCGCAACACCCTCAAGGTCGGCATCATGGACGAGGAGCGGCGCACCACCGTCAACCTCAAGGAATGCATCCGCGCCGCCAAGGACCGCGTTGTCTTCATCAACACGGGTTTCCTCGACCGCACCGGCGACGAGATCCACACCTCGATGGAGGCCGGACCGGTCGTCCGCAAGGCGGCGATGAAGGCCACCAAGTGGATTTCCGCCTATGAGGACAACAATGTCGATGTCGGCTTGCGCGCCGGGCTGAAGGGCCGCGCCCAGATCGGCAAGGGCATGTGGGCGATGCCGGACCTGATGGCCGACATGCTGGTCGCCAAGATCGGCCACCCGAAGGCCGGCGCCAATACCGCCTGGGTGCCGTCGCCGACCGCCGCCACCCTGCACGCCACCCACTATCACGCGGTGAATGTGGCCGAGGTGCAGGACCAGCTGGCCAAGCGTCAGGCCGCCGCCCTGTCCGACATCCTGACCATCCCGCTCGCCGACCGCCCCAACTGGTCGGAGGACGAAATCCGGCAGGAGTTGGAGAACAACGCCCAGGGCATCCTCGGCTATGTGGTGCGCTGGATCGACCAGGGTGTGGGCTGTTCCAAGGTGCCGGACATCCATGATGTCGGGCTGATGGAGGACCGCGCCACCCTGCGCATCTCCAGCCAGCACATCGCCAACTGGCTGCATCACGGCATCTGCACCGAGGCCCAGGTGATGGAGGTCATGAAGCGCATGGCCGCCGTCGTCGACAAGCAGAATGCCGGCGATCCGCTCTACAAGCCGATGGCCGGCGATTTCGACGGCAGCATCGCCTTCCAGGCTGCCTGCGATCTGGTGTTCAAGGGCCGCGTCCAGCCGAATGGCTACACCGAGCCGGTGCTGCATGCGCGTCGCCGTCAGGTGAAGGCGGCACTGTAAATTTCATCGTCCGCCGTCGGAGCGGGAGCATTGAGAATGCGGCCTGCTCCGATGGATGGTGTTTCCCCTGGCTTGAATGCTGAAGGTGGGCGTCGCACGGGTGGACAAAACCGGGGCTGTTCGATCTTCAGGGCCACTGACCGGTGATCGGGGCTGGCTTGTCGAGGTGTTCGAACGGTGTTCCGGCAATTCCGGAGCGGTTCATGTTTTCCTCAGACAGATAAGCAGGGAAGCGCCGAGGCACACTATCAGCAACGCCCAAGGTGCCGCATAGGTTCCTGACGCATCGCACAGCAGCCCCAGCAATGGAGGCGTGCCGATGATAGAGATTTGGTTGACAGCCATTGCCGTACCAATCGCCAACCCAACGCGATCGGGCGGCGCGGATTCAGACACATAAGCAACCCAAGGTCCGTACCAGCCAAACCCAAAAAAGCCAAGCCAGACCGCGATCAGCAGCAGGACTGGATATGGTGTGTTCGTTGGCAAGAACAGCAGAACGACGAAGCCAGCGATGACGGCTCCCATACTTGTTATTATTGGGAGCAAACGTCCAGCTCGGGAATGATCACTCCACCCCGCAAGAAATACCCGTCCACATGCGCCAGAAACTTGGCACGAAAGCAGAAGTACTGTTCCATATTGAAGTGAAAGTCCCAGAGATTCCTTGAAATATATCACCATGAAGATCAGTATTCCATACTGCGCCATGACAAGGCTGGCGCCGGACCACATGATGCGTCTCATGTAAGGTTGCCGAAGCATCGCCACGAGATAGGACAATGTTGTCGGTGGTCTTGCGGCTGGTGAGGCGACCGACGCGGGGGGCGATTTGTAGAAGCACGCAAAGAGGACGCCTCCTCCAAGCGCGACGACGGCGCTGACGACGAAGGCCGCCCGCCAATCGAAACGCGCCGTGATCATCGGGAGAATGCCGGCCGCGACCGCGCCTCCCAAAGGCAGGCCAGCTTGGCGGATGCCCATCGCCAAGCCGCGCTGGTTCTTCGGGAACCAGGACGAGATCGCCTTGCTGCCGCCGGGTTGAGCGGTGCTGTATCCAATTCCCATCACGAAAAGCCCTGCCAAAAGAACATGGAAATTGGACGCATAGGCTGCGCCAACCATGCCCAACGCGATGACAAAGGCCCCCAAGCCGATGATGTGCCGCTCACTCTGGCGGTCAAGAAGGTTTCCGACGACAAGCAGACCGGGGATGGCGGCGGCGCCGGAGGCTGTGATCAAAAGTCCAACTTCAAGTGCATTCAGCTTTAGACTCTCTTGCAAGAAGCCAGAGAGAATACCAATGCCTTGGGAAGCAAATGATGCGCTTGCCTGAGAAATAGTGGAAACAATGAGGATAACCCAGCGATAAGCGGTGGTGTTTCTATTAAACAAAAATTGCACTCTTTCTCGCATCGCATTGTCCCATGTATTTAAAAGAATAGCGCCGTGCTGATGGTCCCGAGCGCAGCGCTATCTCTCAATGTTATTTCAATTCAACCTTGCGGAAATGCCAGCAAAAGCATCACCAACGCGACGGAGATAGTCTGAGCAACGCGCGCCCAGTCGAATGGGATCGGGCGTGACCTGCGCGCCATAGCAATAATATTCCAGGGCCTGGACGCCGTGACGGAAATGACCGCTTTCCGTGTCTCCCGTATGAACGACGATATAGGCCAGATCACGCTTAACCTGTTGATCCGTAAAGCCAAATTCGCGGGCTAGCCATGGAGCGAACAGGGGAGCGGCAAACGTATATTCCCCATGATTATAGATTTCCGATGCGATGGTCGTCTCAAGTCCGTCTTGGATGTCTTGGGCGATTACGCGCTGGTGCAGAACCCATTTGCGAAACTCGAAAGCACTGGGAACCCGGTTTCGGCGTCGTTCCCATTCATCTCCCTCACAAACGTTGGTGGCAAGGCGATAGTAAAGCTCCGCATGGGCTTCTCCGCAAAGTCCCAGATCCTCGTGAATGATTTTCCCGGTTTCCGAAGCCGCACTAAAGAAGGCAACGGCGCGATCCGGCTGCCCCTCGGCTTGCTCTGCCAGCGCCATGAGGCGGCATGTCATGGCCGCAACAGCATTGGACGTGAGGTGGGTGTCGCGCCATGCGTGGAAGAAGCGCTCCAGAACTGGGCGCGACCACGCTCGCGACGTCAGTTTTTCAAAGCACTCCTCCACCTTCTGTATGGAGGCGCGTTCCCTATGGAATGCGGCGCTGACTTCATTGCCGAAGTCGGAATTGCCAAGGCCTGCGATCGCATTTTCTGCGGTGGCGAGAATTCTGAGGCGGTCTGGTGGTGTGGAGTCCAGAATGGTGGTCATGGCAGGCTCCTCCGTTGTGAAGATCGGGGGGGATCCTATGGGGGCATAAAATCATATATTATATAGGATGAGTCAAGTGACGCGCACATCAAGCCGAACCGAGGGGCTGGAACGTTACCTTCCGCCGCCTGATGGCGAATCGCGGGCGACAGCTGAAATGGTTGCGGAAACTTTAAGGAATGCTATTTCTCATGGTGTTCTGCCCGCCGGGATGCCTCTGCGGCAAGATCACATCGCCGCACATTTTGCAATCAGCCACATTCCAGTGCGAGAAGCGCTCCAGCAGCTTATCAGCGATGGACTTGTCGAGTTCATCCGCAACAAGGGGGCTGTCGTTTCACAACTTTCCGCTAAGGTTGCCCATGAGCTAACGGAGTTCCGATTTATTCTGGAAGGGCAGCTTATCCGTTGGTCTACGCCAAGAATCACTGCGGCTCATGTCAGGGATGCTGAGGTAATACTGGCGGAATTGGATGATGCAAATGAAATAGACAAAGTTTTGGATTTAAGCAAATCTTTCCACTATAAGCTGTATGAGCCTGCCGAGAGGCCATTCTTTATGGCGGAAATTGACAAGGTGCGCGCAAACCTGCGGCGCTACCTTCGGCTTGCTTATAACACATCAGGATATAAGAAAGATTCACAGGATGAACACTGGAAATTGTTAAAATTTGTTCGCAATGGTGATGCTGAAGAGGCGGCCGATCTGGTGCAGAAACATATCCAGGCAACGGGCGGGCTGATCTGCAAATATCTATTGGAGAATGTGCCATCAAAATAAATGCTGGGCAATTATCTTATAATCAGCGCCACCTGCTTTGTGTAGGGGCTGGCGGCGAAATACTCATATCGTACCGTATTCTCCACAGAGAATTCCTGGAAGGCCCGGTATTCATCGTCGCGCCAGCTCAGATTGCCGATATATTCGTCGAACACGATGACCGTTCCCGGCCGAATCCGATCGGCCAGGGCGGTCAGCACCGTCCGGGCCGAGGCATAGATGTCGCTGTCGACATTGACGAAACGCACCGGCTCCGGATGGGTGGCGAGGAAGGGCGGCAGGCTGTCCTCGAACCATCCGACATGCAGGCGGGCGTTGTCGCGCACCGGTGGCAGCTGGCTGCCGGTGGTCAGCACGCCGCGGGGCGAATTGACCCAGCCCTCCGGCAGCCCCTCGAACGAGTCGAAGCCGTGGACCTCTTGTCCGGCGACCTCGGCGATGTGGTTCAGCGAGGTGCCGCGCCTCACGCCGAACTCCAGCACCAGACCCGGCATGGTGGCGCAGGCCAGCGCGTGGCGCAGCAGCCGGCCGCTGCTGCCGAACAGGCGGAAATCGGTCGACAGGGCAGGCAGCAGGGCCTTGACTCCATCCGGCAGCGGTCGGCGCCGGGGATTGTCCCTGACCTCGGCATTCTCCACCGCGTCGGCCTCCGCATCGCGGCCAAGCAGCCGCAGGGTGGCGGCGAGATAGCCCCAATATTTGCCGTTGGCGCCGCCGCAGCGGGTGGCGCGGCGCAGCCGGCGCAACGCCTCCTCGGGACCATGATGGTGCAGCGCCTGGGCATGGCTGCCGAACCAGGCGGCGGCATGTTCGGGATCGTCGGTCAGCAGCGCGTTGAAATGGGCCAGGGACAGCGCGTCGTCGCCGAGATAGGCTGCGGCGGTCGCCGCTTCGAAGCGGATGTCCGCGGAGAAATCGCCGGTGGCCAGCGCCTCCCGCGTCACGGAGATGGCGTCGGCGTAGCGGGCGTCGCGGCGCAGCGCGCCGGCCAGGGCTGCCGTCAGGTCCGGGCGGTCGGGAGCGACCCGACGGGCGCGCTCCAGCCAGCGGACGGCGGGAAGCGGGGCATTGGCGGCCTGATGAGCCTTGGCGAGGGTCGCCATCCGGTCTGCGTCTGCTGGATCGTCGGCCAGCGTGCGGCGCAGGCAGGCGATGGCCTCCGACGGGTTGCGGTGGCCAAGATGGGCCAATCCGAGCAGATGGAGCCGCTCGACTCCGGAGGACGCGGCGGCGCCTCGCAGCAGGCGCAGGGCGGGGCGGAAACGGCGCGCGCCGATCAGGGCGCGCGCCTCGTTCAAGACAGTGTCAGCGGTCAAAATGACTCGTCGTCAGGGCAGCCGGCGGAAGGTCCAGACTGACGCCGGCGGCAGGTTCCGGGCGATCCAGGCATGGCGCCGCGGCTTCAACCGCAGCCGCCGGATCAGTTCCGGATTGACCGGGGCGAAGGGACCATAGGTGAATTGCACGAAAACCCCGTCGGGCGCCAGCACGGAAAAGGCGCCGCGCACGATTCGCGCCTGGACCGGTAGAGGCATCGCGACCAGCGGCAGGCCGGAGACCACGGCGTCGCAGTCTTTCCAGCCATGGGTCTGGACGATGCGCTGGATCCGCGTCGCGTCGCCGCGCACCACCGTGGCGTCCGGATGCTGGATCGCCAGATGATCGGCGAAGGCGGCGTCCAGCTCGACCATCAGCAGATTGCCGGGGGTGACGCCATGGGACAGCAGCGCCGAGGTGACCGGACCGGTGCCCGGCCCCAGTTCCACCACCCGCCGTTCGGGACCGCAGCCGGCCGCCTTCGCCATGGCCCGGCACAGTTCATGTCCGCTTGGAGTTACCGACGCGACCTTCAGGGGTGAGCGAATCCAGCGCTCGACAAAAAGCTTGCGTTCAGCAAGTGACATCGACCGACCTCCCAACAGACGCCGGATCAATTTCTCGGGTCTGCTTGAACCCCTTTTACTAAGTTACGTTTCATTGCGCCAGCTGAATGGATTTTGAACGATCATTTAACAAAACGGTGACGGTGCGATGACGTTTCTTTTTCATCCGACTGTTTTGCTCGGATTCTCGCCGCCGCCGGCCCGCCGATGAGCCAAAGACCGGTTGTCGCAGGGGGCGGCGGCGCGGCGCGGTGGGCGATGTTCTCCTTTTCTTCCAGTGCATCGTTGACAGAGCCGTGACCGCCGGGCACCGTTGCGGAACCGGAAGGACACCGGTTGGATTGGGGATCAGGGACCAGAACAAGACATGCCGACGCTCGCACCCGATCATTCGGATCTGTTCGACGATACGGGCAAGCCGCCCCGGCTGTTGGAACTCGATGTCGCACGGATCATCCGCAATCCGGGCATGCCACGCCGCCACTTCGACCCTCAGGAAATGCAGGGGCTTGCCGACTCGATTGCGCATTACGGGTTGAAGCAGCCGATCCTTGTCCAGGAAACCGTCGGCGGCCATCGTCTGGTCGCCGGTGAGCGCCGGCTGCGGGCGCATGAGATGCTGGGGCTGGCGACCATCTACGCGCTGGTCACCTCCGGCAATCCGGACGAGCTGACGCTGGTGGAGAATGTGCAGCGCGTCGACCTTGACGCGCTGGAACTGGCGGAGGCGCTGGCCCGGCTGATCGACCGCTTCGGCTATACCCAGGAACAGCTGGGCCGCATCATCGGCAAGAGCCAGAGCAATGTCAGCCATACCTTGCGGCTGAACAGCCTGCCGGAGACGATCAAGCAGGAATATGCCGCCGCACACCATGATGTTTCCCGTTCCACCCTGATCGAGATCGCCTGGATCAAGGATCTGGACGAGCAGATCGCGCTTTGGGAACAGGTCAAGGCCGGCGACGGGACGGTACAGGCCGCGCGCAGCCGCAAGGACGCCAGCAAGGAGCCGTCGCTGCGCACCATGTCGGCGGTCGGCCGCTTTCTCGACGCGCTGCGTCGCGCGACCGCCCGGCTGGGCGATCCGCGCGAACACCGCGCCTATGTCGATGACATGCAGCGCCGCGAGCTGATCAGCCTGCGCCGGCGCATCGACCTGCTGCTGGGGGACGATCCGGCGGTGGATTGAGCGTGCCTCGCCCTCAGTCGTTCAGGAACGGATTGTAGAGCCGCTCCTCGCCGAAGCTGGACATCGGGCCGTGGCCGGGGATGAAGGCGAAATCGTCGCCATAGGGGAACAGCCGCTCGCGGATCGAGGCGATCAGGTCGCCATGGTTGCCCTTCGGGAAATCGGTGCGGCCGATGGAGCCCTGGAACAGCACGTCGCCGACGATGGCGAGCTTCGACGGCCGGTGGACGAACACGACATGGCCGGGGGTGTGGCCGGGGCAGTGGCGGACCTCCAGACTCTGGTTGCCGACGGTCACCGTATCGCCTTCCTCCAGCCAGCGGTCGGGGGTGAAGGAGCGGACCGGCGGAAAGCCGAACATCTGGCTCTGGTGCGGCATGCCGTCGATCCAGAACTGGTCCTCGCGGTGCGGTCCCTCGATCGGCAGCGACAGCTTGTCGGCGAGATCGGCGACGCCGCCGGCATGGTCGATATGGCCATGGGTCACCAGGATCTTTTCCAGCGTCACTCCCTTCGCCTTCGCCGCCGCCAGGATGCGGTCCAGCTCGCCGCCGGGATCGATGGCCGCACCCTTCATCGTCTCGGGGCACCAGAGCACCGTGCAGTTCTGCTGGAACGGGGTGACCGGAACAATGGCGTACTGCATGGTCTGACCTTCGACGCTGCGGGGAGGGTGGGGGAGCGGGCCGATGGGGCCGGGCGACCTTAACGCGCCTGCGGCGGCGGCCGCAAACCATTCGCGCAAAGTCCGTCGCAATGGGCGGTGAATCTGATTATGGTCCGCTGGACCGGCCGGGGACGGCGCCTTTCGGGTGGAATACCGGGCCGGCACGAAATGTTAACCATCCAGGCCTTAGATCGGGGCGGACCAACCAGCCGCCGCCGCAAAAAATCGGATTCCGCCGGAATGCTGTCGCAGAAAGCCAAATACGCGTTGCGTGCCCTGATCATGCTGGCGGAGAAGGATACCGGTGATCTGATCCTGATCGCCGACATCGCGGAGCGCGAGAACATCCCGCGCAAGTTCCTGGAAGCGATCCTGGTCGAATTGCGCAAGGAAGGGCTGCTGTTCGCCAAGCGCGGCAAGAGCGGCGGCTACCGGCTGGCCCGCCCCGCCGCCGAGATCACCTTCGGCGAGGTGATCCGCCTGATCGACGGCCATCTGGCTCCGATCCCCTGCGCCAGCAAGGCCTCTTTCCGTCCATGCGAGGACTGCATTGACACGGCGACCTGTTCGGTCCGCTGGCTGATGGTCCAGGTCCGCGACGCCACCGCCGCCGTCCTGGACAACCGGACGCTGGCCGACGCGCTTCGCCATCGCCAGTCCACCGGCAACATCGCCGCCAACTTCGACATCTGAGCCTCTTCGGCCCGCGCCATCGGGCTGAAATCGCGTTTGAGGCGGCGGGGCGCTCTCCCCTATGGTTGGTCAACCACGGGATTGCGAGGAATGGTCATGTCTGAAGAGAAGATTGCGGTCATCACCGCCGGGGGCAGCGGCATGGGGGCGGCCTCGGCGCGCCGGCTCGCGGCCGACGGGTTCAAGGTCGCGATCCTGTCCTCCTCCGGCAAGGGCGAGGCGCTGGCCGCCGAACTGGGCGGCATCGGGGTGACCGGGTCGAACCAGTCCAGCGACGATCTGAAGCGGCTGGTCGATGCCACGATGCGGCGCTGGGGCCGCATCGACGTGCTGGTCAACAGCGCCGGCCATGGTCCGCGCGGGCCCCTGCTGGAGATCAGCGACGAGGATTGGCACCGCGGCATCGAGGTCTATTTCCTCAACGTGGTGCGGGCGGTGCGGCTGGTGGCGCCGATCATGGTCGGGCGGAAGGGCGGCTCCATCGTCAACATCTCCACCGCCTGGGCGTTCGAGCCGAGCGCCATGTTCCCGACGTCCGCCGTCGCGCGGGCGGGACTTGCCGCCTACACCAAGATCTTCGCCGAGCAGTATGCGGCGGACAATGTGCGGATGAACAACGTCCTGCCCGGCTGGATCGACAGCCTGCCCGCGACCGAGGAGCGGCGCCAGAGCGTGCCGATGCGGCGCTACGGCAGCAGCGAGGAGATCGCGGCGACGGTGGCCTTCCTGGCCTCCGCGGGCGCCGGCTATATCACCGGCCAGAACATCCGGGTCGATGGCGGCTTGACCCGGTCGGTGTGAATCTGGGCGGCGTGAACCGGGACGGTGTCAAAGAGGAAGGGCCGGCGAAACGCCGGCCCTTCCTTCTTCGTATCGCGCCACCCGATCAGTCGGCGAAGGGGTCCGTCATCAGGATGGTGTCGTCGCGTTCCGGGCTGGTCGACAGCAGGGCGACCGGAGCCTGGATCAGCTCCTCGATGTGGCGGACATACTTGACCGCCTGGGCCGGCAACTCCGCCCAGGAGCGGGCGCCGCGGGTGGTGTCCTTCCAGCCTTCGAAGGTCTCGTAGATCGGCTCGACGCGGGCCTGGGCGCCGGCGTTCGACGGGTAATAGTCGATCTCCTGCCCGTCGAGGCGATAGCCGACGCAGACCTTCACCTCGTCGAAACCGTCCAGCACGTCCAGCTTGGTCAGGGCGATGCCGTCGATGCCGCCGGTCTTGATCGCCTGGCGGACCATGACGGCGTCGAACCAGCCGCAGCGGCGCTTGCGCCCGGTGACCACGCCGAACTCCTTGCCCTTCTGGCCGATCAGCTCGCCGATCTCGTCCTTCAGCTCGGTCGGGAAGGGGCCGGAGCCGACGCGGGTGGTGTAGGCCTTGCAAATGCCCAGCACATAGCCGACCGCGCGCGGGCCCATGCCGCTGCCGGCGGCGGCGTTGCCGGCCACCGTGTTGGAGGAGGTGACGTAGGGGTAGGTGCCATGGTCGATGTCCAGCATCGTGCCCTGGGCGCCTTCGAACAGGATGCGCTTGCCGGCGCGGCGCAATTCGTCGAGCCGCTTCCACACGACGGCGGCGTAGGGCAGCACCTGCGGCGCGATCTCGCGCAGCGGCTCCAGGATGTCGGCCGGGGTCATTTCCGGCGCGCCCAGCGCGCGGAACAGCGCGTTGTGGTGGGCCAGCAGGGCGTCGACCTTCTCCACCAGGACGGCGTCGTCGGTCAGGTCGCACAGGCGGATGGCGCGCCGCGCCACCTTGTCCTCATAGGCCGGGCCGATGCCGCGGCCGGTGGTGCCGATCTTGCCGGCGCCCTTGGCCTCCTCCCGCGCCTTGTCCAGCGCGCTGTGCACCGGCAGGATCAGCGGGACATTCTCGGCGACGATCAGGTTCTCCGGGGTGACGGAAACACCCTTCTCCTTGATCGCGTTGACTTCGCGGATGAAGGCCCACGGGTCGAAGACGACGCCGTTGCCGATGACCGACAGCTTGTTCTGGCGAACCACGCCGGACGGCAGCAGGCTCAGCTTGTATTCGACGCCGTTGATCACCAGCGTGTGGCCGGCGTTGTGACCGCCCTGGAAGCGCACCACCACATCGGCCCGGCTGGACAGCCAGTCGACGATCTTGCCCTTGCCCTCGTCGCCCCACTGGGCGCCGACCACCGCAACGTTGGCCATCTCTCGTCTCCGCAAAACTTAAAGAAGAAACCGCTCGACCTTACCGATCCACCGCAGGGCACCATCCGCGCGGCGTGGGGGTCCGTTCACCCAACACCCAACTTGCAGACCGCAAGTTTACCCGACCGGCTTGACGTCGCCGCCGGCCAGCCAATGGCCGCACTGAAGCCGTTTGGCTTCAGCGACCGCATCGGCCGCCGGGGCCAGCCCGGCGACCGTCACCCACCCGTCGGCCCGCAGCTTGCGCGCCGTCTCCCAGCCGCTGCCATGCGGCACATAGACCCGGCCCGCGGCCGTGGCCGCCGGAACGGCGCGCAGCAGCGTGTCCATGTAGAGCGTGAAGCCGGTCGCCGGCTCGCCGCGATCCTCGCCCTGGGCGCCGGCGCGGTAGCGCCCGCCCTGGCCCAACTCGCCCGCCGCGCGGGAAAACAGGGTGAAGCTGAGGCCGGTCTGATATTCGAACCCGCGATGCTCGACCAGATCGATGGTCACCGCCAGATCGGGCATCGCCGCGCGCAGCAGCGCCAGCGTGTCGGTCAGCCGGCGGCGGTCCTTCTCGGCGCCCTCCGGCAGCGGCAGGGCGGACAAGGCCAGCATGGCGCGGTCGGCGGGACCCGACGCGCTCATCAGCGTTTCCAGAAGCTTGGCCGCCGGCCCACCGACCGCCGCCACCGCGGCCGAGTCCTTGCGGTCGAGGGCGGCGCGCAGCTGACGGATCTCCGCGTCGCCCAGCCCCAGCCCGGCGCAGATGCGCGACACCATGGTCGGCACGCAGAGATCGACCGACAGGTGCGGCACGCCGATGGCGGTCAGCCCCTGGACGGCCAGCAGAACCACTTCGGCGTCAGCCTCCGCCTCCAGGGCGCCGATCAGCTCGACGCCGACCTGGGTGAACTGGCGTTCGGGGCGCAGCTGCGACCCCTTCACCCGCAACACCTGCCCGGCGTAGCACAGGCGCAGCGGCCGGGCCTCGTTCTTCAGGCGGGTGGTGGCGATGCGGGCGATCTGCGGGGTGATGTCGGCGCGCACCGCCATCATCCGCTGTGAATGTGGGTCCATCAGCCGGAAGGTCTGCTTGGACATCGCGGCCCCCGCGCCGGAGAGCAGGTTCTCCTCGAACTCCACCAGGGGCGGATCGACGCGGCGGTATCCCTGCGCGGCGAATTCCGCCAGCAGGCGTTCGACGGCGGCCGCCTCATGCGCCGCTTCGGACGGCAGCACGTCGTGCAGTCCGGCGGGAAGCAGGGCGGAGCTCAATGCGTCGGCGGGCATGACCAGCGTGTCTCGTTGCAGGCAGGGACAGGGATGCCGCGGCGGATGTCGGGCACACGGGGCGGCCTAATACCCGACCCCCGCGCCGCATGCAAACGGAAAAGCCCCGCACTCCGACGGTATCTCCCCTGCGCCGACGATGCCGGCCGGAAGAACGACCCCTTTCAGGGCCGGGGGAGTGCGGTTGTGGGTCCGGTTGGACAAAGTGTCGCTGCCGTCGCGTCACGCGGGGGGGCGAGGCTGCGGCCGAAGCTCAACCGGCGTCGGCGGGGCCGGACTCGTCATCGGAAAAGGGCGACGCATCCATGCCCGGTTCCGACGGTGATACCACGGCGAAGCTGCTGGTGTCGTTCTTCGGCCGCAGCACGGTCAGCGGGCTGCCGACCACCAGGAAATGGATGTTCTCGGCGATGTTGGTGGCATGATCGCCGATACGTTCCAGATTCTTCGCCATGAACAGCAGATGCGTGCAAGGGGTGATGTTGCGCGGATCCTCCATCATGTAGGTCAGGACCTCGCGGAACAGGCTGGTGTAGAGGTCGTCCAGTTCCTCGTCGCGTTCCCAGGCGGCGATGGCCTTGTCGACGTCGCGCTCGATATAGGCGTCCAGCACGTCCTTCAGGATGGCTTCCACCAGCCGGCCCATGCGCGGGATGCCGGCGGCGGGGCGCACCACCGGCACCTGGGCCAGCGCCAGAGACCGCTTGGCGACGTTGGCGGCATAATCGCCGATCCGCTCCAGGTCGGCGGAGACCTTGAGTGCCGAGACGATCTCGCGCAGATCCTGGGCCATCGGCTGGCGCAGGGCCAGCAGCCGCACCGCCTCCGCGTCGATGTCGCGCTCATAGGCGTCAAGACGCGCGTCGGCCTGCATCACCTGCGAGGCGAGCCCGACATCGCGGCGGGCTACCGCCTTGACCGCGGCCTCCACCTGCGCTTCGGCGACGCCGCCCATCTGGGTGACGAGATTGGACAGGCGCTGCAATTCCTGCGCAAAGGAGCGGACGATATGTTCGGTACCCATGTTCGGTCGCGACGCTCCAATGATGCCCACCCCAACTGCTCGCGACCTGGAAGGCCGTCACGCGCGGGACGTGTACGGTAGCCCGCAGCCATGACGCCGGTGTGGCGGGGATATTTCACTTTTTTGACAATCCAGCCCCGCCGCCGCATCCATAATTGCCGGCGTTGCGATGCCCGCGTCAGGAACGTCAGGGCAATCGCTTGACCGACGTTAGCCGCGCTGCCGGATGACGGTTTCGAGGTAGTCGGCGTTCCAGGACATTTTCTTACGCTTGACGGTCAGGCTCTGTTTGCCTGGGGCCTTTCGGATGAGGTTTATGGCCATGTGCCGGATGGCGGCCATGTTTTGAGGGCCGAAGCCGGACCGCAAGCGGGAGAGGTCGTCGTGGAAGACGACATCAAGCACCCAGTGCAGGCGGTTCTCGACATGCCAATGGCAGCGGACAGCGTGGGCCAGGAGACGGGCGTCGAGGCGTGCCGAGGAGAGAAAGTAACGCCGTTCTCGGCTGGGCTTACCCTCCCGCTCGACGTCGGCCTCGACCATGGCGATGCTGGTCAAGGCGGGGAAGCGGGGCTCGCCCGGGAAGCGGCGGTCGGTGGACAGCCAGTCGACGTCGTGGCTGACGACATGGTGGCGGACTTCGATCCGGCCATGGTCGCCGTCGGTGGTGGTGAACGTGTCGGATACGCCGTCGCGTGCCTCGCTGAAGTAGCGCTCGATTTCCCCGCACAGGATCGGCCAGTTGCCCTTCACCGCCAGCAGATAGTCGGCACCCTTGTCGAGAATGGCTTGGGCGATCTTGGTCTGGCACCCCATGGCATCGATGGTTACCAATGCTCCGGTCAGGGCCAAGCGCTCCAGCAGCAGTGGAATGGCGGTGATCTCGTTCGACTTCGCCTCGCAGGCTTGCTGGCCCAGCACCAGCCGCTGTCGGCTGGCCCAGGCGGAGACGAGATGCAGCGGGTTGCGCCCCTGAGCCCGAGCGTGAGCGCGCCGGGAGGTCTTGCCGTCAATGGCGACGATGTCCGGCTCGCCCTCGCGCAACCCGTCCACCCACGCCGTGAAGCAGGACGAAAACAGCTCGCCATCAAGCGCGTTCATCACGTCGTTGAGCGTGTCATGGCTGGCGATGCCTCGCCGGTAGGGCAGGAAACGACGCAGAAAGTCCAGGCGATCCTCGCCCCACTCCTCGATCTCGACAAAGTTCTCCGCCCCACCCAGGGTGGCACACAGCACCAGGAGCAGGATTTCCGGCAGCGGATATACGACCTTCCATGCCTGACGCGGATCCTCCAGCGCCGAGAAGTGATCCAACAGCGACTTGCCAGCCCCTTCCGCCATACCTGCCTCCCATCAATGGAGGCTCCTATGAATCATGCCCGCCCTTCAGAGGGAATCCACAACCGCGTTTAAACTCGATGCGTCAAGCGCCGCTTCAAGCGATTGCCCTGTCAGGAACGTATTGGATTTGAAGTAATCCGGTTACTTCGCTAAAGGGAAGGCAAACCGATCGAAGCCGTCCGCATGGGGTATTCCCCTGCGATGTCTGGGAGGCCGTTTCCATGTCCGTCCTGTTCCACCCGCCTGTCCGGCCTTTTACCGCGGGGGCTCTGCTTCTTCTGATTGCATCGCCGCTCGCGTATGCCGCCGATCCGGCTCCGTCCACGCCCACGGCACTGGTCGAGGATGTGTCGGATGGTGTCGAGGGGGTGCAGCCGATGGATTATCTCGCGGCGGGGCGTATGGTGGCATTGAAGGTGGGCCAGACGCTGACGCTGAGCTATCTGGAATCCTGCGTGAACGAGACGATCACCGGCGGTTCGGTAACGGTTGGCGCCCGTGAGTCGACGGTGCAGGGTGGCAGCATCGACCGCCATACGCTGCCCTGCGATGGCGGCAAGCTGCTGCTGGCCGCCAACGAGGCGGGCAAGGCCGGGGTGACCGTCTTCCGCAGCGCGCCTATCGCCCTGCCGGGGATGAAGGCGCCGCTGCCCAAGCCGGACCTGACCCTGTTCAAGACCCACCCCCTGCTGATCCTGCCGGCGCCAGGCCCGGTCACCATCGACCGGCTCGACGCACAGGGGGGGACGCCGGCCACGGTCAATATCCCCGGCACGGTGCTGGACACCGCCAAGACGGGTGGCGGGCTGGAGCCGGGCGGTCTTTACAGGATCTCCGCCGGGCAGAAATCCTTCACCGTGAAGATCGACGAGAAGGCCACGGCCGGAGGCGGTCCCGCGCTCGGCCGGCTGATCCGCTTCTGAGCGGCGGGCGATGAGGCTGTCCCGGCGTGTCCGGCTGATCCTGCTCGGCGCGGTGGCTCCGGCCGTTGCGGGGCTGCTGGTGCTGGCGGCGTCGCCCTCGTTGCAGGGACCTTCGATCGACAGTCTCTTTTGGTTGCGGGAACGGGTGCATGGTGCGCGCCCGGCTCCCGACCCGTCGCCGGTGGTGGTGGTCGGCATCGATGAGGAGACCTATCGCCGTCCGCCCTTCGCCGGCACACCGCAGGCGCTGTGGGGGCCGCGTCTCGGCACCGTTCTCGGCGCCATGCTGGATGGCGGGGCGGCGGCCATCGGTCTCGACCTCGTCCATCCGACCTCGGTCGAGACGCTGATCCCCGGATTCGAGCGCGACTATCTGCTGACCCTGCGCCGTGGCGGCAAGGAGGGGCGGCTGGTGCTGGCCAAGGTGCAGCATCAGAGCGACCCGCTGATGCCCTATCGCGGCTACATGATCGCCGCCGGGGTCAACAACATCCGCTCGGTCAATCTGGTGGAGGATCCCGACGGGGTGCTACGCCGGGTTCCGCTGACCCTCTCCGTGACCGGTCCGGACGGCCAGCCCAAGGCCGAACCGGGGATGGCGGTGGAGGTCGCATCCCGCGCGCTGAAGGCGCCGCTGGAACGGGGGGCCGACGGCTCCGTCACGCTGGCCGGCTACCGGCTGCCGGGCGGGGAGGGCAACCGGCTGCTGGTCAACCACGCCACGGCTCCGGGCGCCATCCCGACCTATTCGCTGGCCGATCTCCATGCCTGTGCCGAGGCCGGCAAGGCCGAGTATTTCGCCAGGCACTTCAAGGGCAAGGCGGTGATGGTCGGCACCGTGCTGGATGTCGAGGACCGCAAGCTCTCCTCCAACCGCTGGGTGACCAAGCCGGAGGGACTGAACCTTCCCGAACGTTGCGCCCTGCCGGTGATGAGCGACCTGTATGTCGCCGGCCGCACCCGCGACAGCATTCCCGGCGTCTACATCCATGCCGCCGCCATCTCCAACCTGATCGCGCATGACGCGCTGGCGGAGGCCGCCCGGCCCGTCGCCGTGGTGTTGATCCTGTTGCTGGCCGGCCTGGCCGGGGTGGTGACGCTGGCAACCCGGCCGGGAGTGGCCGCGGCCGGTCTGATCGTGTTGCTGGCGTGCTGGAGCGGCGTGGCGGTGGAAATGTTCCAGGGCGGGCTGGTCCTGCCCTATCTCCAGGCGGCGCTGGCCGCCCTGCTGGTCTTCCCGCTGGCGCTCGGCTTCCGCTTCGCCGTGCTCGACCGCGACCAGCGTCATATCCGCAACGCCTTCAAGCTCTACCTGCCGGGGTCGCTGATCGACGACATGATCGCATCGGGCCAGTCGCCCAGCTTGGGCGGTGAGGAGCGCGACCTGTCCATCCTGTTCTGCGACATCGCCGGCTTCACCAAGATGTCGGAGGGGATGGAGCCGGAGGCCCTGGTCACCGTTCTGAACCGCTATTTCACGGTGATGACCGACATCATCGAGGCGCATGGCGGCTTCGTCGACAAATATATCGGCGACGCCGTGCTGGCGGTGTTCGGTGCCCCCTATGCCATCGACAACCATGCCCGCGCCGCCGTGTCGGCCGCCCTGGCGATGCGTCAGGCGATGGAGGATGATCCGACCCTGTTGGCGACCCCCAGCGGGCGCGGCTCCAACCGCATCGGCATCGCCACCGGCCCGGCCCTGATCGGCAACATCGGCTCGCCCAGACGCTTCAACTACACGGTGATGGGCGACACGGTGAATCTGGCCTCCCGGCTGGAGGGCGCCAACAAATACTACAACACCGCCCTGATGGTCAGCGGCGAGACCATGCGCCACCATGGCGACCCCCAGGCCTTCCGCGCGCTCGACATCGTGCAGGTCGTCGGCCGCAGCGAGCCGGTGGAGGTGTTCGAACCGCTGTCCGACGCCCGCCGCGCCGATCCCGAGGAGCGGGCCCAGCGCGCCGCCTATGCCGCCGCCCTCGACCAATGGCGCGCCGGCCGTTTCGAGGCCGCCGCCGCCGGTTTCCGGACACTGATCGCCGGCGATGGTGCCGCGCTGGCGATGCTGCACAAGGCGGAGAAACGCATCGGCCTGCCGGCGGAGCCGGATTGGGCCGGCGTGACCGCCCTCACCGACAAATAGCCGCAAGACGACAAGCCGTGCCCCGAACCGCCATGCCCAGCCCTCGCCACCAGCGCCGTCCCGTCCGCTTGTCAATCCTGCTGCTGGCCGGCATCGCCGGTCCGTTGCCGGCGCTGGCCCAGGCGGTGTCCCCGGCTCTGCCTCCCTCCCTCGATCCCAACCGGCTGGAGCGGCGCTTCGAACCGCCGGCGGCGCCGCAGTCCTCACCGGAGATCGAGATGCCGGCGCCGGAAAAGGCCCCGCCGCCCCGTGACGCCGAGCGCATCACCCTCACGCTGAACGAGATCCGTATCGACGGCAACAGCGTCTATGACGGTGACAGCCTGTCGGCCCTGTGGCGCGACAAGCTGGGCAAGCCGGTGACGCTCGCCGACCTCTATGCCATCCGTGACGCCATCACCGCGCGCTACCGCAACGACGGCTATGTGCTGTCCCAGGCGGTCGTGCCGGCCCAACGCATCCGGGATGGCGTCGTCCGCCTACAGGTGGTGGAGGGCTATGTTGACGAGGTGGTCGTCCAGGGCGAGGCGACCGACCGCCTCGGTCTGCTGCGGCGGATGGGCGATAAGATCAAGGCTTCCCGCCCGCTGCGCATGACCGATATGGAGCGCTATGTCCTGCTGGCCGACGATCTGCCCGGCGTGGCGGTGAAGACGGTGCTGGAGGCGTCGCCCGACACGCCCGGCGCCTCCCGCCTGACGCTGGCGCTGGAACGCACGCCCGTCAGCGGCTTCCTGTCGCTGGACAACCGCGGCACCCGCTCCATCGGTCCGATGCAACTGACCGGCGTCGCCAGCGTCGAGGACCAGCTTGGTCTGTTCGAGCGGACCACCGCCCAAGGCATCGTCACCCCGCAACTCCGCGAACTGCGCTTCTTCGACCTGGGTCAACTGGTGCCGGTGGATGCCGAGGGGACGACGGTGGAATATGGCGTCCGCCGCTCCTGGTCGGAGCCCGGCGACAGCGTCCGTCCGCTCGACCTGTACGGCCTCACCACCTCCGGCCGGGTGGCGGTGTCGCATCCCTTCATCCGCAGCCGCGCCGAGACGCTGCGGGCCGGCCTCAGCCTCACCATTCGGGACAGCCGTACCGATGCGCTGGGCGACAGGCTGTCCCAGGACCGGCTGCGCATCGTTGCCGCCAACCTCTCCTATGATTTCGCCGATGGTTGGGGCGGCTCCAACCTTGTGACGGCGGAGGTTTCCAAGGGGCTGGACATCCTGGACGCCACCAAATCCGGCAGCGCCACCCTGACCCGCGGCGGCGGGCGCAGTGACTTCCGCAAGTTCCTGCTGACGGCCCAGCGCAACCAGCCGCTGACCGACTCGCTGCTGCTCGTTTTGTCGGGAGAGGGGCAATACAGCCCCGACCAATTGCTGTCGTCGGAGGAATACGGGTTGGGCGGAAAGCAGTATGGCCGAGCCTTCGACCCTTCGGAAATCACCGGCGACAGCGGATTCGCCGGCCGGGCGGAACTGCAATACAGCCTGCCGGTGCAGGAGGAGGGGCTTGACTACGCCGTCACCTACGGTTTCGGTGATTATGGCGCGGTGTATAATTACGAGAGTGGCACGCGCCATGGACGGCGCGCCCTCGCGTCGGCCGGTGTCGGGCTGCGCTTCGGCCTGTTCCGCCGCATCGAGGCTAGCGTGGAGTTCGCCAAACCCTTCGTCACCACGCCGTTCAGCACGCGGAACCGGGAGCCCCGCGCGTTCTTCACGGTGATGACGCGATTCTGATCCAGCGCACGGAGACCGCCACCGGGAAGCAGCCTGCGGAGGCCCCCGGTGGCGGCTTTTGTCGTCAGATCAGTTCGACCCGTTGGGCGACCGGCGCATCCTCCGACCCCACGGCCAGATAGCGGACATCCTCGCCGTCGGCGACGATGTCGAGGCCGGACTGGCGCAGCGTGGCGCGGTCGAAATAGACGGTGGCGCCATCCTCCCACGGCTCGATCAGGCCGGACTGGCTGTCCAGATTGTACCAGCGCACCGTGCCATAGGCCATCGTGGCCGGACCAGTCGGCTCCGCCTGGCGCTCGCGCCGCTCGCGTTGGGGTTTGGGCGGACGGGCGAGGCCCTCGCTTCCATCCTCCACCGGTCCGGCGACCAGACCCATCGGCTGGGTGGCCGATGCGGTGGCGCGCGGCGCGCGCTGGTTGCGGGCGCGCGGGGCTGGCGGCGTTTCCGGCGGCGTGGCGGAGTGAATGGCGACGACCTGCGGTCCCTTGGCCCCCTGGGCCAGATCGCAGACGACCGTCGTGCCCTCGACCGGGTTGGGCAGGGAGGCGGCGGCCAGGACCGAAGCGTGCAGAAAAGCCTCGCCGGAGCCATCGGCGAGGCGGACGAACCCAAAACCCTTTTCCGGCTTGAACCACTTTACCGTCGCGGTGACGTTCGTCGCGGTGACGTTCTTCAACTCTTCGCTCAAGACAGGTCCCTTTCACGTCCTGTAGGCCGGGGGAGGGCGGCCCTGACGCTGAACTGGGCGCGGCACCGCTGTATGACCAAGAACAAAAGACCCCGGCGATCGCAAGCTTATCATAAAATTCCAGAAAATGACCAGCGTGGTGATGCCTCGTATCACTGGGGCAAGGGCTGGGACGATTGGGCGGCAACCTGTACACGTAACGAGAGAGAACGCCGATTTGACCTATGGTGAAAATATATGGTTCAGTTTCGCAAACAAAATGGAAGTATGAACTCACCATAATATAATTTGGATCCCGGATGGGAATAACAAATCCATGGCGGAAACCTGTCCATCAGTAGTAGATTTGTTGTAAATAAAATTTTAACCAAAAAATTGACTCATGACTCCATCGGAACGGAGGAATGACTGATGACGACCACCGACCAGGCCGCTTTTTTCGTGTCCCCGAAGGGCAATGACAGCTGGTCCGGGCGGCTCGCCGCGCCCAACGCTGCCGGTACCGACGGCCCCTTCGCCAGCCTCGAGAAGGCGCGAGACGCCATGCGGGCAAGCGACATCGACACGACCTATGTTCGCGGCGGAACCTATCGCCTGAACAAGACCCTGAGTCTCGACTCCCACGACGATGGCCACAGCTTCCTCGCCTATAAAGGTGAGACGCCGGTGCTGAGCGGTGGGGAGCGGGTGACCGGCTTCACCAACGAGGGCAACGGCCTTTATTCGGCCAAGCTCGCTTCGGCCAATGGCCTGGATGTCAGCATCGGCGGCGTTCGCCAGCACGCGGCGCAGACCGGGGACTTCAACCCGGCCGAGGCTGCGACCAGTGGCTGGAAAGTTCTCAAGGCCGACTATACCGGCGCCAGCAAAGCCGGCTTCAATTTTTCCGCCGGCGACATCCCCACGGGGTTGAAGCCTCACGCCGGGCTGGTCGTCCAGACTTTCGATACGGAAAGGCTGAAGGACGACATCTCGCAGGTGACGTCGATCGACCAGTATCATCACAAGGTCACACTGGACGATGCGGCGTCCTACGCCTTGCGCAGTGGTGGGACCTACCGGCTGATGAACGATGCCTCGCTGATCCGTGACGCCGGCGAATTCGGCTGGCGCGCCAGCGATGGCAAGCTGGTGGTCAAGCCGGTGCATCCCGGTGGTTTCCAGTCGGACGGCGTGGTGGTCTCCCGGCTCGGCACGCTGATCAAGACGAGCAACGCCAGCAATGTCAGCATTGAAGGGCTGACTTTCGCCGACGCCCGTTACGACGGTTCGGCGCTGTCGATGCAGGGTGGTCACGGCAATTCCATCGGCGGCAATCACTTCGTCAATGTCGGGACCGCCGTCTCACTCGATGGCACGGACGACAGCCGTATCGCCGGCAACCATATGGAGCAGCTTGGCGCCAGTGGCATCTCGATGATCCACGCCGCCAACGGCAACCGCATCTACGCCAACAGCATTGACCATATCGGGCAGATCTCGAAAGGCGGCGCCGGCATCGGTGCTGTCGGCAGCAGCAACACGCTGGTCAGCAACAACGACATCAGCGACGCCCCGCGCTATGGCGTGTCTTTCAAGGAGTGGGACGATGGGCAGCTGAACCGCAACAACGCCATCCAGTTCAACAGGATTCAGCATGTCGGGCAGGAAACCGCTGATGGCGGCGGCATCGAGATGCTTGGCCGCTCCGCCAAGGCCATGGGTTCGGTCATTCGTGGCAACGAGGTGATCGATACAGGCGGGCTCGCCACCGACGGCAAGGGCAATTGGCTGACCGATCATAAGGGTTGGGGGATTTCCCTCGATGACCTGACCAGCGGCGTCATCGTTCGTGACAATTTCGTCAAAGGCTTCTCATGGGCCGGCATTTATGTCCATGGTGGCGACGACAATCTATTAGAGAACAATTTCGGCGTGGCCAGCCGTCCGGAGGATGCCTTCATCCGCCTGGAGTGGGTGCCGAAGGCCGGTGATCAGGCACGGCC